>WFSR01000030.1 GCA_015485895.1 Candidatus Microgenomates bacterium | reverse complement strand
GCATTAGTCTGCTAACGCAAAAGGTGGTAGTGGCGTTGATAGCGAAACGGGAACGGTGGGTACAAGATCTGGCGGTGATGAAAAAACGGGGGCAGGCGAGCTGGTTTTGGCGGGGAGTGGCGGCGATAGGAAAAGCAATTTTGACTTTAATATTAGTGGCAGCTAAATATTTTTGGGAAATTGCCGGAGGAATATTGGGAATTTTGGGAATATTGGGCATGTATCGGGAAATCCAATTTTACCGGCGGTTTTTTGAAAATAAATTTTGGCCAGAATTCAGCAGCCGGCTTTTGCCCTATTTGTTAGGATTTTGGCTCATTTTAATTTTACTGGCAATAATTTTCTGGCTAAAAAGAAAAGCGTTATGGCAATGGCGAAAAATAATTTTGGTCGGCCTGCTTTTGCTGTTTTGGTGGGGTAACCGGATAATTTTTCATCAGGCACGGGCTAAATTTGAGTTCCAACCCTATGTTCTGCGGATAAATCCCGATATTGCTAGCCGTTATATGGCGGTGAAAATCTATGGGCGCAATTTTCGCGATTTACCCTTTATGTCCAAAGTGCTAATCAAGAGCCGTCGCCAGAGGATAAAATATTGGAGCGATAAACTAATCGTGGTGGAAATTGATCCCCGGCTTTCGCAAACAGGCTGGCTTTGGGTCCAAGTAAGGGACGGGAGTGAGAGACAAAAGGTGAGCAATAAGGTTTGGTTTACTTATTATGATCCCCAGAAGGCAACCCCTCGAGAAAGGCAGCGCTTTTGGCAAATGCTAGAAAGGCAGGCCCTTAAGGAGACCAAGAATAAATATTGACTGGCCAGGGGCGGGGCTGGTGGGGAAAAAGCTGACGAACCTCTACTTCATGGTGGAGATTTTGCCGGCAATATTGGCGGACGCCGCCGGTGACACGGTCATCCCAACTATCGAGGACAACTAGGCCGGTAGGGTGTTGGTGGACGAGAGTCTTTAATTCATTCACTGAATGAAGAATTCTCGCTCCAGAAAGAGGATCACGCCGGGCAGGAACAGGTCGTAATAAGTAAAGGTAGCTGGGTGTTTCCCCAAGATACCAAATAGGCAAGTCGTTCCAATTGACTACCAGCGGTGCCTGGGGGTGATTTTGGCGCCAGGTTTTTACCAGGGCATAAATTTTTTGCCAATTAACTTCGGGAATTTCTTGCATATCGCGGTTAAGGGAATAATATTTTTGGGGCCGGAGGGCTAGTTGGGGAAGGGTAGCGAGAAGGAGAAGGCTAACGATGCTAAGGGTCAGAAAGCGTTTTGGGGGAGCTGAATGCTTGGCGAGAAAAAATGGGCTAACGGCCAGAAGAATGATGAAAGGAAAAGTGATGTAAAAATAGCGGACGAAGGGCTGGCCGAGGGCAAAACTAACTACCAGAGTCTGGATGACTAAAGGGATGGTGAGAAGAAGGAGGGGGGCGCGCAATTTTGGCTGGCGGAGGCTTTGGTAGCCGAGCCAGAAAGAGCCAAGAGTGGCCAAGATGATTAAGGGCAGGTAATGATGGGTAAGGAAAACACGGTAATAAAAGAGATTGTTGATCTGACCTAACTTGGTGAGGATAGCTAATAAAAGTTTGCGAAAGGGGAAGCTGAGAAGGATGGTGGCAATACCGGTGGCGATGGTGACTGGGCGAGGTGGGGAAATGATAAAGAGAAAAATGAGGCCGTCGAGAAGAATGAGGAGGCCGAGGCCGTGGCAGAGGCTGGCCAGAACGGCGGTTAGCAAAAATCCTAGAAAATAGGCTATTTTTTGGCGGCGGCTGGGACTTTTGTAATAGCGAAAAAGCAAGAAGGCGGTCAGGAGAAAGAAAAATTGCAAAGCCTGGTAGGGGCGGGCCTGGCGGGACCAGAGGATTTCAATTCGTAGGAAGGCTATTAGAAAGCTGGCCAATAAGCCGCTGAAGGGACCGAAAAATTCCCGGCCGAGGAGATAAATCATGAGAATAGTGGCCAGGCCAAAGAAAACTGCCGGCAAGCGGGCGGCAAATTCGGGGGGTGAAATTAGGGCCATAGGCAGGGCAGTGAGCCAATACCAAAGATATTGGTAAAGACCGGTGTTGTAGCCGTTGCTAAGGACGGGGGCGTGGCACTGGAGGATGGCCCGAGCGAAGATGGCCACGTGGTCTTCATCGGTCCAGAAGGAATAGCCTTGGCGAAGGCCGGCCAGGCGCCAATAAAGGCCAAAGAGAGTAAAAATGGCTAATAAAGCATAAATTATTTTCTTTTTCATTTTAGCTGGGGATTTTGGAATAAGTGGGTCAGAGCGACAGCGACGGCGTCGGCGGCATGATTGGGTTTAATGCTTTCTTGGCGGTGGAGAATTTTCTTAACCATAAATTCTATCTGGTGTTTGTCAGCCCGGCCATAACCCACGATGGCAATTTTGATATGAAGAGGGGTATAGCCGATAACGGGGATTTTGGCTTGCTGGCCGGCTAGCTTGACAACTCCCATTGCCTGGGCAACATTAATGGCGGTTTTGCTGTTTTTGGCAAAAAATAATTCTTCGATGACTAGGACATCAGGTTGATATTGACGGATGATTGCTTGGCTTTTGCGGAAAATGGCATCAAGGCGGCTAGCGAAGGCGGCGGTCTTGGCGGTAGTGATGCAGCCATAGTCGCCAAGGAGGGGCGTTTTGGCTTTTTCAACAATTGCCCAACCAGTTGCCGCTA
Source organism: Candidatus Microgenomates bacterium (assembly GCA_015485895.1). GTDB lineage: Bacteria > Patescibacteriota > Microgenomatia > UBA12405 > UBA6130 > S016-97. Next base: position 2,453 of record WFSR01000030.1, on the reverse strand, counting down.
AGCCAGGATCGATACCCAAAATTTTCATCCTCTAATTTTACCGCATCTAAAAACAATAAATTCCAAGCACCCTGCCTGCGCAAGCAGGCAATACCAAAATCCTAAACTCTAAATCCTAAACAATGATCAAAAATTCAAATGACTAAATGACCAAAACAAAAGATAAAGAGGAAAGAAGAGATGTTTTAAACATTTGAATTTTGGACATTTGGTTATTGTTTAGGATTTGGGTCATTAGGATTTAGGATTTGTTTGGTTATTGGAATTTGGTGCTTGAAATTTGGAATTTTATTTAGTATTGGGGCGCTATAATGGAGTAATGAGGATTTGCACTGTCGGCGGTGGATCGGGGATGCCGATTACTAACCGGGCTCTTTTACGAGCCGGTTTTCGGGATATTGTTTCGGTGGTGACCACTTTTGATAGCGGCGGCGATACCGGACGGATGCGCACCGACGAAAGAGGCCAATTGTTGGCATTTTCTGATTATTGGCGGGCGCTGATTTCTCTTTGGCGGGATGGGAAAAGGAAAAAGCTGTGGCAAGAAATGTTACGTTATCGGGACGGGCGGGGAAGAAATTTTGGCAATAATTTTTTTCGCTTTTTGGTGGAGAAGTTGGGGGATATTAATCAGGCCGACGAATTTTTTCAGGAGCTAATGGGCGTCAAGTTGGCCGGGCGGGTAGTGCCGGTGGCCACCGAACCGGCTGACTTGGCTTTTCAGACTTTAAGCGGCCAAGAATACCGCGGTGAACATTATTTGGATTTGCAACGGATGTCGACTGATCGGGTAAAGAAGATTTGGTTGGAGCCGCGGGTGCGAGCAAGCCCGGAGGCTATTCAGGCGATTAAGGAAAGCCAGGTTATCATTATCGGCCCGGGTAGTTTGTACGGGTCACTATTGGCTAATTTTTTACCTCGGGGCATGGCAGCCGCTTATCGCCAGAGCCGAGCCAGAAGAATTTTAATTGCTAATTTAATGTCGGTGGCAAATGAGAACCAATATTACAGCCAACGGGATTATATTGATATTTTCCGCCGCTACTTAAAAATGAGCCGACCCTTCGATGATATCATTATGGCCGATTTTCCCCGGCAGCCGCGAAAGATTTGGGAAAAGGCAATGAAGCTTTATTCTTACGAGCATTCGCGGCCCATCCGGGCGGATGAAAGTTTGGAGCCGCAGCCCATATTGGCGGATATTGCCATTATTGAAAAGAAAAATACCCGTTTGCGCCATAGCGCTAAGAAATTGGCGGGAGTGTTGAGAAAAGTGATTGGATAGTAAATTGCTGTTAGAGTCGCCAGCATCAGCTCCACTCGTCCTCAGCAAAGCTTGCGGGCGGAGTGCGCTCTGATGCCTGGCTCCTCTTTCTATTGTTAATACACCAGTGTGTCCCGCAACCGACCAACAAACTAACTGCTATAATAGAAATATGATCGGCAGTTTAAAAGGCAAAATTACCAATAAGGGCCTTGATTGGATAGAATTGGAAACGGGAGGCATCGGCTGGACGATTTACCTGCCGCCAGGCGATTTTAGCAAAGCCCAAATTGGCGACAACAAGGAATTCTTTATTTACCACTATGTAGCGGAGGCAGCCAGCGATTTGTATGGATTTTCTTTGCAACGCGACCGCGAAGTGTTTGGATTTTTGCTCTCAGTCAACGGAGTGGGGCCGCGGACGGCACTGGGCGTCTTTGCCGTTGGCAATGGTGAGCGAATTTTGCGGGCGATTGCCGAGGCCGATGTGGCTTTTTTTCAACAGGTGAAAGGGATTGGTCGCAAGGGCGCTCAGCGGATTATTGTCGATTTGAAAACTAAAGTGGGCGAAGTAAAAAGCCTTGATTTGCGAACTGGCCAGGGTGGCAATGAGGAAGTTTACCAAGCCTTACGTAATTTGGGCTTCCAACGGGCGGAAATCGACCAGGCTTTGCGGGACCTGCCCCAAGAAGTGACGTCAACTGAGGAAATAGTAAAATTTGCGTTACAAAAGTTGGGGAAAAACTATGGGCGCTGATGTTTTGAAAAAATTGGTCGACGAAGAAGAAAAGGGAGCCGAGCTTTCTTTGCGGCCGCAAAGTTTGCGGGATTTTATTGGCCAGCCGGGCCTGAAGCGCCAGTTGCGAATTATTATCAATGCTGCCCGGAAGCGCCATGAACCCCTGGACCACCTTCTTTTTTATGGGCCGCCGGGCTTAGGAAAAACTACCTTGGCCACTCTCTTGGCAAAAGAAATGGGGGTGGATATTCGGGTAACCTCGGGGCCAGCTCTGGAAAGGGCGGGCGATTTGGCCTCGATCCTAACTTCGCTAGAAGAAGGCGACATTTTTTTTATCGACGAAATCCACCGCCTCCATAAATCAGTTGAAGAAACGCTTTATCCGGCGATGGAAGACTTTAAGTTGGATTTGGTTTTGGGCAAGGGTCCGGCGGCGCGGAGTTTGCGGCT
>WFSR01000029.1 GCA_015485895.1 Candidatus Microgenomates bacterium | reverse complement strand
TTTAATTAATATACCTATTAAGTTAAGCTCCAAGTTCTAAGTTCTAAGCTCTGTCTCTCGGTAGCCGCGGGCTTGGAGACGGAAAAGGCGAGCATAATGGCCGTTTTGCTTCATTAGGGTTTGGTGGTTGCCCATTTCAATGATTTTCCCTTTTTGAAGAACAACAATCTGGTCGGCGTGGCGGACGGTAGAAAAGCGGTGGGAGACCATAATAACCGTTTTCTTTTGGAAAAGCCGCTTAAGGCGGTTAAAAATGCGGGCCTCGGCGAGGGCATCAATGGCTGCTGTCGGCTCATCAAGGATTAAGATTGGCGCCCGGCGGTAAAAGGCCCGGGCGAGGGCAACTTTCTGCCATTCTCCGGTTGACAAATCAGTTCCCTGGCGAAACTCTTTGGCTAAAATGGTTTTTGCCCTCCGCGGCAAACGGGCGAGAAGGGTTTTAGCCTCGGCATCGTTAACGGCTTTTTGGAAATCGGTTTTTGAAAATGGCCGAAAGACATCGCCCAGATAAACATTTTCCTGAAAGCTATAGGCGTAGCGGTTGAAGTCTTGAAGAATGGTGGCAATTTGCCGCCGCCAATAGGCCAAATTTACTCCCCGAAGGTCTGTCCCATTAATTAAAATTTGCCCTTCTTGGGGGTCATAAAAGCGCAAAAGAAGGCGGATAAGGGTTGTTTTACCAGCGCCGTTGGCGCCAATGAGAGCCAATTTTTCGCGAGGTTTGATGGTTAAATTGAAATGGCGGAAAACCCACTGGTCCGAGCTAGGATAGTGAAAACCAATATTGCGAAATTCAATTTGAAAAGGTGGTGAAGGCTGTTTTTGGCCGCTGGTGATAATTTCCGGCAAATCAAGAAGGCGGAAAAGGTCGCGGATATAAAGGAGGTCTTCAAAATTAGCCGCCAGGTTGCGGAAAAAACTGCGCAGGTCGTGGCTGAATCCGTTTAACCGGCTGGCATAGAAGCTTAGACCACCAATGGTAATTTTGTTGAGGGCAGCTTGAAAAACGATAACGGCAAAAACTAGAAAGCGGGCGCTGGCATCGAGGCTGGCGGAAACAGCCCGTTGGTTGACCATTTTTTTGATGGCCTCCTTTTGGTAGGCGAAGAATTGACGGTAAAGCCGATCAATTTTCTGGAGGAGGAAATTTTGCAGGCCAAGGGCGTGAATTTCGGCCAAAACCCTTTCCCGGGTGAGGTAATAACTAGTATTCCAAAAATTCCGGCGGATGGGCCCCTTGGCGCCGTGAATATCCCAAATGGAACGGCTAAAACGAAGGCTAACTAAAAGTTCGGGCAGGGAGGCAATAATCAAGAGGATGAGGAATAGCGGGTTGAGAAGAATTACCGCCAAGGCGTTGCTGGTGAGGGAAACCAAATTTTGGAGGAGATAAAATTGCCGGTCGGCAAAATTGCTTGGCCGATAAGTATAGCTTTCGCGGACTTTATTAAAAAGGTCGTGGAGCTTGGCATCTTGCCAGTGATAAAAATCAAGATAGGCAAAACGACGGTTGGTAGCTAGAGTGATTAGACGGCCAAAGTCAAGATAGAGCATTCGTTCGCAATATTCTAGGAGGCGCCAGGCAAGGCGGGTGCTGATGTTAATAAAAAGAGTGGCTGTTAAAAGGGTCAACAGAGAGGAAAGATGGAGGACACCAACCCGTTGATCGCGAATTATTTGGTCAATGATAAGCTTGAAAACCCAGGCACTGACCAAAGGGGTAAGGGCAGTGTAAACGACGGTGAGAAAGTTAAGCCAGAACAGACGGGGGTTGGCTTGGTGGTAAAGTTTGCCCACCCGCCAAGACAAAACGAGGTATTCTTTCAGCCGCTGCCAGCGCCGGGAACGGAACATGTGTTTATTATAGATTATAGCCTATTTATTATAGCCTAAAAATAATACCGATACTTTAATCTACAATTCTCTTCCATTCTTCAGGGAGAAGGAGTTTCCAGGGAGAAGTTATTGTGATCCTATCGATGGAAGAAGTGATTTCTCCTCTTTCGTCCAATTGCTGTTGCAATAGCCCTTCAATACAAAAGTGCCCTCTCACCATAATGTGTGGAGGGATCAGCGGTAGCAATGATTCCACTATTTCCTCTCCTACTAAAGATTTTAAATCTAGCCAACAACCAGAAACGTCTATAGAGAGGGCTTCTTCCCCTATATGGTCTCTGCGAAACGGCAACTTTGAAAATTTCAAGAGTATCGTTATATGCCGTTTCCTTAACTTTTGCCAGAATAATAATTCTAAATTATTTTCGTCTCTTACAAGTGTGCGCCGTCCACCGTCCCAATTCTCGCTTATGCGTATTGTTTCATCTGGAGTAAATAGCCCATAAGTACGGCTTTTATAGTTTCTCTTGTCGCGGTAATCGTCCGTTATTGTCTCGTATAGTTTGGGCGGTATGTATTGATGCCACAGATCCAATTCCTGATTTAACTTAGCTAGGGTTTCGTATGCGAATTTTATTTTTTCTCTCGTTGTCTGTGTTATTGGGGGTTCTGTAGGAAACATCTCATCGAATATTCCATTAAGTATTTTATCTACTTTGCCAAAACCGGTTTTTATCATTCTCTCTATCATTATAGGTAATTTTATCTCAAAACAATTAATCTGTCAATTTCAATTAGAACTTTCACCTTCCAAGCGGAGTGCAAGCTTGGGGAAATTAAAAGGGAGCTAGGAACTAGGTAAGAAAAGGGCGAAGGGCTAAGGACGAAGGGCTAAGAAAGTGAAGAATGGAACTTGGAACTTGGAACTAGGAGCTAGGTCGAATAAGCACCAAATCCCAATAACCAAATCACAAACAATCCCAAAATCCTAAATCCTAATCCGCCAGCTGGCGGACTAAACAAATTCAAATGACCAAAATTCAAATGTTCTAAACAGTCTTTTTTTTCTTTTTTCTTTTTCTTCTTTGTTTTGGTCACTTGGTCATTTAATCATTTGGTAATTGTTTAGGATTTGGATCATTAGGATTTAGAATTTGTTTGTAATTTGGTGCTCGGAACTCGGAACTTAGTAGTACGTCATCCCGCCCTTTCTTATGAAAGAGCGGGATCTCCAGGGGGTGGTGAATAATCCTGTCAGCCCCGGGGGTTGACATAAACAACGAGGCCATGGAGGGAGTTGCTTTCCTCTAATAGCACTGCCAAAAACGATCGCCAGATAAGGAGATATTGAAAATTCCTCTAAGGTCTGAATAATATCGGCCACTTTCTCTTTTGCATACTCTCTCATAGATAAAGTTAATGTGCCATGCGAACAACCCTCATTTTCCATAGCCCATTATATAAAACGCGTCAAATATTCCAGTTTAATTGAAGCTTAGCGACAACATGCTTTTAAATCTTAGAGTTATCAAACTTCTTTTTCTTCCTGAATCTCTGCCTAGCTTTTTGATGTTTTAACTGGCCTAACCAGGCTTGGTAATTGCTATCTGGGTCCTGTCCTTTTTGATTTCTCGGCTGACGGTAGAAAGGGACCTTGGCTATCTGTTTTAGCAGAGAGTAGTCCTTGGATTACTCCACGATCCGCAGCCGTTAGATGTCTGTGTTTGTTTTTCATAGTACGCTTATCCTAATGGCTGTGTTGCAGTTGCAAATAGGACTTAGAAAATGCGAATCAACGATTTGGGTATGATATAATATTTCTTATGAGAGATATGAGGAAAGAGGTGGATGACAAATGAGTTCTGGAAGGAAGGGTAAAGAAATGAGAATTGCTAATTGCTGTTACCCTGGGGGAACAGGTATTGAACTAGAAGATTTAAAAGATGCTATTACTAACGGAGATGACCTTGTACCTGGAGATGAAGGGAGGGTGTTTTGTGAAGTTTTTAGCCCTTGGGACCCTAAGATAGCCAGGCATTACTGCCCAGGTGGATTGCCGGTTGAGATTGAGTGGAATGGTAAAGTTCCCATATGCAAAGAAAAAACTTGCCGGTACAATGTAGGAGCGCCCGACCTCTTGGGCAAACTTGTTGGGCTGCAAACAAAAGAGCCTTAGGCCAATGTTTTAAAATGCACCGTGCACTGTGCTATCACTGGAATAATTAAAATGTTATCAACCTCAGTAGTTGCCTAGGCAGGCAATCTTTAATATCGGTGGTAATCTTGTGTCAGGAAAACCATCTCTTTAGGAATATCTGATCATTTCATTTTAGAGACGTGGTTGGGTTTTAGCCTATATCTTTATCTCCCTTTTTATTGTCGAGGTCAGGGTTGGGGACGATGTCAAGGCGGGCAAGGCCGTGCTTGGTAAATTCTTCTTCCCATTTGCGATAGAATCGCCTGACTTTGTCGGGTAGCCATTGGACTTTTGCTAGCTTAACGATCTCCTTATTAGTTAAAGACCGGAGAAAGTCGCGACGGCCTAAATAGAGAACTAAATCCTCCCAAAAAGAATCTTCGGTAAACATATCAATGATCGCCTCTTCCTCTTTCTCGAGAGAGGTAGTGGGGATAAAGTGATCTTCAAATTTTTCGACTAGGTTATCCAATCCATGTTTATAGGCTAGGCGGCAAAGAGATTCTAGAAGCTGATTAGTCTTTGTGTAGTCTTCACCGGTGATATCATCGACACTTTCTTTTACGAAAGTGCCCAAGCTCACAAGCAACAATAAATCCCGAAATTGTTGGGGGGTGAGCTCAATCTTGATTTTCTTATTTTTCGTTGCCATAGTGGTTTAATTGTACTATAAAGATGACAGATAATGAAAAATTTATCATCTACCTGTTAAGTCTCAAATGAATGTTCGCGCTTTTAATCTAGCGAGACGCAGGGACTCTAAAAATTAAGAAACCTATCCTATTTACTTTTTCCTGTCACCCCGCCTTTTGCAAGAAAGAGTGGGATCTTCAGCCGGGTGTTTAATGGACATTGATAATTCACCATCCACTGAAGATCCTGAAACCCCAGCTCCGACAAGTCAGAGGGGACCAGGATGACGAGGAGACTAAGCACCAAATTCCGAACCCCCCCTTTTGGTAGGGGCAGGCCTGCCTGCGCAGGCAGGCCTGCCCCGACATCACGTCGGGGGCAAATCCTAAATTCTAATTACCTAAATCCTAAATAATGATTAAATGATCAAATGATCGAAATTCAAAATACCCAGAGCTTAGTAAGAAGAAAAACGTTAATCTTTTAATAATTCGTTAATTCTTTAATGTTTTAATTTAATTAATATACCTATTAAGTTAAGCTCCAAGTTCTAAGTTCTAAGCTCTGTCTCTCGGTAGCCGCGGGCTTGGAGACGGAAAAGGCGAGCATAATGGCCGTTTTGCTTCATTAGGGTTTGGTGGTTGCCCATTTCAATGATTTTCCCT
>WFSR01000028.1 GCA_015485895.1 Candidatus Microgenomates bacterium | reverse complement strand
CCAAAATCCTAAATCCTAATCCGCCAGCTGGCGGACTAAACAAATTCAAATGACCAAAATTCAAATGTTCTAAACAGTCTTTTTTTTCTTTTTTCTTTTTCTTCTTTGTTTTGGTCACTTGGTCATTTAATTATTTGGTAATTGTTTAGGATTTGGATCATTAGGATTTAGAATTTGTTTGTAATTTGGGGCTTGGAACTTGCCCCGACATACCATTAAGCGTCGCAATATAATAAAAGATTAAGATACCCCTTGACGACTGGGTGGAGGTAGCTTATGATAAAAGAGTAATGGAATTGCTAAAGGAGAAAAAACTGCTTTCGAACCAAGCCCTTTTTTGGCTGATGGGATTGGCAGTTTTTCTTTTGCCTCTTTTTTTCTGGCCCTGGTCACGGCAGCCAATTCTAGGGGGTAAGTTAGTTTTGTTGATGGTCGTTGACCTTTTGGGGTTGGCAATTTGGGGTTTAGGCTTTTTGGAAGGGAAGCGAAAAATTTTCTTTCCTCGGAAACTCACCGCCCTCCTGCTCCTAATTATTTGGGGATTTATCAGTTGGTTTTTGGCCGGAAGCGGAGTCCGTGTCCGCAGCCTTTTAGAAATAAATCCTTGGTGGGTAATTGCCTTAAGTGTGATTTTCGTTTTTCTCCTGGGGCAAACTGATTGGCGCCGCCAGCCCCAAAAAGTAATGGCGGTTTTGAGCGCGGCTGGCGTTTTGCTGGCTTTGACCGCTATAGCTCTTTTTATCTTGCCGCCAAAGTTTTATCCTTTGCGTCCTTTAGGGCCTTATCACCCTTTTGTTATTGGCGATTCACTTTGGTCGCCGTTGGGGTCAGCTTTGGCAACGCTAATTTTCCTGGCCGCCCTTTTTCTTTTCTGGCTTCAAAAATTGGTTGCTGTGGGGCGTAAAAATGAGCATCGCCTGTGGCAGAAAGCCAATTTTCTAGTTTTAGTTTTGGCTTTTGTTTTCCTTGTTGGTGGGGGAGTAGAAAGCTATCAACTTTATCAGCACCGGCCCCAATTGTTAGGTTTTAAGACTTCCTGGGTGATTGCTGTGGAAAGTTTAAAGAACAAGCCGCTTTGGGGTGTTGGGCCAGCTAATTTTGTCAATGCTTTTGCCGCCTACCGGCCATTGCAATTTAATCAGAGTAAGAAATGGAACCTTCTTTTTTCCCAACCAGCTAACTTCTGGTTTCATATTTGGACGGAGATTGGCATTTTAGGTCTAGTTCTTTGGGTTTGGTTCTTAGTGGTGCTCTGGCGGGTTTGGCGAAAGAAAAAGGATGATCCTTTGAGTTGGATTTTACTTTTCTTAGCGGTGGCAGAATTTATTTTGCCTGTAGGGGCGGTTACAATTTGGCTTTTCTTGTTACTAGCGTCGTTGTTTGTCTCAGGTCAGGAAATAGTGGCTGATTTGCCAGAATGGGCCCGGCGGAGTATTGCTACGGTAATGGTTTTAATTGTAGCCGGCCTTAGCTTTTTCTTGGGGCATGCTCTGATTGCGGAGTATTGGTTTGTCCGCTCGTTGGTAGCTATTAATCATAATAATGGCATGGCAGCTTATCGTTGCCAGCAGCGTGCGGTGCGCAATAACCGTTTTGTCTTGCCTTATCGGTTAGGTAGAAGTCAAACGGATTTGGCCCTGGTGGCTGCTTTGGCCCGGCGGGGCAAGAATCTCAAAGCTAAAGATAAGCAGGCATTAACGGCATTGGTCCAGGAGGCCATTGTTGAAGCTAAAGCTGGGGTAGCGCTAGAACCCCATAGTTTTCTAGCCTGGCGTAATTTGGCCCAAACTTATCAACAGCTTATCAATTTGGCTAAGGGAGCAGACCAGTGGGCAATTGCTGCCCATCAGCAGGCAATTAGTCTCAATCCTCTTGACCCGCGCTTGCGGCTAAGCTTGGGCGGTATTTACTATAGTCTAGGTCAATATGAGCAAGCAGGGCAAGTTTTCCAGGCGGCGGTGAATTTGAAGCCTGATTGGGCCAATGGTTGGTATAATTGGGCCTGGTCATTGAAGCGGCAGAAGAAGCTGGCGGCGGCTGTTCAGCGACTTAAACAGGCGATAACTTTGGTGGATATTAATAGCCCTGACTATCAAAAAGCTAAGGGTGAGCTGGACCAGTGGCAAAAGTTGCTGGGGAAGAAAACGAAGCAAACAACGCCGGCGGCTAAGCCGAAGGAGTTGTCATTACCAACACCCGTGCCCAGCCCGGTGGTAACCCCGATCCAGTTGTCGAAAGAAGCGGCTCCCCAAATTACCGTCAGCCCAACACCGTAACAATAAATTCCAAGCACCAAGCACCAAACCCCAAATTCCAAACAATACCAAAATCCTAAATTCTAATCCGCCAGCTGGCGGACTAAATAATAACCAAATTACCAAATAACCAAATGACCAAAACACAGAAGCCTAAAAACTATCCTGTTTAAGTATTTGGTCATTAGAATTTGCCTGCCCCGATGCCACGTCGGGGTTTAGGATTTTGGTAATTAGAATTTGCCTGCCTGCGCAGGCAGGCAACCTTTGGAATTACTTTTCGTCATTTTTCCTACCAAACGACAAAATACCTAAACACCTCCTTCTCGTCATTCCGAATTTACCCGCCCCCTCCGACTTGTCGGAGCTGGGGTTTCAGCATCTCCAGCTGGGTGTCTGATTAACATCGATAGTTCACCACCCACTGAAAGTCCTGAACTTTCATAAGAAAGGGCGGGATGACGCATTACCAAGTTCCAAGCCCCGAGCCCCAAATTCCAATAACCTAGCTCCTAGTTCCGATTTCATTTGACAGCCGGGGGAGAGTGTGATTAAATATGCTAATTATGCCCTCGGTTTTGTTTTAAATCCGTTATTTTTTTGAGGAGAAGCTACATGAGCAATAATACCTCTTTTGTTACCGCCGACGATCTGCAAAAAAAGTCGGCCCCGGTTAAAAAATTTTCTGCTGACGAGGAACCGGAAAAACTTGTGGAAGTTGATGGCCGGATTATTCCTGATAGCCGTTTGCCAACCGAATTTGTCGAGGGCGTTTTGGACATTGCCAATGAAGGTCATGGCTTTTTGCGGCCTAGATTTACCCCCTCGTCAGGCGATGTTTATATTTCTGCTTCGCAAATCCGCCGCTTCCAATTGCGGGAAGGTGATTTAGTCGGCGGCCAAGTTCGGGCACCAAAAGATAATGAACGCTACCGAAGTATCTTGAAGATTGAAAAAATAAACGGCCAGCCGGTGGAAAAAGTCAAGGCTCGTCCCTGGTTTAGCCAGTTGACGCCAATTTTTCCCCAACCGCAAATTAAGTTGGAAACGGAACAAAAATTGTTGGCCGCTCGGATGATTGATTTAATTGCTCCGATTGGTTTTGGTCAACGGGGATTAATTGTCTCGCCACCAAAAGCCGGCAAGACATGGTTGATGAAAGATATCGCCTATGGGGTGGCTAAAAATTATCCAAAAATTCACCTGATGGCGGTTCTGATTGGCGAGCGGCCTGAGGAGGTAACCGATATTGTCCGCAGCGTCAAGGGCGAGGTTGTCGCTTCTAATTTTGACGAACCGCCAGAATACCAAACCCGGGCGGCGGAAATCGCCATTGAGCGGGCCAAACGCCTGGTGGAGATGGGCGAGGACGTCTTTATCCTTTTAGATTCCATTACCCGGTTGGCCCGAGCCTACAATTTGTCGATGCCTTCTTCGGGGCGGACCCTGAGCGGCGGCTTTGACCCGGCGGCCCTTTATCCAGCCAAGCGCTTTTTTGGAGCGGCCCGGAACATTGAAAATGGCGGCTCGCTGACAATTATTGGCACCACTTTGATTGATACCGGTAGCAAGATGGATGACCTCATTTACGAAGAATTCAAGGGTACTGGCAACATGGAGGTCCATCTTGACCGCCATCTGGCCGAACGGCGTATTTTCCCGGCAATTGATATCCAGCGGTCGGGGACTCGGAAGGAAGAACTGCTTTTTGACCCGAAGATTTATCCCCAAATTGTCCGGATGCGGCGGATGGTTGATTTGTTAAATAAAGACGAGCGTAGTGAAGCCTTTTTGCAAAAGTTGGCTAAGACGAAAGATAACGCTGAGTTTTTGGAGACTTTGAATCATGGCTGAAAAAGTAGAAAAGGTAATCATCATCGGGGCCGGTCCGGCGGGATTGACAGCGGCAATTTACGCCGGCCGGTCGGGGTTTAAACCATTGGTGATTGAAGGATTAAGTCCTGGTGGCCAGCCAGTTTTAACAACTCTGGTCGAAAATTATCCCGGCTTTCCCGAGGGGATCCAGGGGCCGGAGCTAGCCCAGCGGTTTCGCCAGCAGGCGGAAAAATTTGCTGCCCGCTTTTTGGGCGGTGAGGTGATAAAAACTGATTTGCAACGGCGCCCTTTTCGGGTTCTCTTGAAAGAAAAAGAGCTGCTAACAGAGGCTTTAATTATTGCCAGTGGTGGCTCGCCCCGGTTTTTGGGTTTGCCCCGGGAAAAAGAATTGCTGGGCCACGGGGTTTCTACTTGTGCTACCTGTGATGCCTTTTTTTACCGCCAAAGAGTAGCCGCCGTTGTTGGTGGCGGTGACACGGCTATGGTAGATGCCCTGGTCTTGGCCAAAGCAGCCCGCCAGGTTTATATTATCCACCGCCGCGATCAGTTGCGGGCCGCCCTAGCTAACCAAAAGTTGGTTCAGAAACAACCCAATATTAAAATTCTCTGGAACAAAGTTGTGGTCCAGTTAGAAGGGAAGGAAAAATTAACCGGCGTGGTCTTGGAGGATACTAAAACTGGTGAACGGTCAAAATTGCCTTTAGATGGGCTTTTTCTGGCGATTGGCCACCAGCCTAACACCCAATTTGTCCAGGGCCAGCTGGAATTGAATGACCACGGCTATGTTGTTACCCGGGAAAAGGTGCTCACTTCGCGTCCAGGCGTTTTTGCTGCCGGTGATGTTGCCGATGCTCATTATCAGCAATTAGCCACCGCCGTCGGCACCGGCTGCATGGCCGCCCTAGAAGCGGAAAGTTTCCTACAAAAGCATTAACTGTTGGCCAATCCTACCCAGATTCCCAAGAGGAGGAAGTTTTGTTGGCTGGTAAGCCAGTAGTGGTCGCCAAGGCCGGAAAGCAAGATGGCCAGGCCGGCCAGTTGCCAGAAGCGGTTGCGGGACCAAAAATGCTCTGGCCAGAGAATGAGCAATCCCCAGAAACCGGTTTGGCTTAGCCAGAGGAGATAGAGATTGTGGACTGGTTGCAGCCAGAGTTGAAGGGGAGAGAAGGGCCAAAAATGGGGCAGTTGGGGGAGAAAATTGCCCAAACCAACACCAAAGAGGGGATGATGCTGCCAGATGAGGAGAGCGGCCCGAAAGAGTTGCCAACGGTGTTGCCAGCTGGTTAAAGGTGGGGGAATTAGGATTAGGGGAATAAGAAGGGGAAGGGCCAGCCAGCGGCGGGGGGTGGTTAGGATAATTAGAACGGCAATGGCCCAAACGAGGTGGCTGGCGGTAAGGAGAAGGATGATGGTGGTGGCCAGACCGGCGACGGTGACCAATAACCGCCGGGGCTGGAGTGAAAGCAGGAGGAGAAAAGCAACCAAAGTAAAGCCGGCCAGGGCATTGGGGTGGGGGAAGGTGGCGTAAGGGCGGAGAAGGAGGCGGCCGCCAAGATGTAGCTTGGCAATTCCGGGAGTCACTAGAGAGAAACTGCGCTCGCCAAACCACCAGCCCCAGGTGCCGGCACTGCCTTGGCGGAGAGTCTCCAGAAGAGCAAAGAAAGCCTCTAAAATTAGCCAGCCGGTGATGGAGGCGGAGAGGAAATGTTGAAAGGAAATTTTTTGACGGCGAATCAACCAGACTAAAAGGGGAAGTTGAGAAAAACGAAGCCAAGAAAAAGAAGCTAGTTGCCAATTTTGGCTAAAAATAATATTGACAGTGGCAAAAATGAGCCAAAAGAGAACCACTTTTATTTGGGGGCGGTATTGGTAGAGACTGGTAACCAGCCAGCCCAAGAAAAAGAAGTCGCTCAAATAGAAAGTCGGGGCAAGATAATCAACTGGTAATCCCCAAAGATAGCTGAAAGGAAACCAAAAATGGCGACCGAGCTGGAGGGGGAGAGTGAAGAGAAACCCTAGTATCCAAAGAGAAATCATACAATATTATAGATTATAGCGAAAATTAAGATGGAACCAGGAAAAGAAAAGTACCAAATTCCAAACTCCAAACAATACCAAAATCCAAATGTTCAAAACATTTCTTTTTTTGTCATCCTGAGGAGCGAAGCGACGAAGCCCCCCTTCGGTGGAATAAATTCGCCTTCGGCAGGGGTAAAGATCTAGCGAGCAGAGCGAGCGCAGTAGCAAATAGTTATGCGCCTTCGGCTAGATCCCGCTCTTTCTCACGAAAGGGCGGGATGACAAGAGGGGGGCGTCTTTTGTTTTGGTCATTTGGTCATTTGGTCATTTGGTCATTTAATCATTTGGTAATTGTTTAGGATTTGGGTTATTAGAATTTAGGATTTGTTTGACCTAGTTCCTAGTTCTATTTTGCTTTTTAGTCAGAAGTTCGTATAATAGAACAAATGGAAATTTGGCCAGTGGCTCAGGTTGCACCAGTTACCGTCAACCTGAAGGATTCTTATTCGCCGCCGTTTAGCAATGTTGGCGATTTGGTGGCTACGGTGGTTAACAACGCCTTTTATCTGGCCGGTTTTCTTCTTATTATTCTCTTTATCATCGGCGGTTACAAGATTATCAGCAGTGCCGGCAGTGGTGATAAGAATAATTTGGAAAGCGGCAAAAAAGCCCTGACCGCCGCCGCCCTGGGATTTGCTATAATTATCAGCAGTTATTTTATTATTCAAATTATTGAGGCAATAACCGGGGTTACAATTTTAAATCCGTCGTTATGATGAGGTTGTTAGCTAGCGATCCGTTTTACGGTCGGGTTAATCCGCCAGCGGCAATCCGGCGGTTTGCCAATAAAGGTGGTCCCGCTGGTGGCGGCCTGGTAATTTTAATCAATAACCTTTTGAGGCTAATGATTGTCGGGGCCGGGCTTTATGCTCTGGTGAATTTTATTTTGGCCGGCTACCAATTTTTTTCCGCCGCCGGCGATTCGCAAAAGGTAACCCAGGCCTGGGCAAAAATTTGGCAAACTTTGCTTGGCCTGGTCGTCGTGGCTGCCTCCTTTTTGCTGGCCGCTTTGGTTGGCCTGTTGCTCTTTAATGACCCGAAAATGTTCTTGCAGTTAAAAATTTGGACAGCGCCAGCGCCATGATAATAAACTTGGTTCTAGCAGATGCAAAGAATGTTAAGAATGTTGGTCCCGTTCTAGGGGGCATTGGTCCCCTGGGGAATGTGGGTAGCGGTGACCAGGTAACCACCGGTTTTAGCCGCCTCCTTTCGCTGGTAGTGGGCTTTATGGGCCTGATTGCTATTCTTTGGGCCCTTTATGTGATTATTGCCAGCGGCTATGAATGGATGTCGGCCGGCGGCGACGCCCAGAAAATTAGTAAGGCTAAGCAAAAAATTACCCTGACCATGGTTGGTATTTTGGTGGCCATGGGGGCCGTTTTCCTCCTAGCTTTAGTGAGCCAGATTTTGTTTAAAGTGAATCTTTTAGATTTAAATACGGTTATTAGTAAATTGCAATTTTGATGACGAATAAAATCTTAGCTGATGACTGGGCTCACCCTCACCACACGGTGGGACCAGGACAAATTCACAACCCTTTGCTTAATGCCGCTTGGAATAGTGGCGATATTGGTTTTTTTAACCGCCTTTTGGGGGTTATCCTAGGTTGGGCGTTTATTATTGCCGTCCTGGTCTTTCTCGGCGTTTTCTTTTATGGGGGGATTAACTGGATTTTAGCTGGCGGCGATGAAAATAAAGTCAAGAGCGCCAAAGGGCGGATTACCAGTGGTTTAGTCGGTTTGGTAGTTGTTTTTTTGGTCTTCCTTATTCTAAAATTAATTGGCTATATTTTTGGCATTAGTAATTTAGAGGACTTGAAATTAGCAGTCCCAAGTTTATAGAAAGGGGGTGAAAGAAATGCTAGCTTTAACAGTTCAAGCTGCTGACGATATTGTTATCAGCCCTCCGCCTCATTGGGGAAATTTAGCCAATATTACTATTGGATCTCTAGTTAGCGGTGGCGTT
>WFSR01000027.1 GCA_015485895.1 Candidatus Microgenomates bacterium | reverse complement strand
GCGCTAAAAAATAACGCCCTTCATCGGGCTAGTGCTTTTAATATACCATAAATTTATTGAGGATGAAAGAAAGATCAGAAAATTCCAAATTCCAAATCACAAATTCCAAACCTGCCCCGACGGATGTCGGGGCAAATCCTAAATCCTAATGACCCAAATCCTAAACAATAACCAAATTACCAAATGACTAAATAACCAAAACAAAAGAAAAAGATAAAGAAAAAGGGAATGTTTTGAACGTTTGGATTTTGGTCATTTGAATTTGTTTAGTCCGCCAGCTGGCGGATTAGGATTTTGGTAATTAGGATTTGTTTGTGATTTGGAATTTGGGATTTGGTGCTTATTCTTCCTAGTTCCTAGTTCCATCCATTTCTCATATTAGTTCTTTTTTCCTTATTAAGGATTTAGGCTTTCGGCTTTAGGCAGCCCTTCAGGGCTTTTTCACTTTGCACTTGGATTTTTCACTTTTAAGTTCCCTTTTTCACCATCGCAAATGGGCGAAGGCGCGGTTAGCTTCGGCTAGTTTTTCCACTTCCTGACGCTTGCCAACGGCGCCGCCTTCTCCTTTAGCAGCATCGATTATTTCCGCTGCTAACTTTTCCGCAAAGGTATGGTAAGTAGCATTGGGACGCTTGCGAGCGAATTCGACCAACCAGCGCAACGTCAACGATTTTCGCCGTCTCTCGCTAACCGGCATTGGTACTTGGTAGGCCGCTCCCCCCACCCGCCGTGATCTTACCTCTATCTCCGGCTTGATATTAGCAATCGCCCCCTCGAACACCTCTAAGGCATCTTTCTTTGTCTTCTTGGCTACTATCTCAAAGGCGCGGTAAACCTGTTTCCGGGCGACTGTTTTCTTTCCCGACCGCATTACTTTATTTATTAGTCGACTAACCATCACCTGTTTGTAAACTGGATCAGCCACAACCCAGCGCGGTTGAAAACGGCGCTTTCTAGCCATTGTTTCCTCCCGAAGCACTCTCTTCTTTTTTAACCCCCTCACGCTTCGCTCCATACTTACTGCGAGATTGTTTCCGACCGGCTACCCCTTCAACATCATATTTACCACGAATAATATGGTATTTCACTCCCGGCAAATCGCGGACCCGGCCGCCACGAATGAGGGCCACGGCGTGCTCGGCAATGTTATGGCCAATACCAGGAATGTAAACTGTTACCTCGCGCTTATTGGACAATCTGACTTTAGCAATTTTTCGCAAAGCTGAATGAGGTTTCTTAGGCGTCATCGTTCGCACCAATGTGACCACTCCCCGCTTTTGTGGCGACAACAACGGGGTTAACCGGCTACGAATAGAGTTCAAAACTCCTCGCAATGCCGGCGTTTTTGGTTTGCGCAAACGTCGTTTCCGCCCTCGGCGTACCAGCTGACTAAATGTAGGCATGTTATTTAATCCGGGCCCGTTTGGGGTCCGTCGGGATCAACCGTCCTATAATAACATTTTCCTTTAATCCAATCAGGTGGTCTTCCTTACCTAGAATGGCCGCTTCAGTTAAAACATTGGTTGTCTCTTGAAAGGAAGCTGCCGAGAGCCATGACCCGGTATGAAGAGCCGCTTGGGTAATACCCAAAATAACCTTGCGCCCCCGAGCCGGTCGACCACCACTCTTCTTAACCTGCTTATTTTCCTCCAAGAATGCAACTTCATCTACATATGATCCAATTAAAAATGATGTATCGCCAGGAGACGTAACTTTTATCTTGCTACTCATTTCGTGAATAATTACCTCAAAATGTTTATCGTGAATAGTAATCCCCTGGCTTTCGTAAACTTTTTGGACTTCATCCAGGAAAAGCTGACGGGCAAGCTGAATTCCCTTCAGAGTAGCTAATTTCCTTAGGTCAACCGAACCACCCGTTAGCTGGTCCCCAGCAGACACTTTTTGTCTGTTTTTTACCAACAAGGGAACCGTTAGTGGTAAATGATGAGTAGAAACTTTCCCTTTCTCTCCTCGTAAAACTAACTCTATTTGTTTCTTTGTTTTGCGAATTGTTACCTGACCGTCAAAATCCGCTAACACAGCCGCTAACTTAGGAGTCCGCATCTCAAATAACTCTTGCACTCGCGGTAGTCCTTGAGTAACATCAAGACCGATTACTCCGCCAGAGTGCTTTGTCCGCAAAGTGAGCTGAGTGCCTGGTTCACCAATCGATTGGGCCGCAATTACCCCAACCGGTGTGCCCACTTCTACCAACTTATGGGTGCTCAGGTCAGCTCCATAACACTTAGCGCAAACGCCACCCTTAGCCTTGCAAGTTAGCGGTGAGCGCACCTTGACCGCATCAATTTTCTTCTTCTTGATAAGCTCAATTTCTTTTTCACCCAAAAGGGTACCTGCTTTTAGTAAAACTTTTCCCTTTTTATCTTTCACCGAATCTGCCAGCACCCGATCTCGGATACGAGTAAGAAAACGTTCAGCCCGCGGCCCTTGACGGTGTATTACCACTCCCTCTTTAGTACCGCAATCCTCCTCGCGCACCAAGCACGCATGAGAAACATCTATCAATTTTCTAGTTAAATAACCAGCGTCAGCAGTTTTCAAGGCCGTGTCGGTTAATCCTTTACGAGAGCCTCGGGCCCCGGTTACATACTCAAAAGTCGAAAGCCCCTCACGGAAACTTGACTTTGTTGGCAAGGGGACGATATGCCCTAAAGGATCAACTACCAAGCCGCGCATACCTGACACCTGCTTAATTTGGTTTTGAGAAACCCGTTTTACCCCGGCACCAGAAATCATTTTGATTGGCGAGTCAGGATCGAGCCGCTGCCAAGTTTTAGCAGCAATTTCATCGGTAGTTTCCAACCAAACATCACGGGATAGACGTTCTTTCTCTCCCTGCGTTAACAATCCTTCCTGGTAAGTTTCTTCCAATTCTTGAATTCGTTTATCGGCAGCATCAATAATTTTTTTCTTGCCCGGCAAATCCCCCAAATCGAAAATTCCCAGAGAAATACCAGAAACTGTCATCCCCCAAAAACCGAAGTCTTTAATCGCATCTACCAAATCAACATAATCACGGCGGGGAGCCGTATTGAAAACATGAGCCAAAATAGCTTTAATCTGGCGGCTATTCATAGCTTCGTTAATAAAACCCAACTCGCGGGGAAGAGCGCGATTGAACATCACTCGCCCTACAGTTGTCAAGTAACGCTGACCATTAATTTGGACAAGTATTAACTCACGAAGAGCAATTTTCCCCATCCTATAGGCAATCTCCGCTTCGTTAGCAGATGCAAAACTTGCTACCTCCGGCCACTTGCCATCCCGTTGATATTGTTCCCAAAGCGGCCGATCATCTTGACGGATAGAAGTTGCATAATAACAGCCAACTGCCATTTCCTTGCCGGGCACATTCACCGGCGCCCCATCAGCTGGTTTAAGTAAATTATGGGTAGAAAGAATAAGCGTTCGCGCTTCCCGCTGTGCCTCATGCGAGAGAGGTAAGAAAACGCCCATCTGATCGCCGTCAAAATCAGCATTATAACCAGAACAAACTAGAGGATGCAAGTGAATGGCCAAACTATCAATCAAGACTGGTCGGAAAGCTTGAATTGACAACTTATGTAAAGTCGGCGCTCGATTAAGAAGGACCAACCGGTTGCGAACTACTTCTTCCAAAATGTCGTAAACCTCGGCAATACGATGGTCCAATAAAGTTTTAGCGCTACGGATATTAGGCGCCAAGCCGCGCAAGATCAACTCCCGCAAAATGAAGGGGCGAAAGATTTCTAAAGCAATTTCTTTCGGCAGGCCGCATTGATCCAAATGCAATTCAGGCCCGACCACAATCACGCTCCGGCCCGAATAATCAACTCGCTTACCCAACAGGTTTTTGCGAAAACGGCCTTTCTTTCCCCGTAAAAGATCAGAAAGAGATCGGGGTGGCGTTCGCCGCCGGGTTAACCGCCCCCGGCTTTTAGTAGCGTCGATTAACATATCAACACTTTCCTGGAGCATTCGCTTTTCATTACGCAAAATAATATCCGGAGCGCCAACAGCAATTAGCTTCTTAAGGCGGTTATTACGGTTAATAACTCGGCGGTAGAGATCATTTAAGTCGGAGGTCGCAAACCGGCCACCAGTTAGTTGGACCATAGGCCGCAGATCAGGTGGAATAACTGGCAAAACCCGCAAAACCATCCAGGTAGGATCAATATTAGCCTTTAACATCCCGTTGACCACGCGAATACGCTGGATAATCTTATTCTTTTTCACCAAACTAGTCGTCTTCTCCATCGCCTGGCGCAGCCCTTTCAAAGTTTGCTTCAAATCAACGGCCGCCAGGGCATCCAAAATTGCCTCGGCTCCCATTTTTACCTCAAAAAAATCAGCCGCCGCAAAACGAGAAAGATGGTAATATTCCTCTTCGGCAAGAGTTGTAAAAAGATTAATCGTTTTCACCCGCGCCAAGAGAGTATTTTCCAAATCTTTAAGATGATTCTTTTCCAGCAAAAAACGTTCTTTTTCCCGTTGTATTTTTTGGTTATAATTAACCCTTAGCTCCATTTGCGCCAGTCGCCGTTGTTCCTTATTTTTAATTTTCTCTTCCAATCGGTGTTTGTCGCTCTGGAAGTGTTCTCGCAACGATTTTACCTCTCGGCGGCTAATCTCACGCTGGCGCTCAATCTCCGCCTTGATACCCTCCTTGAGATTGTCAATTGCCCTTGCCCGCCCTCCTGCATCAAGGCTAATAACCAAATAGCGAGCAAAATAGACTACCGATTCAATTTCCTTTTGGGAAATGCGCAACAAAAGGGAAATTGGTGAAGGATAGTTTTTCAAAAACCAAAGATGAACTACCGGGACGGCCAAAGAAATATGGCCCATCCGTTCCCGGCGAACTCGGGAATTGGTAACCTCAACACCACACTTATCACAAATAACCCCTTTAAAACGAATGCCTTTGTATTTTCCACAATAACATTCATAATCTTTGGTTGGCCCAAAAATCCGCTCGCAAAACAAACCGTCCTTTTCCGGCCGCCAGGTTCGGTAATTAATGGTTTCCGGCTTGGTTACCTCGCCATAAGACCACTGGCGAATCTCCTCCGGTGAGGCAAGGCGAATTTTTAACCCCTTGAAATCGATAATATTCTGGTCAAAAAAATCTTTACTCATCTTTAGTTTTTGTTACCTCTGGCCGCCGGCGAATTGCCCCCACTGGCGAAACCTCTAATGCCAAGCCCGCTAATTCACGAACCAAAACTCGGAAAGATTCCGGTAAAGTCGGGTGCGGCGTATCTTCACCTTTGATGATATTGCGAAAAGCTTGGGTCCGGCCGGCGGTGTCATCTGATTTAATTGTTAGCATCTCTTGCAAAGTATAAGCCGCCCGATGCGCTTCCAAAGCCCAGACTTCCATTTCGCCAAAACGTTGGCCACCCATCCGAGCTTTACCGCCCAGTGGTTGTTGCGTCACCAATGAATAAGGCCCCGTTGACCGGGCATGAATTTTATCCTCGACCATATGATGAAGTTTATTAATATAACCCACACCAACCATAACTTTTTGATCAAACGGTTGACCAGTTTTACCGTCAAAAAGAGTTATCCGACCATCAGCAGGATAACCAGCTTTTTGCAAAAGCTCACGAATAACACTTTCGGGCAACTTATTAAAGCTGGCTACAGCATATTTTTTACCCAACTTTTTAGCTGCTAAACCTAGGTGAGCCTCTAAAAGCTGCCCTAAATTCATCCTGGCAATAACCGAAAGTGGAGAAATTAAAATATCAACCGGAGTCCCATCGGCCAGATAGGGCATATCTTGAACCGGCATCACCCGGGCAACGACACCTTTATTCCCGTGCCGGCCGGCAACTTTGTCACCTTCCTGAATTTTACGCAATTGAGCTACCGCTACCCGCACAACTTTATTTACCCCAACTTCTAATTCATCTCCTTTAGCCTGATCAAGAATATTAACACCGATAACAATTCCTCCTTCACCATTAGGAACCCGCAAACTGGTGTCGCGAATTTCCTTTGCCTTTTCGCCGAAAATGGCCCGCAAAAGCCTCTCTTCAGCTGTCAATTCCTTTTGCCCTTTTGGCTCTACTTTTCCAACCAAAATATCATTCGGCCCAACTTTAGCGCCGATCATCACAATACCATCTTCTGTCAACCGCGCTAAATCAGTTTCGCTCACTCCCGGAATATCGCGGGTTAATTCTTCCGGGCCCAATTTAGTATCGACAACTTTAGCCTCATATTCATTAATCTTTATAGAAGTTAAAACATCATCCTTTACCAAGCGATCAGAAATTACAATAGCATCTTCATAGCCCAAACCCTCGATACAGGCATAGGCAATCAAAAGGTTACGGCCCAATGCTAATTCACCATTATCAGTGGCTGGCCCATCGGCCAGAAGATCGCCTTTCTTCACCCGATCGCCAACTATCACCCGTGGCTGTTGTGAATAGCAAGTTCCATTAGGGCTGGTAATATGATGGCGGAAAAGACGATAAACATGCTGACCATTTTCAATTTTAAAGCTATCATCTTGGGATAATTCCTGCTGCTTGATCGGTTTAACCACAATTTTATTAGCATCAACATAAGTTACCTTCCCATCTCCCCGGGCGGTAATGACCCGGCGCATCGTCTGAGGAACGACTGCCTCCATCCCTGTCCCTACCACCGGCGCTTCTGGCTGAATCAACGGCACCGCCTGACATTGCATATTAGACCCCATCAAGGCTCTATTTGCTTCATCGTGGGCAATAAAGGGAATCAGCGATGCTGACAAACCCAAAATTTGCTGGCTACAATAATCTATTAATTGTATTTTCTCCGCCTCAACCTCCAAAAATTTCCCCTGATAACGTGCTGGCACTATTCTGCCGCGGATAAAACCTTTTTTATCCCGAGCTCCTGCTAAGGTAATATAATAGTTCATCTCATCATCAGCTTGCAGATAAACCACTTCAGAAGTTACCTTGGGTAATTTTCTATTGCCCACTTTAACTAATTTAACCCGCCGATAGGGTGTTTCCAAAAAACCATATTTATTGACCCTGGCAAATAGAGCCAGGTAGGTAACCAAACCGATATTCATTCCCTCTGGCGAGCGCACCGGACAAATGCGGCCATATTGCGAACTATGAATATCACGGACAGAAAAAGTTGCCCGCTCGCGTGTAATTCCTTCCGGGCCAGTTACTGTTATCTTGCGCAAAAGATCAAGCTCAGAAAGGGGATTCGTTTGGTCTAGAATAGACGACAACTGGTTGGTCTTAAAAAAGGTGTTAATGGCATTAATCAACGGCTGGCCATTAATAATTTGCGAAGGGCGCACCTTTTCTTTAACGCTAACGAGACTCATCCGCTCTCGAATTACTCGCTCAAAACGCAACATTGCCCGGCGTAAAATTGATTGGGTTAGAATCTCACCCACCCGGCGGAGACGGCGGTTAGCAAGATGGTCAATATCATCCAGTTGCAAATCTTTGCCACTAGCCAACCCAAGTAGGTATTTAATTGTCGCTTTAATATCTTCTGGCTGTAAAACCCAATATTTAGGATTGTTTTCATCAAATTTTAATCCCAGACGCTTATTTACCTTATAACGGCCCACAAGTCCCAAGCTATATGTTTGACCATCGAAAAACAAAGTTTTTAGCAAGCTGCGGGCATTTTCAACCACCAATGGCTCACCGGGACGGAGACGGCGATAGAATTCCAACCAAGCTTCTACCTGAGTTCGGCTGGTATCAAGATCTAAAGTAGGCTTAATCCCCTCGCCGAAAATTTTAATTAAACCCTTTTCATCTCCCAACCCAAT
Source organism: Candidatus Microgenomates bacterium (assembly GCA_015485895.1). Taxonomy (GTDB): domain Bacteria; phylum Patescibacteriota; class Microgenomatia; order UBA12405; family UBA6130; genus S016-97. Next base: position 3,289 of record WFSR01000027.1, on the reverse strand, counting down.
TGCCTTTAGCAAAATCGTGACCGGGAATTTACGGCGGCGGTCAATCCGGGCATAAATCACCCCCCGGCTCCCAACCAGGAATTCTAGCCAAGAACCGTGAAGGGGACGAATTTCCGCTCGGAAGAGATCTTGATGACTGGCAGGATCAGTTTCGGAGACAAAATAAGCTCCCGGCGAACGCACCAACTGGTTATTAACCGCCCTTTCTATCCCGGCAATTACAAAAGTGCCATTCTTAGTCATCCAGGGAAAATCCATAAGAAAAGCTGTTTCTTTAACTTCTTGGCTTGTCCTCTTATTCAAAAGGCGAACCTTAGCACGTAAAGCAGCCGTATAAGTTAATCCCTTTTCCTGGGCTCGGCGGGGAGTAATCCGGGGAAGATCGAAAAAAATATCATCAAAAAAGAGCGCCCAGTTTTTGTTGGTATAATCTTCAACTGGACTCACTTGACGGAAAAGATCTTTGATGCCATTTTCAGCAAATTCCCGCCACGAGGACAGTTGAAAATTAATCAGCGCCTCCGGTTTTGGCAAAATAGGCTTCGTGCCTAAAAACGACCGCTTTTGTTGGCCCGTCATTATTTTTGGAGATTTAGTCTCTTCGCTAACTTTTTCCAAAATTTTTAATCACAAAAACGGGGCGACCTACCGCCCCGCTAGGTTATAATCAAGCCAAATTTGTTCCGATTATAACCCCCTCTCCCACCAATGTCAAATCGAATTGGACCTCGAACCTTGGAGCTCAGAACTCAGAATTTAGCATCTCGCCATGCTAGTATTGCCTACCTACACAGATAGGCCTGGATTTGGATCGTTAGGATTTAGGGCTTGTTTAACCTAGCTTCTCCAACCTAGTTCCTAGTTCCATCTACCTCGTCATGCTGAGTTTAGCTCAGCATCTTCAGCCAGGAGGGCAACCACCATTATTGATACAACATCCAGCTGAAGATCCTGAAACCACGACATTGCATCGGAACAGGTAGGTAAGTTCAATATGACAACAGCAAGAAAGCATTCTTGCTACTAAGCGACAAATGTGGTGAAGTGCTAAAAAGCCCAGTCAGTTACAATTTAAGGAATAGGATAATAGATTTTGGTCAGGTAGTTATAATCTATAGACGTATTAAATGGCCCCCGGATATACATTTCAAAAACCGGCAAATAGACGGGAATATTGTGCTTGACAAAATACCAATCTATTTTGCGGAAGAACATCGTTAAGAAACGATAAGGGCCCAAAAACTCAAACTCGTAAGCTTGACGGCGAGCATAATATTCTACCTGAAAGCCAGCTGGTAAACGGCAGCCAATTTTCCCTTTTTTAATTATCAAGCCGATCTTTAAATCCGATACTAGAGGATCAAAACGGGGCGTTTCGTAAAAGGTTAGCTCGACCGGAGCAAAGGTAGCTCCACAACGACGGGCTACCCGCCATGTTTGTTGGACATAATCGTTAATGCGAGCATAGCTGCCTCTTTTTATCCGGTGAGTTAACAATTGCCAGTCACCTATCCACACCTTTTTTAAAGCCGGCTTTTTTCTTTTTAAAAATTTATGCAAAGAAAGCAAAAATTGTTTTTTAGCCCTAAGAAAAGCTAATTCCTGATCTAATTTTTCTATCCTTGTTTTAAATTCGCTTTCTTGTTTTCTTTGCAGAGGAATATCCTTTAATTTCACCCCCAACTCTTGCCACCACTTAATCGCCAGCACCTGATCTACCTGGTCAAGATGATAGTAGCGATAATGAGTCCACTTATCCTGACGATAGGGCCTCAACAACCCGTGTTTTTGCCAAAGACGCAAAGCCCGTGGTGTGGTTGAAGAGGCTTTAGCAAACTCGGAGATAGATAAAAGTTTGCCTTGACTTTGACGCTGGGTCATAGTTTATGATACCGTCACCATGACAACTTATCAAATTTTAAGCAAAATTAGGAAGTTCCGCTCATCGGACTGGCGTGATCTAGAAAGCCAAATTAGGCCATTCGCGCCCAGTTTTTCCCTAACCATCATTCTCAAAAACCAAACCTTCTTTTTCTATTTGACCACCCCCCAGGATATTACTCCTCTGTTATCTAACCAGCACAACCTCTTCTTTAAAAAGGCGGTCTTGCCTTCCTGCCGCCCCTCTCGCCTTCGCCCAATGTTTACCCTGCCTGATAATCTTTTTAGCTTTATTGCCGACCGTCAGCTCAAAAAAGCACAAGCCTTTTCCTGCCTTACCATCAGGCGTTTACATTTCCCTTTCCCTTTATATTTAACCCTGATTACTTTCACCAGTTTTGATAAACAAAGACAAAGCTATCTCCACCTTAGCTCCCGCCCCCCTTACCATCTTCTTGCTCTAAACTTTACCCAACACCACACCTTTCATGTCAAAACTCTCCCTAAATTTACCAACCCGCGCAAGATCAAATCCCTTCTCGCTCCATCTTCTCAACGAGCGATTGCTAAAGTGGACCTCTTCCCTCACTATCTCAACCCTCTTTACCTCCCCGTTAGAAGTGTTGATTGGACTAAACATTCGCTAGTTATCGGCCAAACTGGCACCGGGAAATCTAAACTTATCCAACTTATCCTAGGCCGCCTTAATCAGCAAAATGAGCTCCCTGTTAGGATAATCTTGATTGATCCCCATGTTAATCTAGCCGCTTCCCTCCAGCGGCTTTTCCCCCAACGCTCTACATTCATTGACTTTTTCCATAATTCGGTCGCCCTCTTTGCTCCCACCGCTAACCCCAACACCGCTACTGAGTTAACTTTTCTTCTCTTTAAAACTCTCCTTGGTGACCAATTCAATTCTTTCTTAGCCCGCCTTCTTCGCTACACTCTCTTTGCCCTCTACGCAACTAATAATGCCTCCCTCATTAAAATCAAAAAGCTACTAACCGACGAAGGATTCAAAAATAGAATCATCCAAAGTTTGCCCTCTTCATATGTCACCCTAAAACATTTCTTTGACACTGACTTTATCAAATACCAAACCGCCTACTATGAAACTACGTTCATTCCCCTTATCTCCCTCTTAGAAGAACTTGATTTTCTGCCCCAGTTGGCTCGCCCAGAAAGATCGCTGGCCCAAACTATTGGCCAACAACCACTAACAATCTTCTCCCTTAACCGTCTTCAACTTGGCAACATTAATACCAAACTTATTTCTGGTCTCCTAATCCAACAAATCTTTCTCCTGGCTCAGGCTCATATTTTTCAAGAGCCCATCGTTCTAGCTATTGACGAGGCGCCCCTCATTGAAAATGCCGCCTTTACGACTATCCTCTCCCAATCCCGCAAG
>WFSR01000026.1 GCA_015485895.1 Candidatus Microgenomates bacterium | reverse complement strand
GTCTGGCTGCCTAAATCCACCGCCAAATCATAACCGGCAAAACTTGCAAAGAAATTAGCCATACCTTAGTATAAAGCCAAGAAAGGAGTTAGTCCAATTAATGAAAATCAACACCCAGAAACTGCTTTTGTTTATTTTTAGCGGTTACCTCTTTTTCCTCCCCCTTATCTTTTTCCCCTATAATTCGGAACTTTTTGAATTCAATAAAACTCTTTTGACCTATGCGGCGGCGGCGGCAGTTTTGACTGTCTGGATTTGGCGAATGGGGCAAAAGCGGCAATTCATTTTTCGGCCGACACCTTTCTTTTGGCCGCTGGTTTTCTTTTTCTTAAGCCAAGCCATTTCCACGGTTCTTTCGATCCACCCCTACACCTCATTTTGGGGCTATTACTCCCGCTTTCACCAGGGGCTTCTTTCTACTATTGCCTATTTGATCCTCTTTTGGGGACTTGTCAGTAATTTTGACCAGCGAGCCATTAAGCCTTTACTGCGTGCCCTTTTAGCTGGCTTAACCATTGCCGCTATCTGGGGCCTTTTAGAGCACTTTGGCATCGACAAAAATTACTGGGTCCAAGACGTCCAAAACCGCGTTTTTTCCACTTTTGGCCAACCTAACTGGCTAGCCGCTGGCCTTGCCGCCGGCTTCTTTCTCCTTTTTTATCCCCAAATTATTACCCACCGCTGGCGTTTCTGGTTAGCCGGACTTTTTGTCGTTGTCATTTACTTCACCAAATCCCGTTCCGGCCTAGTCGGTCTCCTCGCCGGTTTTTTCCTCCTTTCTGCTGCCCTCTTTTTCCAAACTCACCGCCAATGGCGCTACTATCTAACTTTAGCTACCTGGTTTATAGTCACCATTCTTTTTTTAGCCCTCAACCATAATCTCTTTGCTTTCCTTAATTCTCATCAACCGCCAGCGCCAGCAGCCAATCCCCATCTCCTCATCACCCCTTCCAGCAAAATCCGGACCATTGTTTGGCAAGGAGCGTTGGAACTTTGGCACCGCTATCCCATCTTTGGCACCGGGACGGAAACTTTTGCTTATACCTATTACTGGGTCCGGCCGGTAGCTCACAATCTTACCTCGGAATGGGATTTTCTTTACAACAAAGCCCACAACGAATACCTCAATTTTGCTGCCAACAACGGCACTGTCGGTTTGGTTTGCTATCTTCTTTTGCCAATCGCCTTTTTTATTTTCCTCTGGCACCGCCACTGCCAAGAGGAGACACCCTTTTTAGCCGCTAGTTTTCTCACCATTCTGGTGAGCAACTTTTTTGGTTTTTCCGTTACCCCCATCGCCGTGATTTTTTATCTTCTTCCAGCCTTAGCCTTTCTAGCCACGGTGCCAAAACAAGAAATATCTCTGGCACGCATCCCTCGGCGCTATTTTATTCTTGGCAGTATTATCTTCCTTCTTGCCTTCTGGCAAATTGGCAATTATTGGCGGGCTGATTATTTTTACGCCCGGGCTCAAAAAAACCGTCAGCAACAACATTTCCTCCAGGCCCTTAGCGATGCCCAAAAAGCCGTTCGCCTCCGTCCCCAGGAAGCTATCTATTGGTCCCGGCTTGGTGATGAGTTGGCCGCTCTAGCGTTCCTAAGTCACCAGGCTAGCCCTAGCGGTCACAATTGGCAAACATTTGCCCAAGAAGCAACCGCCGCCGCCCAACAAGCTCTCCATCTCAACCCCGTTCATCTCAATCTTTACAAAGAAGTCGCCCGAACATATTACCTCTTAGCCAGCATCAGCCCCCGCTACTTAGCCCAAAGTCGCCGCATCCTCCAAATAGCCACCCGTTTAGCCCCCACCGACCCCAAACTTTATTACAACATCGGCCGCCTTTACTTCATCGAAAACCAAAACGAAGAAGCCGAACGCTATCTGGGCAAAGCTGTCCAGCTGAAAACCAATTACGAAGCTGCCCGTTGGGAGTTAGCTAAACTTTACCACAAAACCAATCGCGACCAGCTTGCCCGCCAGCAACTAGAATTCATTCTCCAACGCCTTGATCCCACCAGTTCTCCAGCTGCCAAGTTATTGAAAAAATTAAAAAATTAACGAATTAAAAAATTCAAAATTTGCCCAGCGGCAAATAGAAAATGATGGAAATAAATTCCAAATCACAAGCACCAAATAACAAACAAATCCTAAATCCTAATTACCTAAATCCTAAACAAATTCAAAATTCAAATAACCAAATACTTAAACAAGAATAGTTTTTAATTGGATGTTTTGAATTTTGGTCATTTGGTCATTGGGTATTGTTTGGTTATTGGAATTTGGGATTTGGTGCTTATTTGACCTAGCTCCTAGTTCCGTCTACCTCGTCATGCTGAAATTTGCCCGCCCCCTCCGACTTGTCGGATCTGGGGGTTCAGCATCTTCAGCCAGGCGTCTGATTAACATTGATGGCTCACCACCCACTGAAGATCCCGCTCTTT
>WFSR01000025.1 GCA_015485895.1 Candidatus Microgenomates bacterium | reverse complement strand
GGGTAAACTAATTTCAGCATGACGAGATAGATGGAACTAGGAACTAGGAACTAGGAACTAGGAAGAATAAGCACCAAATCTCAGATAACAAATTCTAAACAAAATCCTAAATCCTAATGACCCAAATCCTAAACAAATCCAAATCACCTAATGACTAAATGACCAAAACAAAAGAAAGATGACAAAGATGTTTTGGTTATTTGGGTTTGGGTCATTTGAACATTGTTTAGTCCGCCAGCTGGCGGATTAGAGTTTAGGATTTTGAATTTTGTTTGTGATTTGGGATTTGGTGCTTGGGGTTTTCTGGGAGGGTGGTTATTTTTCTCGGCCATTTATAGTAAAATGCAAAGTAGGGATGAAGAAAAAACGTTGGCTTTGGCTAGCGGGGCTGGTGGCTTTACATGCTTCCATAATGGCGAGTTTAGCCTTAGGATTGGGTTATTTGAGTGCTTGGTTAGCCTCGGGATCGCAGGAGGGTGAGCGGCGACGGCCATTTCGTTCTTTAGCTTTTTCTATTCGCCGCTGGCGCCTCCACATCCACCACTGGTTTTGGGCGGCTAGCCTTTTGCTTTCCAACTGGTTTTTAGATTGGCATTTTCCTCACCTTTTGACTGCTTTTTTGGGTGGGGTGACCGTCCACGGCCTAACCAACTACCGCGACTGGCACCACATTTTCTGGCGCCGCCAAAATGATCATTAAAACTCTTGGCTTGCAAAATTTCCGCTCTTGGCGCGCGGGGCACTTTCGGTTTTCGCCCCAAAAAACTCTCCTTGTCGGTCCCAACGCCAGTGGCAAAACCAATCTCCTGGAAGCCATCTGGGTTTTGGCTTGGCAAAAAAGCTTCCGGGCTAAAAGCTGGCCGCAGCTAATTCATTGGCAGGCTGATGGTGCCCAAATCCAGGCCGAGGTGATCGCCAAAACTGGTCCGCAGCGTTTGGGAGTTTCCCTTTGGCAAAAGGAGGGGAAATTGGTTAAGTCGTATCTTGTCAACGGGGCGCCGGTAAAGCGGCGGCAATTTCACCATTTGGCGGCGGTTATTTTCCGTCCCGAGGATATCCGTTTTGTGCGGGGTTCACCCGCTCGGCGGCGGCGTTTGTTCGACCGCATTTTGGCCGGGACTGACTGGCAATATCACCGGGCCTTGGCACGTTATCAACGGGCCCTCCGCCAGCGTAACCAACTGCTTCTGAACAACGCTCCTGCCGGCCAATTTCTTTTTTGGGAAAAAGAGCTGGCCATCCAGGCGGCAATTCTCCAAAAACAGCGCTACCGATTGGTAACTTTTATTAATCATTATTGGCAAACAAAAGCTCCCACTTGGTTGCCAAAACTTCGGCTTCGTTACCAGGCCAGTGTCATCAACTTGGCTCAACTCCAGGCTCAGCGTCTCCACGACCGTCAGCAGGGCCATACCCGGTTTGGTCCCCAGCGCGATGATTTTGCTCTTTTCGACCAAGAAGGTGATTTGGCTCTTTGGGCGTCGCGGGGCCAACAGCGGCTGGCTGTTTTAGGCCTGAAATTAGCCTTGGCGGCTTATTTGGCAGAAGTTAACGGTGAATGGCCTTTGATTCTCCTCGATGATATTTTTTCCGAATTGGACGAAGACCACCAGGAATATTTGCGCCAATTTCCCTGGCCGGGGCAAACCATCTGGACCGCCACGACAGCCATTTCCGATTCTTGGGAGAAGGTGGTTGAAATTGGAGCTAGGTTGGAGGAACTAGGAACTAGGAAAAAGCAAAAGCCCTAAAGGGCTGCCTAAAGATGAAAGCCTAAAGCTTTGATAAGAAAGAAGAATTTAGTGTGATGGAGTAAAGGGAACTAGGAACTAGGTTGGAGGAACTAGGTTAAACAAATCCAAAATTCAAATGATCAAATGACCAAAACAAAAGAAAGATGATAAAGATGTTTTGAACATTTGAATTTTGAACATTTGATATTGTTTAGTCCGCCAGCTGGCGGATTAGGATTTTGGTAATTAGAGTTTGTTTGTAATTTGGTGCTTGGTGCTTGGAATTTACCCCGACGGATGTCGGGGCAGGGGATTTAGAATTTATTGTTATTAACTTAGCTCCTAACTCTATCTTGTTGTTAGTTGTTTGTTGCTAGTTGGCAGTTAACTATTGCCTTGACATCCCCGGAGGCTGAGGTATAATAGAATTGCTTCAGAACATTAGCACCTTGACAAAAAGTTCAAGTTAGTTTGGGTTGTAGCAGGAGAAGCCAGTTTGTTTTTTTGAGCTGAGAGTTTGATCGTGGCTCAGGGTGAACGCTGGCGGCGCGCTTTAGGCATGCAAGTCGAGCGAGCGTAG
>WFSR01000024.1 GCA_015485895.1 Candidatus Microgenomates bacterium | reverse complement strand
GTTAGCATCCAAGAATGCCTGCGCACCCAAGACATTGAAGCGGTGGGGGATAGCTACCACCATACCTGGTTTGAAATGCTGGGCAATTGGTCCTTGGGCGATTATTTTAAGGAGGAAGCTATTCCCTGGAGTTTTGAATTTTTAACCAAGGTTTTGCAATTTCCGGCCGAAAAGCTAAATATTACCTGTTTTGCTGGCGATGAAGTGGCGCCCCGCGATGAAGTTTCGGCCAGGCTTTGGCGCCAGGTAGGTATCCCCAAAGAGCGGATTTTCTTTCTTCCCCGCGAGGATAATTGGTGGGGGCCGGTGAGCCAAACGGGGCCTTGCGGGCCGGACAGTGAAATGTTTATCGATACCGGAAAACCCAAATGTTCTCCCGATTGCCGGCCTGGGTGCTCTTGCGGCAAGTATCTTGAAGTTTGGAATGATGTCTTTATGGAATACGAGCGGCGCAGTGATGGCCGTTATTATCCCCTAAAACAAAAAAACGTCGATACCGGCATGGGGGTCGAAAGGACGCTCCGGTTGCTGGAAAATAAAGAAGATGACTACCTGACTTCAATTTGGCAGGAAATTATTAAAAAGATTAGCCAACTGGCCGGCCAGCCCTATCAAGGAGAAAAGTGCCGGCCGATGCGGATTATTGCCGACCATCTTCGGGCAGCCGTTTTTATTCTGGCTGATGGAGTCCGGCCGAGCAATAAAGAGCAAGGTTATGTCCTCCGCCGTTTAATTCGCCGCAGTATTCGCCAAGGCGAACTTTTGGGTTTGCCGGCTGGTTTTAGCCGGGAGGTAGGGGCGGCGATTATTGCCAACCGGGATAATTATGCCGGTGAGTATCCGGAATTAGACCAGAAAGAGGAAATTTTAGCCGCCTTAGCGGCTGAAGAGGAACGTTTCCGGCAGACTTTGCAGCGCGGCTTGCGCGAATTGGCCAAAATGACCCAAAAATTACAAGAAAAAGGAAAAAAGAAACTTAGCGGCCGCGATGCCTTTTATCTTTACGAGACTTTTGGCTTTCCGCCCGAATTGGTGGCCGAGGAATTGGGCAAGGATAAATTTGGTTTGGATTTGGCTGATTTTGAAAAAGAAAAGGAGCGCCACCAGGCCCTTTCGCGCCAAAGCGCCCGGGGACGGTTCAAAAGCGGTTTGGCCGATCACGATCCCCGTTCAGTAGCCTACCACACCGCCACTCACCTTTTACAAGCTGCTCTGCGGCAGATTCTTGGCAATCAGGTACGCCAGATGGGTAGTAACATTACCCAGGAGCGGTTGCGTTTTGATTTTTCCTATCCCCGAGCTCTTTCTGAGGCAGAAATGCGCGATGTGGAAGACTTAATTAATCAGCAAATAAGAGCTGGTCTGAAGGTGGAGCGCCGGGCAATGCCCTTTGCCGAAAGCCAAAAGTTGGGCGCTTTAGCATTTTTCCGCGACCGTTATCCAGAGCGAGTTACCGTTTATAAAATTGGCGATTTTTCTTTGGAGGTTTGTCGGGGACCGCATGTTAAGAATACGGCTGAATTGGCAAAATTTGGGCACTTGGTTCTCTATAAGCAGGAAAGTTGCGGCACTGGTTGCCGGCGGTTATATGCTCGTTTTCAAGGTTGATGAAGAAAAAGATTTGGTTGCTGGCTCTTGGCCACCAGCAATTGGTTTTGGCCCGCTATCAAGCAGGCGAAGAAGTTAGCCTTAATAATTGGTGGCGGGAGGATTTGAAGGCGGAAACTGATGAAGCCATTTTGACTGCCGCCAGCCAGCTTTGGCAACAAGCCGGCCAGGAGGCTGGTAGCGGCAAAAAAGCGACCATTTTTTTGGTTTCCCCATTTTGGATTAAGGCCGACGGTAACCTTTTGGAAAACAAAAAAGCCCTTTTGGCCAGCCTAAGCCGCCATTTTCATCTCCGACCGCTAGGTTTCCTTCTTGCCGATGAGGTTCTTATCCGCCATTATCAACAAGAACGGGGGCAAACACCTAGTTTTATCAGTGTAGCGGTGGACAATCCCAGCGAGATTTCTTTGATCCACCTGGGTAAAATTAAGAGCCGCCTTCGTTTGGAGGTGGGCGCTGATAAAAAATGGCCTGAACAATTGGAAAAAGTTTTGGGTCAGCTTGACTACCCGGGAATGTTCCCACCTCATTTTGTCTTTTGGGGTTGGGAGGAAAAGAAATTCGCCAATTTACGCCAGGAGTGTGAGCAATATGTGTGGACTGGCCGCCGCGACAGCTTGTTTTTGCAAATTCCTCAGTTTGACTTTCTAACCTGGCCGCAATTTTTACACACCTTTGCTCCAGTTCTTAAGGAAAGATTAGCTGAACAAGCAGGGGAGTTACCAGAAAAAGAAGAACAGCTGGAAAATGAAGTGGGAGCGGAAACTTTAGCCGAGATCCCCCTTGATTTACCGGAAGGTTTTTCCGAAGAAGATTTAGCTTTGAAAAGAGAGCCGAAACCGGAAAGAAAAACACAACCTGAAATTAAAGAGGGAGCAACAAATGCTCCTGAACCAGAACAAATGTCGGCAATGGTAACCGGTTTGCGGTCTAAAAATCAGCGTTTGCAATTGCCCCGTTTTCATTTTCTAAGCTTAATTGTCTATCAAGCTCGGCAATTGGCAATAACTTTATCGCGTCTTGGTCTTCTGGTTCCTCTTTTGGTGGCCGGTGGTTTCTTTATGATTTTAGTGGTAGCAAATGGTTGGTATTTTTCCCGATCTTTAGATGTTATTCTAACGCCGCAAGCAGTGACGGTGGAAAAAACCTTAACCACTGGGGATCTTCCTTTACAAACATTAAGTGTGGAATTAAGCGAAAAAGGGCAGGTGCCAACCACCGGCCAGACAACAGTGGGTGAAAAAGCGTTGGGGACAGTGATCATTTTTAATCGCTTGAGCCACCCCTTGCTTTTATCTTCAGGAACTCATCTGGAAGCTACTAATGGTTTGACTTTTTCCTTGCGGGAGTCGGTAAAAGTTGCCTCGAAGGCAGCCGATTTGAATACCGGTGTCGATAGACTAGGCCGGGCGGAGGCGAGCGTGATGGCGACAAAATTTGGCCCGGAATACAATTTGCCTCGGGATATAATTTTTAAAGTTGATGATTACAGCCAAAACGAGTGCGTCGCCCGGGCGAAGGATGATTTTAGCGGCGGAAGTAATCGCCAAGTGCCAGCGGTAGCTAAAGGAGATTTGCGCCAATTGCAGCAGCAGCTGGAGAAGAAAATTCTTGCCAAAGCTGAAGGGGCAATTCGCCAACAGGCCGGCGACCAATTGCAGCTAGTAGGTGATAAGTTAACTAGCGAGGTGATTAAGTTTGACCCCCAACGTCATGCCGGCGAAGAAGCAGAGACCTTAAAAGGTCAACTGACGATGAAGATTAAAGCTCAAGCTGTTGCTCGTCAACAATTAGCTGGTTTGGCAAAAAAACTACTCCAGGCAAAAGTGGGTGAAAGCAGGTTGGAAGAAGAAGGCATCCAAACAGATCTCCATCTTAATGATGGCCATTTAACCCTCACCGTTCGAGGCAAGATTCTACCTCGGCTAAATTTAACTGAGTTACGGCAAAAGCTACGGGGTAAAACAAAAGCCGCCGCCCAGCGGTTGGTTCATCACTATCCCCGAGTGGCTCGATTGGAAATCCATCACCAGATTGGCGCCTTTAATTTTTGGCCTTGGTTGCCCTGGCGGGCAGAAAAGATTATTATTCGGGTCCGAAGCGAGTAATGAGTCTCTATGGTTATCGTAAGGCACCTCCGGGACGGCGGCAGTCATGGCGACGCTTTTGGGCCGGTAGTTTGGTTGGGCTTGGTCTCCTGCTTTTGATTTGGGTGGCTGAGCCGTTTTTGCGCTATCAGTTTTATCGGGGCCAGTTTGCGCCCCTTCTCGATCCCCTGGCTGGCGGAGAGGTACTTTCGGCTCGTGACGGTTCTGATCGGATGGTGAATTTGGAAAATTGGTTTGTGCCTGGACCAGGTTTGCCTGATGCACCTAATCAAGAAGGCGTTTCTTATTTTTTGACTATTCCCAAACTAAAAATTTACCAAGCTAATGTTATTGTTGGCGCGCGTAGCTTAGATAAAAATTTAGCTCAATATCCGGGGACAGCTATGCCAGGGCAACCAGGCAATACTGTTATTTTGGGCCATTCCGTCCTGCCACAATTTTTCAATCCCGACAACTATTTGACTATTTTTTCTTGGCTTTATCGTCTTAAGCAAGGAGATAGAGTGCTTATTGATTATGGCCAGAAACGCTTTGTTTACCAAGTAGACGACCTTTATGAAATATCCCCCAAAAATTTGCAGCCTTTGCGACAAGATTTCCACGACCGAACTTTGACTTTAATTACCTGCAGTCCGCCGGGCACTTCTTTGCGCCGCTTAATTGTTACAACCCATTTAGTTGCCCAACCGTGACGCTTTTGGGTTTTGATTATGGCCGCCGCCATTTAGGAGTAGCCCGGGCGGTGCGGGGAATAGTCGAGCCTCTTGCGGTGGTGAACTATCGCCAGAGATCAGAGCTATTGGCAGCGATAACCAATTTGTGTCAAAAATATCAGCCGGAATTGTTGGTTTGGGGATTACCCCAGGGGCCCTTGCGTTTGGAAATAGAAAAATTGGCCCGAAAAGTTGCCAAAATGGTAAAATTACCAGTAGAATTTGTTGACGAAACTTTGACAACCAAGGAAGCACAGAAATGGGTTCGCCGGGGACGGGAAGATGCAGTTGCCGCGGCTCTTATTTTAGAATATTTTTTAGCTGAAAGGGGGTGAAATGTTTAAAAATATTATTGCACCAATTCAAGCCTGGCTACTTTCACAGGGGCGGTGTGTTGGCTGCGGGATGCCCCTCTCGCGGGCCAAGCACGAAAAGCGCCCCGACGGCACGGAAAAAGTAATTTGCAAATGTGGCCGCATCTACATTTACGATCCGAAGACCAAGAAATACCGCCGGGCTTTGTTTGAGGAGATTTAAAGGTGAAGGACATTTGGTTTTGGCTCCGGGGAGTTTTGGCGGCTCTAATTTTGGCCATTCTTCTAGGGGGCAGTTGGCTTTATTGGTCCTGGCAACCGCGGGGTGAGGTGGGCCAGAAGGTGGTTATTATTGCTCCCGGGATGTCGTTGGCGGACATTAGCCAGCTTTTAGTGCAGGAAAAATTAATTCGCTCCTCATGGGGTTTCCGTCTTTGGGCGTATTATGCCCATCTTCAGGGAAAACTGCAGGCTGGCAAATTTGTTCTTGACGGCCATTGGTCGGTGGCGAAAATTGGCCGGGCTTTAGCCCAGGGGCGTTTAGACCGCTGGCTGCGGGTGCCCGAAGGCTGGCGGCGGGAACAGATTGCCGCTTTAGTTCATCGTCAGCTGCATCTCGATGGCTACCGTTTTTTAAGTTTAAGTCGGGGTAGGGAAGGCTACCTTTTCCCCGATACCTATCTTATTCCTCCTTATTATAATGAAGACCAAATTCTGACTTTGTTGGAAAAAACTTTTCGCCAAAAAACGGCGTCCTGGCAAGAAAAAAGAAGCCGCCAAGGGCTTTCGGAAAAGGAGTGGCTGGTTTTAGCTTCTTTAGTAGAACGGGAGGCAAAATTTGCCGCCGATCGCCCCCGGGTGGCGGCTGTCCTTTTGAACCGCTGGCGGGCCGGTTGGCCTTTACAAGTTGATGCCACTGTCCAATATGCCAAAGCCAGTCGGGATTGCCAGCGGCGACTGAAATGCAATTGGTGGCCTAAGGTGGGTCACCAAGATTTAAAAATTGCCTCTCCCTACAATACTTATCTCCGGCCGGGCTTGCCGCCGGGGCCGATTTGCAACCCTTCCTTGGCCGCTTTGGTGGCCGTGACCACGGCGCCGAAAACTAATGATTGGTATTACGTCTCTGATCAGCAAGGCCATCTTCATTTTGCGGCTACCCTAGCCGAGCACCAGGCCAACATTCGCCGTTATTTGAAATGATTTAAACAAAATATTCAAATGGGGCAGTTTTTAGAGAATGGTGAATTTTCTCTTGTCGATGTGGTAGCATTAAAAGTATATAAAGGCAAAATGAGAAGCGGACTATCACTGGAAAAAGTATTTTTGGGAATGCTGGGTTTTATCCCCTTGGCCATTTTGGGATGGCTGTTCCGTTGTCCGTCAATATGGTTGATGCTTTTGACCTCGTTGGCTATTATTCCCCTTTCTAAATATATCGGCCAGGCGACGGAATCACTGGCTAGCTACCTCGGTCCGGCTTTGGGGGGAATTCTTAATGTTACTTTCGGCAATGCCACCGAGCTGATTATCGGCATCTTAGCCTTGCGGCATGGGTTGACGGAGGTGGTGAAAGCCTCAATTACCGGCTCAATTTTAGGCAACTTGCTTTTGGTAACCGGCAGCGCCATTTTCCTGGCTGGTTGGAAATATAAAAAGTTGCAATTTAACAAGACGGCGGCC
>WFSR01000023.1 GCA_015485895.1 Candidatus Microgenomates bacterium | reverse complement strand
GGGTAAAGATCTAGCCGAAGGCGCATGGAAATGGAACCTAGGAACTAAGAGCTAGGAACTAGGTTATTTAATGATGGAGAGAAGGACTCTCAGAAAGGAAACCAGGGTATTGGGATATCAGGGAAAGGGTATCAGAATACCTGAATAGCAGGGAAAGAATTCAGAATATCAGGGTATCAGGTTAACTTTCTCTGTTATTCTGATCTCTGATTCTCTTTTTCCTGATTACCTGATTTCCTGATCACCTACATTTAATCTTCTTCTCTTTACCAAGTTTCAAGTTCTAAGTTCTAGTACTCCTTTGTCTTTTCCCGCCCCAGCTTTTATAATTGATTGTGGACAAGCAAACGGAAAGAGAAAAAAGCCCGCTCTTGGCCCTCTTGGCTAATTTGCAGCAGCGCCAACTGACACCCCGAGAGCAACAACAGATCCGCCAGGCCCTGGGCCGCTATTTTGAAGGCGACATCCTTTTTTACCAACCAAAACTTTGGCCTAAACTGCAGCAGGCTGATTGGGCGACCTGGCTGCAGGAGTTGATGAAGTTTTTGGAAACCTATAACCTTTTGGCCGAAGACGTTTTAAATCTTAATTTTGAGCAAGTTCAACCGCAACAGGCACTGGTACCTGATAAGATTACCCTTGACCAGTTGCTGGCTGGTTTAAAGGAGGCCGAGCAGCAGCAGGTGGAAATTGACCGTTGGGTAGCCCGGATGATGCAGCAAGCTGGGCTGGACCGGCCAACGGTGGAGGCTATTCTTCAGGCCACTTTGGAAGAGGCTCGGTTGGCACCGGCGGTGCCTTCTGGAGGAGCAAAACCGTCTCCGGCTGAACCAAAAAGGAAAGCGCCTATTCTGCCGACCGGCCAAAAACCAACCCCACCACCTGTTTTGGCGGCTTTTCTCCAGGCTTTGCCGGAAGTTTTGCCCGAATTTGGTCAAGAAACTAAAGGAAAAGAATTACCAACTGCGAAACCATTAGTGGCGGCGGAGGCAAAACTGCGGGACCAAATCAAAGCCCAACTTAATCTTCGCCTGGCGGCAGCGGAAATAAGTTTGGCCTTGCCGGTAAGTCAACCGGTGACTCCTCCTCTTCGGCCGCCCCGGGCCGCCCCGCCGGCTCTAAGGCAAAAGGGGAAAAAGCCTGTTTTGTCCCGGCAAGTTGGTCCCCAAAAAATTCCTTCCCAATTGGTAGCTACCCCGCCAACCGGTTGGCTGGGGCAAATTTTGGAGCAATTTTCTCCCTCGTTGCGAATTTTGCTGACCAGCCCGGGACGGGTGCCGCTAGTGTCCGCTCCAACGACGGAAATCCTCTCGCCAGAAGTGGAGCAATCCCGCGGCCAGAAACCAGTGGGCTTGGCGGAAGAAAAAGAGATGGTGGGGGAGCAACAAAAAAAGAAACCGAAAGTATTGGCCAGTCAACTGAATTGGCAACAGCAGGTGCGCCGCTGGCAAGGAATTCTTAGCGAACACGGTGAGAGTCCGGTTGGTAAGCAGACGGCCGAGCGGGCCGGCCGCTTAGCCTTGGCCCGAAATTACCTCCGCCAATGGCAGCAGCTGCCGGCGGTTAGCCAAGAACAAGGTCTCGTTGCTTTCCACCACCAGTTTTGGCGGAGGGCGGTAGATCGAGCTTTTCCAAAAACAGTTACGATAGAAAGGGAAAAGTTAACTCGAGTTTTGACTATAGTTCACCTGCCATTGGCCAGCCCCCGCTGGCAAGAGGTTGCCCAAGAAACGGTAATTAACTGGCATCAATGGTCGCTAGCTAAACCCTGGCGGGAGTTTTTTGCCAGCCAGCAATTGCCGGCCCAGATTTCTCTGGCCCAAGCCGGCCAAACAATTGTCAGCGGGCTAAAAGAAAACCCGGCCCTACTGCAGGCTACGCTGGCCACCAGCCCCGACCAATCTGGCCTGGAGCCTGGTTCGGCATCTGGTTTAGGCCATTTTTACCGGGCTTTATCTTTTTTCCGTCCCCCTCATTTGAACCAATCTTTAGGCAAAATTACTCCCCAAACTGTTCCCCCATTGACCCGGCCGTTTGTTAGTTGGCAACAAAAAATAACCCGTCACCAGTCCTGGACCTATCGTTTTTATTGGCGGCTGGCTGGCGGCCATGACCGCTGGTGGCAACCATCGTTAGAAAAGGGCGGCGGCTTTCTCCAGGCCAGTTTCTCTAGCCTGCGCCGGCAGATTAGCAATTGGCTCCTGCGGCGTGGCCTTGGCTGGGCCGAAAAGCAGCTGGCCAAAACCGGCCTGAAGATAGCCTTAAAAAAGGGGCTGGTAAAATTGGCAACTATTTTGGGTTTGGGTAGTGGGCCACCGGGCTGGGTGGTGACGGTAGCCATTTGGGCGAAAGACATTTTGGGTAAAATTAACGGTTGGCTGGGGCGGCTGGTTTTTGGCCGGGGTGGTTTAGGTCGTTTTTTAGCTTCCTTTGGCGGGCTGATTCAATTGCCGGCTGGCGAGAATCCCAGCTTTAAAAAAATGGTGCTGATTGTTGGCGGTAGTTTGCTGGTGGTTGTTCTTCTCCTTCCCATTTTGGTTATCATTACCATTGCCGGGGCCCTTTACACCAGCAGTGAGCGGGGCCAAGCTAGCGCCGCCTACTTTAACCTTCTTTATAAAGATCGGGTTGCCTGCCAGGCAGAAGCCCAATCGCCGATTGCTCGCCAGGCGTGTTTGATTGAAAACGCCTTCCAACAATGCCAGGGGGGGAGCGAGGTGCCGGTGGTCACCGAAAATAATTTTGGCCAGATGGTGCCCTGCCTGCAAGAAAACGGGGTGAATGCGGCGACAATTGATGCTCTGCACCAGGGGTTTTATGAAAATAAACTTCAATGCGTTGGTTTTGCTAAGGCAGCCGTGCCCTGGCTGCGGACGGTCCGGGTAGCAGCGGCCCGGGATCTGCTTAATGACTTTGACCAAAAAAGCTGGCAGGATTTGCAGCCCGGCGATGTGGTTGTCAGCGATGCCGGCAAATATGGTCATGTGGCCGTGGTGACGGCGGTTTTGCACCCTGAGGTGGGCGAGACGATGGTCCAAATTAGTCAGGCTGATGGTTACAAAGGGGCAGTTTTCACCAGCCGCTTGCCGCTCAATTACTTTACTCAAAGCGGCCACTGGCACCCGATAGCACCGTGATTAATCACCAACAAACAACAGACAACAAACAACGGGAACTGGGAACTAGATCAAAAAGAGCGAAGGGCTAAGAACTAAGGAAGTGGAAAATGAAAAGTGTATAGTATGTCCTGGACAGGGCACAATTGGGTCTTGACAAAATAAAAAAGCGTGGTATTATTTGATAGTGATGATAAAGAAAATAGTGGGCGGCAAGAGAGAACTGGTAAGTTTGGTGGTGTTGGTGGTAATAGGTTTTGCAGCCCTAGCAGTAGCCAGAGTAGCAAGTAACAAGAACACCTCAAGTGATGTGCGTTCTCGTGCCGCGGCCTCAGAAACGACATCTTTGCCTGGTTTTGGAAAGGCGCTAACTATTAAGAGTAATCGAGGTGGGGTGGTAATAACCGCCGATTCTGATTTGGATATGCTTGGGGGTAATAAAACGGGATTTACTCTTGAGGCGTGGATCAAACCATTTTCAACAAAAGGGACAGCTTACGTTTTTAGTAAGGAAGGTCCCAAACCAGGATATGCGCTGATATTGGATAGGGGGCATTTAGAGTTCCAAATCCATTTGTTGAGTCCAAGTCCATACGCACCGTCAGAGACGACTCGGGTTATTCGCAGTACTGGAATTTTAAAGCCCAATCATTGGTATCATGTTGCTATTATGAGATACTTGGGTAATTTCTACCTTTTGGTTAATGGCCAAATGGCAGCTAAACCGATTGTATTTGGAGGAACTAGTATCAATTTTTATCATGAGCCCCGGAATAAAGATTTAATAATCGGCGCTACTAATTGGCCGGGCTGGAAGAATAACAAGGAGCATAACCGGCGACCGGTTTTTGTTAATAATTTCGTAGGCCAAATTGATGAGGTGAGGCTTTCGGATGTCGCTCGGACAGGATTGCTAAATCATCCCCCAACGCATCCCTATAAGCCAGATACAGTGACTTATGGTCTTTGGCATTTTGATAATGACTTGCGGGATGCTAGTGGGCATAACCACGATGGCTGGCCGGAAATATATTTCACCGACAGCAATATTACCTATCAACCGCCAGTGGTTTCTCCACAGCCTTCGCCTACTCCGGTTGTAAGTGAAGAGTTGACTGCCCCTAAAAACGTGCGGGCAATTTGTTTTGGCTTTGGAGACAATAAGCCGGCCGAAATAACTTGGAGTTTGGTTCCTAATAACGAGAACAATAGTTTCTTATACGCATATCAGGTAATGCGCCGCCGTTGGGGAGAAAGTCAATGGAAAGAAGTAGGGAAGTGGCTCTTACCTTATTGGGTGGATAAGTCGCCCCATCAACACGCTGGCTATGATTATCAGGTAAGGGCATGTAAAGATGTTGATTGTCACATTTACAAAGCCTCCACGATTGCTAAAACCTATTGTAGTTATTCAGCTCCTAAACCGCCAGCTTCAGGGGTCTGGCGTTTCTGGGGCCGGGTAACAGATACTCAGGGCCGGCCGGTGGCAGGGGCTAAGATTCAATTTTCAGCAAGCAATAGTATATATAGCACTAATTGGCACTTTTTCCCATCGAAGGTTACCGGCGATGATGGACGCTACTATATTTATTATCAAGGAAAAGGTTACCGCTATTTTATGCTGAGAGCCACTGGGAAACCAGAGTATGAAGTGGTTAGGGCAACTCCTAACAAGCAAGGACAGCTGCGTAGATATTGGGATACAGTACTTTTCACAATGGTTAAGCCGGGTTTCTATACCGACAACAATTTTGTCTTGCGACCTCGCTAAAAAGCGGTGTAACGAGAACCCTATGGCTTGTGAGTCCTCATTTGGTGAGAGTTTAGTTTTTTTGCTGCTCCGGCACAGGTTGTCAACCTTTAAAATTGCCCAAGTTAAGACAATAAATTATGATCATAGATAGTGGAGAGTATAAAATATTACCATCTACCATCTATCATCCAGAAACCTAGTTCCTCTAGCCTAGTTCCTAGCTCCATTCCCTGCGCCTTTGGCTAGACATTGCTCTTTTTTGTGAAAGGGCGGGGGCGCAGAAAAAAGAGTTGTTTTGAGTGGAGTTGCTTGCTTTCAAATGACGGTAACACTTTTAGCTAGGTGGCGGGGTTTGTCGATTGGCCGGCCTAAAGCGGCCGCGAGATGATAGGCAAATAATTGGAGGGCTGGGGCGGCAACAAAGGGCATCAGCCAAAGCGAGCGAAGGTGAGGAAGAGGGATAAGCTGGGATGGGTTGACCGACAGTTGTTTTGCCGAGAGGTCGCTGATAACTAAGACTTGCCCCTGGCGGGCAGTAATTTCCCGGAGGTTGGCCAGACTCCTTTGCAGATGGGGGTCATGGCGGAAGATGATGACCACGGCTAAATTTTGGCGAGAGACTAGGGCGAGAGGGCCGTGTTTGAGTTCTCCTAATGGGGTAGCCAAACTAAAACGATAACTAATTTCTTTTAACTTAAGGGCGCCTTCTTGGGCCAGGGGATAGGCCAGGTGACGACCCAGGAAGATAAAGTCGTTGACTTTGGTGAAGCGGGCGGCGATGGTTTTTATTCGGGCTGATTGCTGGAGGACGGCGGCGATTTTTGCCGGTAGATGGCGGAGGTCGTGAAAAAATATCTCCCGTTCCGGGAAAGAGTGTTTTTGGAGATCGGCGAGATATATAAGCGAGAGGAACAGAGCTAAGGTTTGGTTGAGGAAACTTTTGCTGGCGGCGACGCCAATTTCCGGCCCGGCCCGAGTGTAGACGCCTGCTTCCACCTGGCGGGCAAGACTGCTGCCGACAACATTGACAATACCCAAATTAAGAGCGCGGGTTTTTTGCTTGATGAGTTGAAGAGTGGCCAAGGTGTCGGCGGTTTCTCCGCTTTGGCTAATGTAAAAAATGGCCGAATTATCGGCAATATCCTTGACTAAATCAAGGGGGCTATAGTTGCTGCTGTTGGCCAGCCAGACGGGGAGTTGTAACTCTCCGTGAGCGAAAAGCTGGCCGAGGCTAGCGGCATAGTGGGAAGTCCCGCAAGCAACTAGGCCGACGAAGCGTTTTTGTTGGAGCTGGCGGCGGATAGAAAAGAGGCCACCGAGGACAACTCGCTGTTTTTGGAAATCAACCCGGCCGCGGAGAGCGGCCTCAATAGCTTTGGGCTGGTCAAAAATTTCTTTGAGCATAAAATGGGGAAAATTTCCTTTGTTAAGACTAAGGCTGGCGATTTTTCTTTTGCTGATTAATTTTGGTTGACCAGACTGACCCTTGATGCTGCTGAGCTGCCAGTGGGTTTTGCCTTGTTGATCCCGCCACACTTTTGCTAGTTGGCCGTCTTCCAGAAAGAGGACCCGGTCAACACTGCTGGGAAAGGCCCGGGCGTCAGAGCTGGCATAAATGGCTCGTTTTGAGAAGCCTAAAGCTAAGGGGCTGGAAAAGCGGCCTAACCAGAGGGTGTTGGGAGTAAGAGAAGAAATGGCAGCAATAGCCCAGGCTCCGGTTAGTTGTTGAAGAGCGTGCTGGAAAGCGGCCGGAAATGATTTTTGGCGTTTTAGTTCTTCTTCGATAAGATGGGCAATGATTTCGCTGTCGGTAGCGGAGCGGAAACGGTGGCCCTTTTTAGTCAGAACTCTACTGAGAAGGGCAAAATTTTCGATGACCCCGTTGTGGACGATGGCTATTTCCCGGCGGCAATCGCTGTGGGGATGGGCGTTAGCTTTATTGACCCGGCCATGGGTAGCCCAGCGGGTATGGCCAATGGCTAAATGTCCAGAATTTATCTTTTTTTGGGCCACTAATTGGGCCAGGCGGCTAACATAACCGGTGGTTTTGAGAATAGTTAGCTGTTGGTGGCTAAGAACGGCAATGCCGGCCGAGTCATAACCCCGGTATTCTAGTTTCTTTAACCCTCCGAGAACTATTCGCGAAGCTTGGCCGGGACCAAGATAGGCAAAGATCCCGCACATGGTGCTCTATTATAACAACTGCCAACTAACAACTAACAACAGACAACGGGAACTAGGAACTAAGAACTAGGAGCTAGGTTAAACAAACTCTAAATCCTAATGACCCAAATCCTAAACCCCGACGTTCGTCGGGGCAGGCAATAACCAAATTACCTAATGACCAAATGACCAAAACAAAAGAAAAGATAAAGAAAAAGAAGAAAAAAGAAATGCGAAGCGACGAAGCCCCCATTCGGTAGGGGTAAAGATCTAGCGAGCAGAGTGAGCGCGATAACAAATATTTCTGCACCTTCGACTAGACCCCGATCTTTCTCGCGAGAGGGCGGCTTTTTACCAGGAATTTCTTATTGCGGAAGCCTGGCTAAGCCTTTTTGGGTTTCTAAGATTTCCTGATCGAATTGCCCGCGGTTATTTTCAGCCTTAAAAATAGCCAGCGCTTTTTGGTAATGTTCTCGGGCATTATTATAAATCTTTAGAGCTTCGTATGCCTCAGCTAGGCCAAGATGGGCATAAGCGGACCTATTAGTAATTCGCAGTGCTTCTTGGAATTTCAAAACGGCGGCATCATGGCGACCCATCCGGTTTAGCATATCGCCAACATTGTTTATGTAAAGAACATTATTGGGGTCGAGCGCGGCCGCTTTTTGGTAGGCAGCTAGCCCGTTCTCAAGAGAACCGTGGGAACTAACCCAAGTATAGGCGTCTCCCAAAGCGCTCCAAAGACGGGGGTTGTGGGGATTAATTGCCAAGGCTTTCTTTAGAATTTGGATATTTTGGTCGTTTAACTGGCGAACTTTGTTGGCGTCGTTGGCATTGGCGCGCATTTGTTGGAATAATGCCTGAGATTGTTGATAATATTCTTTTGCTTGGGGGCTCATTTTGTCTAAGGCTTTCCTAAAAGAAACCACGGCTTTAGTACCCCGTTGCTGCTCCTTTACCCTTTTAGCAATAAGAGCACCTGTATAAAGAAAAATTGCACTAATAAACAAAATCGAAAGGAGAATTGCCAATACAGTTTTGGGTTTATTTTTGGTTTTAATCACGACTGTGCCGGCAAGCTTGTCGTGCCAGGCCTGTTTCTTTTTATCCCAAATTACCCAAAGGTAACCCAAACCGAAAAAGAAACTAGAAAGGAAAATGCCTAAGTAACGGATAAAAGCAACGGGATAAGTGAGTTTAGAGTCATCATCCTTAATAATTCTTATGGCCATTAATTTTTTCCCCGGAGTGGCCCCATCGTAATTAACCCAATAGAGAATGTAATAAAGGAAAGCGATTAACAGGCCCACTAAAGTTGGTGTTGTTGTTTGAAGCTGGTGGAGTTGCTGGGCAGATCCATTCAAAAAAGCAAAGGGGTTTTGCCCTAGCATTGTTTCTGCCACCGAGCTAATTACGATGACGATGCCACCATCTACCAAGTAAGCCAGCAATCGCCGCCCAAAGCCCGCGTATTTTCTCGTAACTTTTGGGGAGGCGTTTGAGAAGGGAGAGTTGCTCATAATTAGGTTATTGTAAAAGGGAGCCTATCGTTTGTCAAGAGAGAGCTTACTTTCGGCCTCTTTTTTCTATAGCTTGCATTTGGAGGATAATTTGGCTTATTTTCTCTTTTTCCCTTTCAGCCTTGCGCCGCATTGATTCTTGGGCATCAAGATAAATCTTAGATTTGGTGATATCGTATTGGTCTTGATAGTCCTTAATACCATCGAGATAAAAGCGGTAGAAGGTTTTAGCTGAGCTGAGCTGAGAACCCAATTGCACCAAGCGATTGTAATCAGTCCGGGAATAACAAAGCCTTGAGGTAGATCCATCAAGGTGGGGGACTGTATAGCGCCAACAGCGACTGGCTGGCTGGGGATGATAATAATGCTTTTTGGGCCTTGGTGAAAGAAAAGGTGAGGGTGCTCTAGATGGCCAACTAGTAGTTGGTTGCGATGGGGCGGATTCTTCTTGAAGTTGATTTTGCCACCAATCTGAAAGGGGCTTGACAATTTTATTTTGGAATAAGTTTTGGTAAGGATAAATACTTTCGGTTGCCAATACGGTGGCCAAGAAAAGAAAAAGGAGGGCCAAAAACAAGATCCTAGCCCGTTTTTGCAGGAGGTCGATCTCTGACATGGATGTTTAAGCTTCTTTAACCTGAAAAAACCGGCGCGAGCGGAAACCTAAGAGATGGGACAACAAAACATTGGGAAAAACTTGGAGGGTGTTATTGTATTGTTGCACCGATAGGTTGTATTCTTCGCGGTAACGGGCGATTATTTGTTCTAGTTCCTTTAGATCATCCCGCAGTTCTTGAAAATTTTTGCTTGCTTGCAATTTGGGGTAGTTTTCAACGACCAACATAATGGAGCGTAATGTATCGGTGAGGAGATTGTCGGCTTTGGTGGCATCTTGGGCGCCTTTGGTTTTTGCTAAGGCCGAGCGGGCTTTAGTGACATTTTCAAAAGTTTCTTTTTCATGTTTGGCATATTCCTTTACCAGTTGAACTAAGCGGTCAACCAAATCAGCCTTTCGTTTTAGTTGAATGTTGATGTCGGAAAGATCGGTTAAAACCTGGTTGCGACGGTGGATGAGCAGGTTATAAAGATGCCAAACCCACAGTAAAAGGATGGCGCTAATAGCGCCGAGGAAAAGAAGTACCTTGTAGACCAAAAGCAACGATATGTGGATCATTAGGGAATGATAACACCAGAAAACGGGGTTGTCAATTTTT
>WFSR01000022.1 GCA_015485895.1 Candidatus Microgenomates bacterium | reverse complement strand
CCAAAATTCTAATCCGCCAGCTGGCGGACTAAACAAATCCAAAATTCAAATGACCTAATGACCAAAACAAAAGAAAAATGACAAAGATGTTTTGGTCATTAGGATTTTGGTCATTTGAACATTGTTTAGAATTTGGGTCATTAGGATTTAGAATTTGCTTGAGATTTGGAATTTGGAATTTGGGATTTATTGTTGATGTTATATTGAATTATGAAAAAAGGCTGGTTGGTGATGGCCCTCCTGGGCGTCCTTTTCTTCCTCTGGCGCCAGTGGCCTGACCAACAGCTTCACTTGATTGTTTGCAACGTTGGCCAAGGCGACGCCATTCTCATCACCCAAGGTTTTAACCAAGTTCTCGTCGACGGCGGTCCCGACCAGCGCGTCCTCAACTGCCTCCAAGACCACCTCCCCTTCTGGGACCGGCGGCTGGAATTAGTCGTCCTCACCCATCCCGAAGCTGACCACCTCACCGGCCTAATTTCCGTCATCAACCACTACCAGGTAGCCAACCTGGCTATAAATGACTTTGGCAAGCAAACGCCCGTTTTTCGTCGCCTGGCGGCGGCCATCAACAACCACAAAATTAGGCACTTCCAACCCCGGCGGGGAATGAAAATTCGTCTGGGTTTGATGGATTTTGATGTAGTTTGGCCAGATAATTTGGCCCTCCAAGAGCGCCAGGCCTTTTTAGCCAACAAACCGCGCTGGTTTGGCTTTCCAGTTATCCAAGACCGCGATTTTAACGCCAATGATTATTCCATCACCCTTTGGCTACACTTCGGTCGATTTACTGCCCTCCTAACCGGCGACCTTAGCCGAGAAAGGAGCCTGCCTTTAGTTTGGCGGCGGGAAATCCCCCCGGCCCAAGTTTTGAAAGTTCCTCACCATGGTTCCCGGGACGACAACCCACCTGCTCTCTACCAGGCCGTCCGGCCCAAGATTGCCCTTATTTCTGTTGGCCCCAATCATTTTGGCCAGCCCAGCCCCCAACTGCTCACCTTCCTCCACCGGCAAGGTATCGCTGTTTGGCGAACCGACCGCCACGGGGCCATTGAGTTCATCAGCAACGGCCAGGGCCGCCTGGAACTAAGAAATAGGAACTAGGTTAGAGGATCTAGGAGCTAGGTTATTGGAACTTAGAGCTCAGAGCTTGGAGCTTAGTAAAGAGAAGAAGATTGAATTATAGAATATCAGGAAATCAGAGAATCAGGAAAAGAAAATCAGAGATCAGGATAACAGAGAAAGAAAAAGAAGAAAAGAAAGAGAAAAAAAGAGAAAGTTAACCTGATACCCTGATATTCTGATATCCTTTCCCTGGTGCTCAGATACTCTGGTACCCTTTTCCCGCTATCCCGACACCCTGGTTTCCTTTCTGGGGTATGGCATTTTTGGATGCTCTGCCACAGATAGTCAGGCACAAAATTGCCCCAAAATCCCGAGGTGCGTAGTGCATTGCACCTCCGAGGTGCAAACCACTTGACACCTCGGGAAAAACATGTTATTGTAAATTACAATGCCAATGCGAATTACTCCTCTCGTCAACGGAGAAATTTACCACGTCTTCAACCGCGGCATAAACCGCCAACCCACGTTTTATTCCCGCCGCGACTACCGCCGCGCCCTTCTAACCATCCGCTTTTATCGGCTGCTCCACCCTCCTCAGAGGCTCTCCGATTTTCTCCAAACCGACTCCAAAAAACGCGAAACCATTCTCGCCAACGCCGAAAAACACGGTTCATTGGTCACCGTCTTGGCCTTTTGCCTGATGCCCAATCATTTCCATTTGCTCCTCCGCCAGGAAACCGACAACGGCATCAGCAAATTCATGGGCAATTTCCAAAACAGCTACACCCGCTATTTCAACACCCGTCATCAACGTGACGGCGCCATTTTCCTAACCCAATTTAAGGCCGTTCGCATGGAAACAGAAGATCAGCTCCTTCACGTCTCCCGCTATATCCACCTCAACCCCTATTCCAGCTATATCGTCAAAACACAACAGCAACTCCTCAACTATCCTTGGTCATCTTTGAACGAATATCTCAATCCCGCCCAAGCTATTATTAGCCAGCCCGAAGTTGTTCTCTCATCCTTCAAAAATCCCCGCCAATACCAACAATTTGTTCTTGACCAGGCCGATTACCAACGACGGCTAGAAGAAATCAAGCATCTTACCCTCGAATAAACCATCTTTATTTTATCGTCATGCCACCCATAATAATGAGTCGGCTACTAAATTGCATCTACTTACAAACTTATCAAGAATAAAGCCCACCCCCAGGCACAAAAATCATCAAAAATCCCGAGGTGCGTAGTGCATTGCACCTCCGAGGTGCAGTACCCTTCGCACCTCGGGAGACAACGGAAATGTTGGTTTAAAACCCCAACGAGGAGAGCAAAACCCAAAAATGTTATAATTAGCCAACCTGGGTCCGTGGCTCAGCGGCAGAGCGCCCTGTTCACATCGGGGAGGTCGATGGTTCAAATCCATCCGGACCCACCAACTCTAAATTCCAAGCACCAAATTACAAACAAGCTCTAATTACCAAAATTCTAATCCGCCAGCTGGCGGACTAAACAAATCCAAAATTCAAATGATCAAATGACCAAAACACTTAAATATTCAGAACTTAGTAATTAGTAAAGTAAAGAGAAAAAGATTAAATCTAGAATATCAGGAAATCAGGTAATCAGGAAAAGAGAAGCAGAGATCAGGATAACAGAGAGAGTCAACCTGGTATCCTAATATTCTTAATATCCCTTCCCTGATGCTCCGATATCCTGGTTTCCTTTCCCCGATACCCTGATACTCTGATGCCCTTTTTTCTATAAGAGAGTCCTTCTGTCTAGTATTACTATTAGTAGATGACCTAGTTCCCTCTATCTCGTCATCCAGGCACAGAAATGTCCAAAAATCCCGAGGTGCGTAGTGCATTGCACCTCCGAGGTGCAAACCACTTTACACCTCGGGAGATCAAACAAATTCAAAATTCAAATTACCAAAATTCAAAACAAGACAGTCTTAGGCTTCTGTGTTTTGGTATTTAGTATTTGGTATTTGATATTGTTTGGAATTTGGGATTTGCCTGTCTGCGCAGGCAGGCCTGCCTGCGCAGGCAGGTGATTTGGTGCTTAGTCTCCTCGTCATCCTGAACTTGCCCGCCCCCCGCCCCTGAGGGCGCGAAGGGGCCTGGGGGTTCAGCATCCTCAGCCAGGCGTCTGATTAACATTGATAGCTCACCACCCACCGAAGATCCCGCCCTTTCGCAAGAAAGAGCGGGATGACGAGGTATTGACCTAGTTCTTAGTTCCTAGTTCCATTTTTAACTTTTCACTTTCCACTTCTTTTCCACTTTTCACTTTAACTTTTCACTTCCTTCGCCCCTCGCCCTTAGCCCCTAGCCCCTTTTTAATTCCATACCCCACTCCTACCAAAATAGCCAAAGCTAGTAATTCCCGCCAGGGAATGAGCCAAAAGTGGACCCGGGCGCTTTGGCTGGCGCCGCCGCCAAGCCGCAATTCTGCCTGGTAGTAACCCGGTAGCCAGGGCTTAACTTGGCAAGGTATTGTCTGTCCTGCTAATTTAGCAGCATTATCACGGTTCTGCTGCCAACAGACGGCTTGGCGTTGGCTTTGGGCAAGGACATTATCGGGACGCAAGGCGAGGCGGCGGCGCCAGAGCCCACCCCAGCCACTGACCTGCCACTCCCCTTGCAGCGGCGCATAATTAAGCCCCCGATTGGCAATCACAGCCAGCAGCCGAACCGGCTGGCCCCAATCATTAAAATAACGGCTGACTTTAAGTTTAGCAATCTCCAACCGGGCCTGGTTGTGGCCCGACTGGGAGACTGTCACCAAAATATTCGCCCCAACAGCAATCCGGGCCCGACTGGTATTGATCGGCAAGAATTGTCCCCGCCAAGTTTGTTCCACCAGCAAAGTGTAATAGCTGTCCCCTTCTGACGCCTGAGCATCGGCTTGAAGCCGCAAGACCAGTTGCTGCCTTTGGCCCGGCGCCAACAAAAATGGCTCCCTCAAGCGGCGGTTGGCATTAGCCAAAGAAAAATGGAGCCCGTTGGCCGGCAATTGTTGTTCCAACTTAATCCCTCCGGTTAAGCCCCGAGGTTGGAAGGGAACCAACCGTGCTTCGAGATAAACCGGCCGCTGGCTACGGTTGGCAACTATAAACGACTGTGTCAAACTATGTCCGGGCTTAATCATCACCGTCAACAACGGCGGACTGATGGCCAATTCTAATCCCCCGGCCGCTTGGGCCAAGAAAAGGGGCCCCCGGACTAAAAGGGCTCCGGCCAAGACCAACCAAAGGCTCAAAAAAGCGCCTCCTAGTGGCAAAATTGCTCCCCAGTGGTTGTTTCGCACTCGCTGTTTCATTCTGCTAATTCCTCCCCAAAAAAGGCATATTGGATTCCAAAAGGAAATTTTTTTCTTGGCAAACCGGCCAATTTTTGTTCCATTGCCTCCTGAATTTCGCCGGCCAGCGCCCGCGGCCCAGTGACCACAAAATTGACCCCAATTTTATAAATTCCGATTTTCCCCATCTTTAGGCTAAGTTCCTCTGTCATCTCCACCAAAGCCCCGGCAATTGCCAGCAAGGCCTGGTCGCCGCCGATCATCCCCCGTTTTTTGTTGATTTCCTTCATCTCGGCCGGGCTTGCCGCGGCGATCAGAGCATATTCCCGCTGCCAACCTAGATCTTGCCAGCGCGAACGCAACTTTTGGGCAGCATTGGTAATAATCACCCCTTCGGGATACTTTGCCGGCTTCAAGGCCATGGCCGCGGCCGGAATCTCCTGCCAACCGGCCCCAGTATTCAACTGCCATTGTTCACCACCGAACCGGGCCACTGCCAAAGCCCGTTCTTCTCTTTTCTTCCACCATTTTTTCGCCACCCCCAAAGCCCAATCGCTTGCCCGCAAAAGTTGGCTAGCCCCGGCTGTCATCCCCTGGGGGACCAAAGCCAGGGCAATATAAGCCCGCTGACTGGCGCCATTTAATTCTGCGTCTAGCTGCTTGCCGATCTCTCCTAGCTTTTCCTCATCTACCCCACTGAGCCGGACCCATAGTTCGTCCTCACCCACCTCCCAAGAACGGTGCTTATATTTCTCGCTATTCTTATGTTTTTCACGTTTCCCATTAGCCTCATTCGTGTGCTCCCCATAAACAAGTTGGCGCCGCCCCCAGGTAACCCCTCCTTCTATCTCTTTACCTTGCAGCACTTTGTCAATTGCTTTCCGCGTCTCCTGCATCACTTCAGGGAACTGGCGGTTTTCCTGCCCACATGATTTACCGCAGCGATCCACCAAAATTACCGCTACTCCCCCTTTCCGTTTCAAAGCCTCCTCTAGCTCCTTCTGCCATTCCAGCCGTGGTTGGACATTTCCCTCTTGCACCCAATCTAGCTCTTGCAAAAAGGCCGTTATTCTCTTTGCCAATTCGGGCGTTTTTAACAAAAATTCTTGCCGTTCAGTCAATTCCACCTGGCTTTTCACCTCACCTGTTTCACCCATAATCAATGATAACAGAATGAAATTCCAAGCACCAAATCACAAATCTCAAACAAATCCTAAACCCTAATGACCCAAATCCTAAACAATGTTCAAAATTCAAATGACCAAATGATCAAAACACTTAAACTATGTCATTCTGAGCGTTAGCGAAGCCCCAGGACGTAATGTCAGCTGGAATTTGGTTGTTTAGTCTCCTTGTCATCCTGAGCGAAGCCGAAGGCGGAGTGAAGCCCCAAGACGTTCCGCCAGCCGGCGGAGTCGGGGTAAAAATCTAGCGTTAGCGGTCTTTTAGCACCTGGGCTTGGGTCAACTTTCATGCGCTCGCTCCTCTCGCTAGATCCCGCTCTTTCTTACGAAAGGGCGGGATCTTCAGTTAGGTGTCTGATTAACATTGATGGTCCACCACGTTTTCGTCATGTTGAACTTGATTCAACATCTTCAGCAGGGTGTCATACCACCATATATTGGCAGTACACCCCCTGAAGATCCTGAACTTTCCCCGGCTAGCACCGGGGAAAATCAGGATGACGCACTACCACGCCCCGAGTTCCTAGTTCCATCTATTTTTTTTATATCAATTCTTTTTTCCTTACTAAGGCTTTAGGCTTTTAGCTTTTAGCTTTCGTCTTTATGCATTGCGCACCTCCGAGGTGCAGTACCCTTTACACCTCGGGAGATGTCGTAAAAAATGCTGCCCAGGCGCTGGCTCTCGACAGAAATTTAACTCTACTGCTACCATTGTTTAAGATGCTTTCGTTAGAACCGAACCAATTCAAAGTTTTAGCTAATTTTTTCGCTGATTTTGCTAAAGGGTTAGTGTTGGCGGCAATTATTGGTCAGGGCTTTGTCGGCGAGGCAAGCGGCCCTTTAAGAGTAATTTCTTCTTTGATATGGGTAACTCTTGCTTGTATATCTTTATATTTTGCTTTATACTTTACTAAAGAGGCAAAGTTATGAGTGGAACAAACATCCTTGTTGGCTTCAACACCGGTTTTATTTTGGCAGGGGTGATCCTTATTATTGGGGGAATTATTGCTGTTTTAAGCAAGCGTTAAGCTATGAACTTTACTTGGGACCTAACTACCAGCACAGTTACCCTCACTATCATTGCCATTATCGTCATTGTTTTAGCCTATCTTGCTTCTAAAAAATAAGGCCTCTCGCTAAGTTCTAAGCTCCAAGTTCCAACAACCTAGTCCCTAGTTCCATTTTTAACTTTCCACTTAGACTTCTTTTGCACTTTGCATTTCAACTTTTCACTTTTTTACTCCCTTTCACATTCTCTTTCATACGGTGATTATGCGTTAAACGGATTAGTTATATCTCCGCAGTTTTCCCGCTCTATTTGATATCCTCTGATGTACTAGTTATTATTACTTTAACTTCCTACATATTTATTTTCCGGTTAATTCGCCGTGTAATCTGGTGTGAAAACTAATTTTTGCCTTTCTTCTTACCTTCTCAGGCACTAATCCCTTCTCTTTCTAGACCCCCACTAAATGTATCAAACCCCCTCTTGACAAACTTTTTATAGTGGTATAAGCTGAAATTAAATGCATATAACTTGTATAATTTTATATAATTTAGGTTCAAAATGAACTTTTGGCGAAAATTCCTGCCCCGCCAGCTGAAAAGTTGGCCCTGCCAGCCAAAAGGCCGGAAATTTTCCCAGACCCTTTCCCAGCAAGAGCTCCTCGACCTTTTTCGCCGCCACTTAGAAGCCGAAAAGACCTCTCCCCTGACCGTCAAAAATTATCTCTCCGACCTGCGCCATTTTTTGGGCTGGCTAACCCTGGAAATGGCCAGCCACCAGGGCCGCCAAGCCCTCTCCCCTCAAGAAAATCAAATCAACCCGGCGAAAATCACCTCGGCCCTGCTTTTGGCCTACAAAAATTTCCTTTTTGCCAACAGAATCGCAAAATCAACCATTCATCGCCGTTTAGCAACTATCCGCCGCTTCTGCCAATTTTGTCAAGACAAAGGCTTGTCCAAACAAAATCCGGCCGTCAATCTCACCAACGCCCCTATTTATACCAGCGCCGAAAAAGAAATCCACGATTTGGTTTCCCAATTTGGGGCCTGGCTAAAAGAAAATGGCGCCAGCCGCAATACCATCAAAAATTACACCGCCGATGTTAGGCAATATTTGTTAAAGACAATGGCATGAAAAATCTGAATCGCCATTCATCCCGCCTCCAAAATTACGATTATTCGGCGCCGGGGTGGTATTTTGTTACCATTTGTACCCAAAATCGGATCTGCCTATTCGGGGAAATTGTTAACCAGAAAATGGTTTTGAACAATGCCGGGCAAATAATAAACGAATGGTGGTCGAAAATACCGGAACGGTTTGCCAATGTGGCCTTGGACCAATTCCAAATAAT
>WFSR01000021.1 GCA_015485895.1 Candidatus Microgenomates bacterium | reverse complement strand
GTTCATATACGTAAGAGTGGGATATAAGTTAGTTTTAGTTAAATAAAGCTTCTCTTTTAAGCTGATTTTTGATTGGGTAAGACTGGGTGATGTTTTTAGGGGATGATTTTGCTAAAATAAAACATGAGGGGTAAAGTTGGTGTACTTCCTAAGCGGTGGCAGGGTTTGCTTTGGTCGGCGGATATTAAAACCCTAGATCTCGAAAAGGATCGAGTTTACATAATCCATCAAGTTCTAAATTATGGCGACTTGGCTGACTGGCAACTCCTTTTTAAACTTTATCCGAAACAAATAATTAAGCGAGTTTTTAGCCGCCATCCTTATCGCAACTATCGCCCAGCGCGATTCAATCTGGTAAAAAATTCTCTTTTGGGCATTAAAGAGGATCTGGATGAAAGGAAATATGTTGCCATCTTACCAAAACATTCTCGATGAAAAGCGCCAAAGAGTGTTTACTCGGCTAGCAGCTTTTGCCGAGGAGGGTTATCTGGCTGGAGGAACAGCTTTAAGCTTGCAACTGGTCCACCGCCGATCGTTTGATTTTGACATTTTTCTTGACCAAGCCATTGATAATCAATTGCGGAGGAAAGTAAGAAGCGTATTTCCTGGGGCGCGGATATTGTTTGATAACTCGGATCAGCTTGACATTGTTACTAAAACGGGAATAAAAGTTACTTGGTTGTGGTATTATTTCCCTCGCCTTAAGGAGCTTGTCAAACCTCCAGATTTACCCTTACCATTAGCATCCTTGGAAGATATTGCTACCGATAAAGCTCATGCCCTCGGTCGGCGGGCAGTTTGGCGTGACTATGTTGATCTTTTTTTTATTTTTCGGCGAACTAAGCTTGATTTAGCTCAGTTGATTAGGTTAGCCCGACGAAAGTTTCGTTCTAAATTTAACGCCGCTCTCTTTTTAGAACAATTGATCTACTTTACCGATTTGGAAGCCGATAAGATTGTTTTTTTGGGCAAAAGTTATCATCCTTCGGAAATTCAAAAATTCTTAGAACATCAGGTGAAACAATATCTCACCCAACAAAAGTTAGCGATGATAAAATAATCCATGTCCTGGTTAATCTTAACTTTTATTTTTATCTTTTTCCTTACTGGTAAAAATCTTCTGGCCAGAATTTGGAGTCAGCCTAGCCAAAACCAACGGGCCTTTGCGGTTATTTTTGACTTTTTTGCTCTTCTAGTAGCCTTGACTTTTTCCACCATTTTACAGGGCGGATTGCCATTGCCAGAGTTCAAACGATTGGGTATTTTCCTCCTCCTGCTGAACGCTTTTATTTATTCTATCTTTGACCGCTCAGTTTGGGTGGCGGCTAAGAATCTGGCCGCCTCAACTCTATCGATCGTTATCGCCCTTTCCAGTCTTGTTTATTTCCTTTTCTCTATTTATCTTTATAATGAAAGAATTCTTCCCCGTCATTTCCTTGGGGCTATCTTGATGACTGTTGCCGTTATCTTGGTCAGTGGAAAGTTGCGAGCACCGAAACATAGAAAAGGATTGCTTTTTGGGCTTTTAGCTGGTTTGGCCATTGGCATCGCTTCATCTTTAGACAAAATCGCTTCCCAAGCAGCTGGTGTTAATTTTTATAACTATGCCATTTGGGGAACAACGATTCCCTTCCTGCTCTTTCTACCTCCTCTACCGGTGAAAACATTAGCTCGAGAATGGAAGTCGATCGCGGTAGAAAAGGTGGCTTTGATGGCCTTCTTTAATGTCGCCGGCTTCTTTGCTTTTCTTTATGCCTTAAACTATGGCCAAGTTTTCAAGGTTCTAACCCTGGCTGGATTCATCACTCTCTTTACCACCCTCGGCGGCGTTTTTCTTCTCAAGGAAAGGCAAGATCTTGCTAAGAAAATTGCCGCCGCCTTTATTGCCTCCTTCGGTGCGGCATTATTGATTTGATGTTCCTTTTTCGCCTAATATCCGACATTCTGGCTTCGCTTGCTATAATGAGAAAATGAGGAAACCGGGGGCGTATATTCTCCAGGCATATTCGGAAAAAGAATTTCGCGATTTTGTTCGTCGTCTTCTCCCCTCCCCGACCCTAAATCATCCTAACCTTCTCTTTATTCAGGGTGAAACTAGTATTGGCATTGACGCTATCCGCCAAATTCGCCAGTTTTTGGCCACCAAAAGTTGGCAGCCTGGTTATCGGGTGGTGGCTATTGCCGACGGTAATCGTTTAACTCTGCCAGCCCAAAACGCCTTTTTAAAAACCCTAGAGGAGCCGGGAGAGAATGTTTTTATAGTCATCCGCTTGCCTGATAAAAATCTTTATCATCTTTTACCCACGGTGCGTTCTCGCTGTCAGATTTTGACTAGTAAAAAAGAAAAATCGTTACCGGCAACTGGCCGCTGGGCCCAATTTTTGGCCGCTGACCCCCGCCGGAAGCTGAAACTTTGGCGAGATTGGCAAAAAGAAATGTCGCCGGAACAACTTTTAAACCAATTTATTAATGAGAGTCGCCAAGAAATGACCCCAAAAACCGGTTCAGCGTTGCTAAATTTGCGTCAGCAAATTCTTCTTTTATTGGAAGCTAAAAAAATGCTGGCTGCTAATCTTAAACCAGAGGAAGTGTTTGATTGGTTGGTGATAAATTTGTAGAATAGAAAGGAATGTACCAACCGAAATTTACCATCACGCCGGCGATTTTGAATCATATTGCTAAAGTGGAAGCTGCCCGGGCAATTATTAATCAGGCTCCTTTGGTCCCGGCTTTCGAAAAACAGTTTCATCAAGAGGCTATTATTCGGGCAGTGCACTATGCGACCCGTCTCGAGGGCAACGATTTGACTTATCAAGAGGTGGCCCGGGTGATTGAAGGGGAAAAAGTTGTTGCCCAGGGACGGGAAGTCCAGGAGGTCATCAATTACCGTAATGTGATGGATTATTTGGAGGAATTATTAACTCGTTACCAGGAAAATTTGCCTTTGCCAGGTGAAAAGATTGATCCTCG
Source organism: Candidatus Microgenomates bacterium (assembly GCA_015485895.1). GTDB lineage: Bacteria > Patescibacteriota > Microgenomatia > UBA12405 > UBA6130 > S016-97. The sequence continues at coordinate 6,188 of WFSR01000021.1, read as the reverse complement.
GGAGAAAATTCGCCAGGCCCAGAAAGCCCCTTTTTTCTACAGTGAAGAAATCTTTCGCCGCATTCACCAACTGGTGGTAGAGAAAATTATTCCCGAAAGAGATGCCGGCCGCTATCGCCAGGCTCAGGTGGCTTTGGTCAATACGAAAACTGGCACACCGGTTTTTCGTCCCCCACCGGCGGTAGAGGTGCCCTTTTTGGTGCGAGAGTTTTTTGTCTGGCTCAACGATCACCAAGCTCGGGAGTTGCACCCGGTTATTCGCTCGGCCATCACTCATTATGCTTTAGTGGCCATCCACCCTTTTATTGAAGGTAATGGCCGGACGACGCGGGCGATGGCCACCTTGGTTCTAATGACTGAAGGCTATAATATTAAGGGACTTTTTGGCCTAGAAGAGTATTTTGACCGCAATGCCGAACTTTATTATGGCACTTTACAAAAAGTTTCTTTGCAAAAAGCCTCCCTGCCTAAAAAAGACCTCACTCCCTGGGTTGAATTTTTTTGCCAGGCTTTGAGTGTTGAACTCGGCCGCATTAAAGAGAAAGTTGAGCAACTTTCGTCTGATATTCGCCTTCGCCAACGTTTAGGCGGCCAACAAATTCCCCTCACCGAGCGGCAAATTAAATTAATTGAGTATATTCGTGAATTTGGCGGCCTGCGAATTGCCGATGCCCGAGAGCTTTTCCCTATGATTTCTGAAGACACTATTTGGCGGGATTTAAAAAAGTTAATTGACCAAAAAATTGTTGTTAAAAAAGGTTCTACTAAGGGAGCCTATTACACCTTGGCAAACTAATGAGGCTTAACACTTTTGTCCGCCATTTGGAAGAAATTGATAAGACGACAGCCCGTAACGAAATTATCGTTAAGCTAGCTGGGCTTTTGGGGCGGGCTGATAATCAGGAGATAGATAAGGCTTGTTATCTTGTCTTGGGCCGCCTTTTGCCCCGGTACCGTGGTTTGGAATTTAATTTAGCTGAAAAAATGATGATCCAGGTGGTGGCTACAGCTTTTAATAAAATTCCCGATGAGATTCATCGTCTTTTTCATCAAACTGGCGATCTGGGATTAGTGGCCGAAGATTTGCGCCGACAATGGCCTGAGAAGGCGAAAAACCCGTCTCTTTTGGCAGTTTATCAAAGGCTATTGGAAATTGCTCAAGAAGAAGGCAGTGGCAGCCAGGAACGCAAAAAACAAAAAATGGCTACCTTGCTTCGTATGGTTTCTTCCCTAGCCAATCGTTATTTGGTGCGCATCCCTATAGGAAAGTTGCGGTTGGGTTTTTCGACGGCAACAATTTTGGACGCTCTCTCGTGGATGGAACGGCAGGATAAAAGTTTGCGTCCCGATCTCCAATATGCTTTTAATGTTTCGGCTGACGTGGGCCGGGTGGCCCGGTGGTTAAAAACGAAAGGACCAACCAAGCTAAAAACAATCACTGCCTATCCGGGTATTCCCATCATGCCAGCCTTGGCCGAACGGGAGGCTACCTTGACTAAAATTATGGAGCGGATGAATGGTCATGCCTTAGTGGAACCTAAATATGATGGTTTCCGAGTCCAAATTCATGTTGGTCCCGAGCCGGAGGCTAACAAAGGCAAATTGTTCCAAGCTAAGGGGAAGATGGTTAAAATTTTCTCACGAAGCACTCGGGATATTACTGCCATGCTGCCCGAGGTAGTTACCGACGCTCGCAACTTGCCGGCAAGCTCGATTATCCTTGATGGCGAGGCAGTTGGTTTTAATCCTAAGACAGGCACTTTTTTTACTTTTCAAGAAACCACTACCCGGCGGCGCAAATATGGAGTGAGAGAGGCCCGAGAAAAAATTCCTATCCGGGCGTTTATTTTTGACGTTCTTTATTACAATGGAGCCACTTTATTGCGGAAACCTTTCCATTCTCGGCGGCAGATTTTGGAGCAAGTTTTTGCTAAGAGTAAGTGGCAGCATTTGGCTTTGACACCGCAGACAAAAGTCCAGTCGGTGGCCGAAGCCCACCGGCTGTTTGAAAAATATATCCACCGGGGCTTAGAAGGCATTTTAGTTAAAGAAGCCAATAGCCAGTATCATGCCGGCCAGCGTAAGTTTAGCTGGATTAAGTTCAAGCGGGCGATGGAAGGCAAGTTAGCCGACACGATTGATTGTCTGTTAATGGGCTATTACTATGGGCGGGGGAAGCGACAAAAATTTGGCATCGGAGCTATTTTGGTGGGGGTCTACTCGTCTCGCGACGGTGCCTTTTACACTATCAGTAAAGTGGGGACCGGGCTAACGGATGAACAGTGGCGGATGCTGCGCCGTAAAGCTCGACCGTTTGCTACCAAGGAACAGCCTAAAAATTACCGAGTGCCCAGTGAGCTGACACCTGATGTTTGGGTGGCTCCGGGGGTAGTTATGGAAATTAGTGCCGATGTGATCAGCCGTTCGCCAATCCACAGCGCCGGTTTTGCTCTCCGCTTTCCCCGTTTCCAGCGCCTTCGCGATAAGTCACCTACAGAGGTAACCACCCTAGAAGAAATCCGCGAACTTTTCCGAATTCAAGAGGAGAAGTAGTTGGAACTAGGAAATAGGAGCTAGAAACTAAGTTAAAAAGGGCTAGGGGCGAAGGACTAGGGGCTAAGAAAGTGAAAAATGGAAAGTGGAAAGTGAAAAAATGGAACTAGGTTGGAGGAACTAGGAACTAGGAAGAAAAATAACCAAATCCCAAATAACAAATCACAAACCTGCCCCGACGTTCGTCGGGGCAAATCCTAAATCCTAATGACCCAAATCCTAAACAATAACTAAATTGCCAAATGACTAAATGACCAAAACAAAAGAAAGATAATAAAGATGTTTTGGTCATTTGGGTTTGGGTCATTTGAACATTGTTTAGTCCGCCAGCTGGCGGATTAGAATTTAGGATTTTGGATTTCCTGGCAATTTGCCTATTTATGGGGCCAAATAAGCCTGGGGTGTGATGAGATAAGAGGTTATTTGGGCATTTTGAGGAAAGTTGTTGTAAAATAGAACAAATGTCGGGACATTCTAAGTGGGCTAATATCAAACACCGTAAGGAGAGTCAGGATCAGAAAAGGGGTCAAGTTTTTAGTAAATTGGCCCGGGCCATTGCTATTGCCGTTAAGGACGGTGGCTCAACTGATCCAGAAGCGAACGCTAAATTGCGGACTCTGATCCAGCAGGCTAAGGAAGCCAATATGCCTAAAGATAATATCCAGCGAGCGATTGAAGCCGGCCAGCGGCGGAGCGAGAATTTAAGCCAATTTTTCCTTGAAGGCTATGGGCCCCACGGAGTAGCAGTGGTGATAGACGTAGTGACCGATAACCGTCAGCGTAGCGTTCAAGAGATTAAAAATATTTTTAGTCATCACCAGGGGCGGTTGGCAGAACCAGGGGCAGTAACCTTTCAATTTGTCCGCCAAGCTGAAGTGCTTGTTCCTCACCTAAACGAAGAGCAAATCCTCGAGGTGATGGATTTTGCTGGCGTTCAAGATTGGCAAGAGGGCGAAACAACAACCCTGTTTCTAGTTGCTCCCGAAAAATTAGGCGATTTCCTAACTTTTTTAAGAGAAAAAGCAATTAAGCCGAAAAGTAGCCTAATTGTTATGAAAGCTAAGAATGTTTTACAGCTAAGTGACTCTAAGAAAGATCAGGCCCAACGTTTTCTGGCAGAATTAAAAGGGCATGATGATATCCAGGAAGTTTATACTAATTTGCATGAATGAGCAAGCAACGCCAGTTTAGTTTGTTATCCCTTTCCTTGGCGTTTCTCTTTATCTTGGGCCGCTATTTTGATCCCTATGGGAGTCATCTTCTAATATTGACATCAGTTTTCCTCCTTTTGGCAGGGTCGTTTTTATTGTTTATTCTTCGCCCTGGCTGGCAATTAGGAGGAATATTTGAAGCCCTCTTCCTCCCGGTTAGCTTTCTAACTGCCTTTCAACTTTTTTATTCACTTCTGCCAACTCACTGGTGGAGTCAGCTGCTACTCTTTTTTCTTGTTAGCCTAGGAGTTTATTTTGCCATTGCCGCCGGGAATATCTTTTTTGTAGCTAGCCGGTTTAGGATTGTTCCTCTCTACCGAGCCGCCCTCAGTTTAAGCTTCCTCTTTATTTTAGGCGAGCTTTATTTGCTTTTCGATTTTCTTTTCTCTTTTCGATTAACTTTTTGGCAAAATGGTTTTTTGGCGATGTTGCTTAGCGCCCCCTTTTTTCTTTATCTCTTCCGGGCGGCGGCAATTGAAGAAAGGACCATAAGCTGGTGGCAGCTTGCCCCTTTTGTTTTAGCTGCTAGTATTATTACCGGTGAATTAGCACTGGCCCTTTCTTTTTTGCCCCTCACGATCAATTTTTTTACTCTTTATCTTCTAAGCTTTGTCTATCTTTTGGGAGGATTGCTGCAGGCAGCTCTCCAACAACGACTTTCTCGCTTTACTCTTCGCGAATATCTGGCGGTGGGGGCCGGAATCCTTATGGCCTTAATTTTCTTAGGCTAAGTTAGTGTTAAGGTATAATGGAATATGCTAAAGCAAACACGGAGTATTTTTTTGCCTCACTGGCATTATTATCCTCATCTGCCTGGCCTGGCGGGGATTTATCTCAATGCTAGCTTACGTACTCTTGTTTTTGGCTTAAGTGGTATTTTTATCCCCATTTTTATACTCCAGCGCGGGGGGCATTTTTCGGACGTATTTCTTTTTTTTCTTCTGGCGGCAGGTAGCCAGCTGATCATTATTTGGTTAGTGCTCCCTCTGCTCCATCGTTGGGGTCCAGATTGGTCAATGGCTGCCTCTTTGATTTTGCAGATATGCTTTTTCTTGTCCTTGCTCCTGACCAATTATTCGTTTGCTTTCTTTTGGCTGGCGGCAATTTTTTTAGCCTTTCTGGTGCCTCTTTACTGGTTGCCTTATCACCTAGCTTTTGTTCACCTTGGCGACCGGAAAATTCTCGGTCAGCAAGTAGGAGTGATAAGTATTCTTACCCGTTTAGCCGCGGCACTAGCGCCATTTTTGGGCGGTTTTATTATCCAATATTTTCATTATCCCACTCTTTGGCTGCTTATTATTTTTCTTTCTCTAGTTTCAATTTTGCCTATCTTTTGGGATGAATACGATAAACCTGAGCCTGAAGTTAAATTGACTGGTTGTTTACCTTTGTTTTGGCAAAAACCATACCGCCAATTTATTTTACCTTTTGTTGGCACCGGTATTGAGGGAGCTCTTTATGGTGTTATCTGGCCAATTTTCCTCTTTAAAGTACTCCATCATTTAGTTGCTCTAGGGGCAATTAGTAGTTTGGCGCTTTTTCTTTCCGTTTTGCTAGCCTGGCAGGTTGGCCGTTGGGTAGATCATCAACCGGAAAAAGTCTTGTGCCTGGGTAGTCGTCTCAATGCTCTTAATTGGCTGATAAAGCCTTTGTGGTTTAGCCCTTATTTCTTTGCTTTGGTGGACTCTGTTTATCAGCTGGGCGGCCTTTTGGTTTGGTTGCCGTTTACGGTGCTGACCTATTATCAGGCTCGTTCTCGCCCTTTGCCATTTTTGGCTGGCCGGGAATTTTTCATCCACATCGGTTGGGTTCTGGGCCTTCTTTTAAGCTGGGCTCTTTATAGTTTGACACAGAGTTGGTGGCTAGTTTTTAGTGGTGGTTTTGTGGCTCTCTTGTTAATTGGTCGAGTAGCTAACGGTGCCCTTTCCCCGCGGCAGTAGTTCGCTTAAGGATTTGTTAGCCCGGCTGGACCTGGCGCAGCGGCGAAAGTATATAAAAAAGGAATATCAGGCTTATGGTTTGCAGCTAGCGAGTGAATTGAATGACTGGCCGCATCGAGCTCTTTATATCCGTTTGGCCAAGCGGATGCCCCGCCGCCTTTTAGAAAAAGCCCGCCTTTTTGTTCGTGACCAGACTCCCCATCAAGTGCGTAGTCGGGCGCGGCTCTTTATGTGGAAATTAAAGCAGCTGCGGGAGGAAAATGGAAGTAAAGAAAGTGAAAAATGAAAAATTAAAAGTGAAAAAGAAGTCTAAGTGAAAAGTTAAAAATGGAACTAGGTTGGAGGAACTAGGTTAATGATACGTCATCCTGAAACCCCGACTCCGCCAGTTGGCGGAACGTCGGGGGGTTCAGGATCTCCAGCTGGATGTTGTATCAATAATGGTGGTTGCCCATCCAGCTGAAGATGCTGAACTAAATTCAGC
>WFSR01000020.1 GCA_015485895.1 Candidatus Microgenomates bacterium | reverse complement strand
TCCTAACTTCGCTAGAAGAAGGCGACATTTTTTTTATCGACGAAATCCACCGCCTCCATAAATCAGTTGAAGAAACGCTTTATCCGGCGATGGAAGACTTTAAGTTGGATTTGGTTTTGGGCAAGGGTCCGGCGGCGCGGAGTTTGCGGCTCGATTTGAACCATTTTACGGTTATTGGGGCGACGACCCGGATTGGCTTGCTTTCGTCGCCGATGCGAGACCGTTTTGGTTTAGTTCAGCGGCTGGATTTTTATTCGCATGAGGATTTGCAAAAAATCGTTATCCGTTCGGCGCGAGTTTTGGGCTTGACTATTGACGAGGCGGCAGCTTTAGAAATTGCCCGCCGGTCTCGGGGCACACCCCGAATTGCTAATCGCCTTTTGCGGCGGGTGCGCGATTTTGCCGAAATTGAGGCTAATGGCCAGGTAACTGTAAATGTGGTCCAAGAGGCATTAACAATGATGGCTATTGACGAACAGGGTTTAACCAAGACTGATCGCCATCTCTTGCAAACATTGGCCCGAGAGCATCAGGGCGGGCCGGTAGGGCTAGAAACCTTAGCGGCAATGCTTAATGAAGATGTGGGGACAGTTCGGGAAGTTTACGAGCCTTTTCTCTTGCAGGCCGGCTTTTTGAAGCGGACGCCACGGGGGCGGATGCTCACCCGGCGGGCGTTCCAACTCTTAAAATTACCCCTGCCGCCGGGTTGGCAAGACCAGTTATTTTCGCGGGAATGAAAAAACTTTTACTAAACAGCGCTGTTCTTTCTGGGGCGCAAATCACTGCTCGAGCTTTAGGTTTCCTTTTTTTCTTGTTGCTGGCAAGATTGCTAGCGGTGCCGGACTTCGGCCTTTTGTTGTGGACAATCAGCTTTGGCTATAATTTCTATCCTCTGGCGGATTTCGGCCTAGAGCGTTTGGCGTTGCGTTGGGTGGCCCGCCATCCCCAAGAGACACCGTCTTTTTTGGCTAAATTATTGCCATTGCGCTTGTGGCTGGCCGTAGCCACCGTGGTTATAACTTTGTTAGCGGCCTGGCTTATTGGTGTCCGCGGGCAGGGGTTTTGGCTTCTGTTTGTTTTTGAGGCGGCCCTGATCCCGGCCAATCTACTCAATATTATTGGGGCGGTGGAAAACGGTCGGGAACGCCCTTGGTTTGCCGCTGGGGCAACCTTGGCAATGTCCTTTGGCTCGGGCTTATTTTCTGTCCTGGCAGCTTGGTGGCATCAACCGTTGGCGGTAGTTTTAGCTGGTTATTTGCTGGCCTATCTTTTTCTTTTTGGTTTTTTATTATTGTTTTATCGTTTGCCCCATTGGTCCTGGCGTTTAGATTGGCAATTTTCCCGCCAAATATTGGGGCAAGCTTGGGTTTTTGCCGTTCTTCTGGTTCTGGCTGTTTTTTATTTGCGCCTTCCCATTATTTTGGTTGGTCGCCTTTTGGGAAATTATTGGGCGGGTATTTATGGGGCGGCGGGTAAGTTTGTTGAGGCGGGTATTGTTATTCCCCAAGGGGTAGCGGTGGCTTTTTTCCCACTTTCGGCGCGCCTTTTGCGTCAGCGCCACCGCGACTTGCAAAAATTATATTTGCGCCTTTGGTTGGGCCTTTTACTGTTAGCTCTTCCTTTAAGCGCGGTTTTTATTTTTGCCGGTCGCTTATTGGTATTAATTCTTTACGGCTCCCGTTATCTTCCGGCGGTGCCTCTTTTCCGCATTTTAGGCGGGGCAATTATTCTCTTTTTTGTCAACGCTTTGCCGGGCAATATAATTCATAATTCGGATCGGGTAAAACAGTTTCTGCCTTGGGCTTTTTCCAATTTTCTGGTGATGCTTGTTGGTGGTTGGTATTTGGTTGCTCATTGGGGAGTAATAGGAGCCGCCTGGGCGATGGTAGTTGGTGAAGCGTATGGCTTGTTGATTAATAATTTATTTGTTTACCAAATTTTGCGGCAAAAATGAGCCCTCTCCTCTCCATTATCATCGTCAATTACAACACTAAGGATCTCCTCCAACAATGCCTCAACAGCCTCTTTAAGGCTGTGGCAGATAGGTCGCCAGCATCAGCTCCTCCGACGCAGCGTCGGAGCGGGTCTGATGCCTGGCTCCCTTCCCCTGGACTAGTTAACATAGAAATAATCATCATTGATAATAATTCTCATGATGGCAGCAGAGAATTCCTCAAGGAATTAAATCACAAATCACAAATCGCTCTAACACATAGGAAGTTGCTATTGGAGTCGCCAGCATCAGCTCCACTCGTCCTCGCTTCCGCCTCTGGCGGAGCTGCGGGCGGAGTGCGGTCTGATGCCTGGCTCCTTTTTAGACGTTGCAATATAACTATTAAAACCATCTTTAATAAAACAAATCTTGGTTTTGCGAGAGCTAACAACCAAGGAATAAGAATCGCTAAAGGCAAATATATTCTTCTTCTTAATTCCGATACTATTATTAAGAAAGGGGCCTTGGAGAGGCTGGTAGATTTCGCTGAGAAACATTCTGAGGCAGGGGTAATTGCCCCGCGGTTATTAAACTCCGACGGCACTATTCAGCCATCATGTTTCCATTTTCCTACCCCTTGGAGAGCGATTCAAGAATTTTGG
>WFSR01000019.1 GCA_015485895.1 Candidatus Microgenomates bacterium | reverse complement strand
TTAACTTGCCAGAAAAATGCGTTTTGGAGTAAGATGGGGCAATGCCCAAGGTTTTTTGTTTTTGCTATTGGTTAATTGTTTTATTATTCATTAATTTTTCATTTTTGCCCCCTGTTTTTGCCGCTCCGGTAATTAGTGTCGTTGGCTTACCGGATGTAGCTACCGCTTCGGCAAAATTTGATGTTGTGATTTTGCTCTCGAATTTAGAGCCGGCTGCGAAATACAAAGTAAAGGCCTTGGGTGGTTCTCCGGCTTCTAATTTACAGAAGTTATATACTCTGGGACAAGATGGCCAGAGTTGGCTGGCTTGGAATGGCTCCTGGGACAGTATGCCGGAGGTGTTATCTGATGCAAGCGGCAGCGGCCAACTAACAGCTAGCAATAAGTTTTATGATGATTTTGAAGGAGACGCCGTTTATAAGGTAAGGATTAAGAAGGTTGGGGGGAACAATTATTATGATTCGCAGGAACTTAGCTTGGTAGTTAATCCGGGACCGATATCTACGGCCACTCCGATACCGACGCCGCTGCCTACTAGTTCGCCGTTACCAACTATGGTACCTTCGCCAACTATTCCGTCTTCACCAACCCCAACACCGAATTTGACAGCTATTTGCCATCTTTTGATAGCTAAAGATGAAAGTGGTCGGGAAATAAATAACGCTAAAATTTATATTGATGGCCAATATATTCACCATTATTTGCCGGAAACATTACATTTTTGCCCTGGTTGCTACTGTGATCCCGATCGTCAAGTGGCCTGTCATTTAGGGCAGCACCAAATTAATATCCGCAAGGATGGTTATCAAGATTGGCAGTGGACTAACAATTTTGTGGGTAACAATAATTACCAGCAACAGCCAATGCTTCAACTAATTATTTCGCCGACGCCAAGTTTAGCTCCTACACCTTTATTACTGCCATCTGCGATGGCTACTGTTTCAGGTATACTGAGAGTAGCGTCGATCTCATCCGAAGGGGAAGTAAAAGGGGCACAAGTGAGTTCTGCTGCTTCGAGGGTAAAGAATAAAAAGGTTAGTCCCAACTTAGCCTTGCCGTTGATTTTTGTTGGCAGTGGAGTTACGATGATAGGGAGTTACTTTATTTTGAAAAACGGAAGCGGGGTAGCAGCTGAAAAAGATTGGTAGATATTTACCAGTGACTTTCTGGATGCTTTTTATTTTTTATCTCTCTTCACAGCAGCGGATTACTGTTAGCCAAAGTTATTGGCTTAGTTTTCTCTTTTTTAAGACGCTCCATGTGATTGAATATGGGATTCTTTTTTTACTTTGGGATTTAGCCCTTTTTCCGCACCGCCACCGCTGGCGTGAGGCCTTTCTTTTGGCTGTCTTTTACGGTGCCTTAGATGAATTTCACCAACATTTTGTTCCCACCCGCCATGGTTGCCTGCGAGACGTATTTATCGATACCTTAGGCATTTTTATCGCTTATTACTGGCTGCGCTTTTGGTGGGAAGGGCAACTAAAAAGTCTTGACATAATAAAGTCTTGACAAAGGAAAAGGCGGGTGTTAGTTTTATTTTAGTATGATGACAACAACTTGCCCCGTGATAATTTTTCTTTATTATGAGCGCCACAAGGCGCTTTTTTAGTGGTTGAAAACAGAAAGGGGGTGAGAAAAATGAAACGAATATTATTCCAGTTGTTTCTCTTGATAAGTGTTGCTGCTGCTGCGGTAGGAGTAACTCACGCTTATTTTAGCGATCAGGGTGCTTCTACCGACAATGCTCTTGCTGCTGGGACATTAGATCTGAAACTTTCTAATGATGGAAGTGGAGAAGGAGCAGATAGTGTCAATGAAAGTATAGTTGGCAAAAATATGGCTCCTGGAGGAACGCCAGTAGCGGGAATTATAAAATTTCGCAACAGCGGAACTATAGAAGGCAAGCACTTGTCTATAGCTATAATTAATACCTGTTCTGCAACCGGTATGGCCAAATATCTGAAGTTAACAAAATTAACCTACGGCTCTGATGATCTTTTAACTAGTGCTCTTCAGGATTTGAACCATAACAATATTTTGGATTTAGATGATTGGGCCACTTTGAACAATGGAGCGGGGATTGAAGGCTTAACGTTGGCAGATTTAGATGTCTATCATACATTAAGCATTGGTGTCCAGCTTGACGCGAGCACTCCAAATACCTTCCAGGATCAAAGTTGCACGGTTACAATTACGGGGACATTAACGCAGCAGTAATAATTGCCGCTGTCTAAGTAGTCCAGCTGAATGGACTACTTGGCCGGTATGGGGCAATTAATACAAATGTTGTTAGGGCTCCACCTTTGGGTGGTAATAAGTGGTTCGATGGCGCCGGCAATTAAGCCAGGTTCTCTAGTAATAGCCGTGCCCCGCCAGCAATATCAAGTTGGCGAAATCATTTCTTACCAAAATTCACAGGGGAAAGTCGTTACCCATCGCTTGATACAAGAGGAAAAAGGGAAATTTATTACTCGGGGCGATGCCAACAATGTTGCCGATATGCCAGTCGCCGAACAGGCAATTTTGGGTAATGTGGTCTTTATTATCCCTAAGGTGGGTTATTTACTTTTGGTTTTTCACCGTTTTGCTTTTTCCTTGCCTGGTCTTTTCTGGGGTGTATTTATTCTTCTAGTATTGGGAATTTTGTGGGAGAAAGTGCGTTCTCGGCATATCGTTTCAAAATTGTTGATTGGGGCGGCGATACTAACTTTGATTGGCGGTGGTTTGGCTTTAAATATTAGTTATTCACAGGGGCTTTTTAGCGACCAAGGCCAGAGTAATCAAAATACTTTCACTGCCGGTGATTGGGAACGGCCGACTTCGGCAATTGATGAGGCTGAAAACGACCAGGGTGATCCGGTTATAGATGTTACTAATCAGCCGGTGCATCTCCTTTATCATGCCGATGATTCTAGTAGTGGTGTTAACCGGGTGGGTTTATGGTTTTCTTATAACGATGGAAATTGGCAATATTATGGTTTGGGACAAGATGGAGAATTTATCTTTTCTTTTCCCAACGGTGATGGCGTTTACCGTTTTTTAACAGTGGCGGTGGACAATGCTGGTTGGAAGGAAGACAAAAATGGGAATGGCATAGACGATGATCAAAGTGCTGGAGAATTAGAAAATGTGGCTTCATTCTTAGCCGGCGACGATCATTTATTCCAGTTGCAATATGATACTCAGCCGCCGACGGTGGCTTTGGTAGTGCCCACACCTGGCGAGACGCTTTGGCAAGGCACATCTGCCCTAACTAATGGGGATTTTCAGCGTGGTATGGAAGGATGGACAGCTGGTGGGGATGGCGATCATCATATAGTCGCTGAGGGCAAAGACCTTGATGATAACCCGGTGGTGGCCGATAAAGGCGGCCAGATGTTTGAATTAGGCTTTCGGAGCCAAGATAAGACAGGCAAGGATTTCCTAAAGCGCGAGGTAACAATTCCGGCAAGTGCAGTTCCTTATTTACAATTTAACTATCGGATGTTGAGTGAGGATACAGTGGATTATGACCAATTTGCAGTAGCAGTTGAAAGTCGGCGACAAGGGAAGAAAGTTTTGTTAAAAACTGGTAGCGAAGAAAATGACGATCTTTACAATGGTGATAGTTGGGCTGGCTGGCAAGGTGATTCCGGCTGGCGCCGCTTGACGGCTAATCTCCAGGCTTTTCAGGGCCAAGAAGTGGACCTAGATTTCCGTCTTCAAAGTCACCAAAACCCGGCTGGGCCAGGGCGGAGCTGGGCCTACCTCAGTAATATCGAGCTTCATTTTCTGGACCCCCGAATGACTGCTAATGCTGAAGTGAGTCTGGATGTTCATGATGCGTCGGGTTCGGGGGTGGACCAGGCGACTTATCAAGTAAATAACGGTGGTGATGAAGATTTTGATGGGATGCCTACTACCCTTGCTAGCGGCGAGGCTACCGTTTCGGCCCAGGCGACTGATTTAGCTGGCAACAATAGCGCGCCAACTAAGTTAGAAGCCAAAGTAATGGCTGATGTCGTTCTTAATTGCTTTTCCGCTGCTCCGAGCGATAGCAATAGTGAATGGGTCGAGCTTTACAACAACAGCGAGAATGACCAAGATGTGGCCGGCTGGCAGATTTGTGACGACGATGGCCATTGTATATCTTTAACGGCTAACAATGCTGTGGGCGGCTCAACAACGATTGAAAGTCATGCCAGTCAAAAATTTGAGGATAATTTTTACCTCAATAATGATGGCGACACGATTTATTTGAAAGACAATAGCGGCGTTGTCCAAGACAAATTTAGCTACGGTGACCTTGGCAGTCAGCATGACCGAATTTGGTCACGCAATCCCGATGGTTTAGGAAGTTGGCAATTAGCACCGGGGAGTTTAACAGCAAATATTACCAGCCGTTACAATACAACCGGCAAAATATTATTAACTGTTTACAATCTCCCGGCTGATTATGGCCAAGGTAATCTTCTTGAATATGAAATTACCTATGTTGATGACCAGAGTTTAGAAAAAGGCATTACCGGGACTATTTTGCCTAAAGAAGTAGAAAATAGTAAAGTGGACCGGGAGTTTTATTTGGGTACTTGTTCAAGCGGAGGAACTTGCGTCACTAATGTGATTCCTGCTCATCAGGTGAAATTAACCTTGCGCCAGGGAACAACGGTTATTATTAACCAGAAGGCTTTTGCGATCTAATGCAAAGATTGTTGTTTTTAAGTTGGTTGTTTTTCTTTTGGCCGGGGGCGGTTTGGGCAGCAGGCCTGGAGGTGGTAGCTCCCCAAGGGCCAATTTTTGCTTCTCAAGAAATTTGGTTTCCCGGCCATTCGGTAGGTGGACAGGGAGAAAAATGGGTTGAGTTAAAAAATGATGAGGACGTTCCGAGTGGTGTCGAAGTCCAAATTGGCGACAATAATTTTTCAACCACCCAGGCCGGCGAGCTAGCCGAGAAAATTTATTTTTCCATTTATAAAATCGAAAGGGGTACGAGTAATTGTCTTTATGGCTGTGGTGCCGATGTTCGTACTTTAGCCAATCTGGCCCAAACAGGGGTCGAGTTGCCTACTAGTCAATTTAATTTGGCTCCTAACGGGCGAGACAGATTGTATTTTTCGGCCACAATGGATCCTTTAGCCGGAAACGAATATCAGGGAAAAACTTTAATTTTTACCCTTCTTTTCGGCTCTTCGCCGGTTATTACCCCAATACCTACTCTAACGCTGACTTTAACACCGACAATAACTACAAAATCTTCAACGGCCATAACTACCAACAGTGGGGAAGGTGCCACAGGAGCGGCTACTTGTTCGGATACAGCCCCGCCAGCACCGCAAAATTTGACAGCAGTCCCAGCTGGATATGGCCAGGTTTTGCTCAGCTGGCAGTCGGGAGGTGGCCCAGAGGATCACTATGCCGTCGTTTATGGTCTAGTTAGCCACCACTATCTTTACGGCAATCTTAATGTTGGTAAAGCTGAGCACTATTTAGTGTCGGGCTTGGCTCCTGGCCAACGTTATTATTTTGCTGCTCGGGCCGCCCATGGTTGCGCCTGGAGTAGTGATTCTGGCGAGGCTACGGTGATGGCTGGCGGCGCGGCGGTTGGCCCTGTTCCTAACCAACCAGCCGCTGGCTTCCAGGTATTGGGTAAGAAAACGCCAGAAGGGAAAATTGGCGGTGGAAGAAAACAAGAATCGGGGTCTAGTTTAGGAACAAAACGAAATAAATACTCTCCTTGGGCCCGATTAGGGGTAGGTTTAGCGGGTACCAGTTTTGCACTTTCTCTTTTTTGGCTTTGGCACCGGCGCTAGATTTTCTTTACCAGGCTTCTTATAATGGGATAATGCAAATAATGAAGAGGCTTGTTGACTGGTTTTTGCCAACTGCTAAAAATGGCTGGCGAGCCAAATTGCTTCATCCAGAGATATTGACCAGTTTAGTTATTGTTATCTTGCTTGGCCAATTAGTTTTCCATCTTTTTCCCTTAGTCCACCCCGGTGTTTTAGGTTACTCTTCCGATATTACTCCGGAGAAAATTGTTACTTTAACAAATAAAATGCGCCGGCAGATGGGCCTACCTGCTTTGCGGATTAATAAACTACTTAATGAGGCTGCTCGGCGGAAAGCGGCCGACATGTTTGCTTTTAACTATTGGGCTCATGTCTCACCATCAGGGCGAACCCCATGGTCATTTTTCCAAGAGGTAGATTATCGCTATACTGTTGCCGGAGAAAATTTAGCCAAGGATTTTACCGATGCTGATAGTGTAGTCCAAGCTTGGATGGCTTCTCCTACCCATCGTGACAATATCCTTGATGCCCGCTTTCGGGATATTGGCGTAGCCGTGGCTCGAGGAGAACTAAATGGAGTGAGAACGACTCTCATTGTCCAACTTTTTGGGGCGCCTGTAGGTAACAAAGGGGAAAAAGTAATAGTACCAGCCAAGTTACCTAAAGTCCCTCGGGAAGTGGCTGGGATAAAGGTTAACCCTTTCCGGGTAATAAAAGCTGGAGCAATTCTACTAATTGGTGTTCTTCTAGGTGTGCTTGCCACTGATAGCTGGTTTGCGCATCGCTATCATCTTTATCGCATGACGGGGCGTAACGCTGCCCATGCTGGTTTGCTTTTAGCTTTACTGTTATTAGTTTTGTTAACCCACCAGGGGCTAATTTATTAGGAGGCGCTATGCATCGGGAAATTAAAGAATACCCTCTTGATTTTGCCATTCTCTTTGCCAGTTTTTTGGCGGTTTTAATTTTCTTTTTTCATTTGCGTTTTTCATTACCTTTAGAACAGCGCCTACTGCTAAGTTTGGTAAGTTTCTATCTACTTTGGGGTTTAGTACACCATTGGTATCACCACGACCTATCTTTACGAGTTTTAGGAGAATATTTTCTTTTTGCGTTCTTGGCCCTTCTTCTGGGGTGGTCGGTTTTCCGCTTTGGCTAAATTCTAGCTAAAAAGACGACTAGGCCACTAGCAATGGGAATAAGGACATTATCATTTATTTTATGGCCTTTGATCTTAGGTTCGCTAAATTCAAAAAGAGCCGTTATTAAACTCCCTAATAAAGCTGCTTGTGGGGAGAGATAAGGGAGAGTAATTAAGAAGGAGGCGCCAGTGGCGGCAAGAGTAGCTTCGAGACGTTTCTGTTGGGGAGGAAGGTGAAAGAAAGCCCCTACTAAGGCGTTAACAGAATCGCCTACAGCTAAATAAAGGATTGCGGCGCTGGCAATATGAAATGGGAAAAGAAGATAGGCGGTGAAAGCGCTTAAAGTAAAGAAAAATACCCCCCAGAGTTGCCGTTTGCCTGGCCGTTCAAAATAATTGATCAATATCTGTAGTTTATGCGGTAAAATAGGAAAAAGGATAATTATACTATAAATAATGATCAGAAAGAAGATGAAAACCCATTGCATAGGGATTTGTGTGGTCATTAGAGCTACTAAAGAAAGGCCGTAAAAGAGGTGAAATATTTTCCGCCGGACATTAGCTTGGGTGAAAGCACTAAATTGTTGGCGGTGTTGGGTTAGAAAAATAAGAGACCAGAAAATGAGGGTAGCAAGACCAAAACCGGCGATAATATCGCGAGGGTAGTGAAGGCCAAAACGAATACGTGAGTAAGCAATAATTGCTAGGATACCGAACCAGAGCCAACTTAATTTGGGAGAGATATAGCTCATTGCCCAGGCAAAGAAAGTTGCTAAGCCAGCATGGAGAGATGGAAAACTATAATCGTTAGGAATATTGGTTTTTACTCCTAGGATGTTAGGCTCAATTTGGTAGGGGCGTGGGATAGCAGTTATCTGTTTAATAAGTTGGACTAAAAAGAGTATTAGGGCATTACCAGCTGTTAAGAGGTTGATCAGGCGGCGGTTGTTACGCTGGAGGGCTAAGAGAAAGGGGAAAGATATAAGAAGAATCAAGAGAAAAGGAGAGTTAAGCCAGATCATTTTTTAATTTTAATGTGCCGTTGGCGCCATTTGTAAATTTGTTGATGGTTGCCAGAAAGGAGCACTTCTGGCACTTTCCAACCTTGAAAATTTGCTGGCCGGGTATATTGGGGATATTCCAGAAGCGCGGCTGTTTTTTGCCCCTTTAGTTTTTCGAGCCCCGGTGAGAATGACTCTATTTGCCAGGCTGTTTCTGTTTTAAGGACACCAGGCAAGAGCCGATTAACAGCATCGGTTAAAACCATGGCCGCTAATTCTCCTCCAGAAATAATGTAGTTGCCGATAGAAATGTCTTCATCTACTAGATGAGCGCGTATTCGTTCGTCAGTTCCTTCGTAGTGCCCACAAATTAGAACTAAGCGTGATAATTGTGCCAATTTTTGGGCTTTTTGTTGGGTCAATGTCTTACCTTTAGCGGAGAGGAGGATAACTTTGGCATTTTTGGATGGGGGAAAAGCTTTTAAATCTTTCAGGGCTTGGTAAACAGGCTCGACACGAAGAATCATGCCTGGCCCGCCGCCATAGGGATGGTCATCGACGGTGCCGTACTTGTCTAGTGCCCAGCGGCGGAGATTGTGGATTTTAAGCTGGAGAATGTTTTTAGAGCGGGCTTTTTTAATCATGCTCCATGTTTTAAAGGGCTCAAAAAGTTCTGGGAAAAGAGTGATTACGTCAATTCTCATTCTGCCTTATATTAACAAATTTAAAATGGAGAAAAAAATGTTTTGGCTGTGGGCAGGAAAAACAATAATGGGTTATAATTAGGCAACGGGGATTGGCGCAATTGGTAGCGCGCACGATTCGGGTTCGTGAGGCTGGCGGTTCGAATCCGCCATCCCCGACTGAAGTTACATACTTTAAGCATCAAATTCCAAGCACCAAATTTCAAACAATACCAAAATCCTAAATCCTAATGACCCAAATTCTAAACAATGATCAAAATTCAAATGATCAAATGACCAAAACAAAAGACAAAAAAAGAAAGAAAGAAAAAAAGAAGAAAAAGGAAATGTTTTGAACATTTAAATATTTGGTCATTTGAATTTGTTTAGGATTTAGAATTTAGGATTTTGGTAATTAGAGTTTGCCTGCCCCGACGAATGTCGGGGGCCGGGTGTTATACTTGCTTGAAGATGACTATTTCCAAGCTAGAAACCTTGACCTTAAACCAGATAAAAGCTGGCCGGGAACTAGCAAAAATTTTTCCTGGGAAAAACTTGGAGCGTTCTCTATGTTTATTAGCTGCGGCAGGAACGGCAATTAACTTTATTTTTCAAAAGCGCCTTATTAATGAAACAAGAACTAATAGGGGATTTTCTTTAGAAGAAGTATATCGTGCCTTTTTGCCTCTCGCTGGTCGGTTTGCTAACCCTAAATTGCCACTGGGTTTTCTTTTGACAGATACCTTTGGCAATATGTACCACCATGTGGCAATAGCTTTGGCTAATGCTTTAGGTTTAGAAGGCGTTTCAGTAGGTAATGTTACCAACTTGAGTTCTTTAGAACCATATATCCAGCCAGGAGAAAAGGCTGTGGTGGTTTCTTTGAGAAATGATTTTATTTGGGAACAAACTTTAAAAATGCAGCCGCCCAAAACATTAAGTTGGCAAAAAGGAAGACATGCGGTAGCCATTTTGGGTTTTAATGAAAACAGAGTAACGATTACCGACTCTTTTAATAGGCAGCAACCTGAAAGAAGAAGAGGGGTGGTGGTGCGGTTACCTTTAGATGTAGCGGAATATTATCTAAAAGACGAGGCTAATCGTGCCAACCAGGCTATCATTTTTAGCCGCACTGTTTTGGATAACTTGCCGTTTAAACAGAACAATATTCTTATTCCCCCGGAAGTTATTACCCACCTCCGGAAAACTCTCAATTTAGAGAGGCTTGAAAAGGAAAATTTAGATTTGGCTGGCGGTCAAGTAAATTAATATTCTTAACGAATTCGCCTCTTTGGGCCTTGAAAAATGCAGCGATGCCAATCATGGCGGCGTTATCACTGATTAAGTTGCGCGAATAGGGGGTGAAGACGTGAATATTATGTTTCCTGGCGACCGAGCGTATTTGCTTTCTTAGATAAAGATTATTGATGACCCCGCCGCCGAGAAAAATTTGTTTTGGATGATGCATTTCCAAAACTTTTTTTAGTTTAATGGTGATAGCCTTGGTCAGAGTTGCCTGGAAAGAGGCGGCAAAATCCGCCAAAAATTGGCGATCTTTTTCTTTCTTGGGAATAGCCCGTAATTTATAAAGACAGGCTGTCTTTAAGCCTGAGAAACTAAAGTTTAGTGAGGGATCGCGGGCCATGGGAACTGGCAATTGAAAGCGGTGGGGGCTGCCTTGACAAGCCAGTTTTTCGATAATCGGGCCACCGGGATAACCAAGGTCGAGCATTTTGGCAACTTTGTCAAACGCTTCGCCGGCAGCATCATCAAGGGTCTCACCCAGAAGTTGGTAATCACCTATTTTTTTAACCAGAACCAACTGGGTATGCCCGCCGGAAATAAGCAAGCCGAGAGTGGGCATTTTCTTGGTCGATGGTTCTCTTTGGGGAATGTGTGCTTTGGCATTTCTCGCCAAAGGCGAAAGCAGATGGCCTTCCATGTGATTTACAGCAATGAGCGGTACCTGATGTTTTTTGGCTAGTTCTTTAGCTTTTTTAATTCCTACTTCAAGGGCAATAGCTAATCCTGGGCCTTGGGTAACAGCAATAGCGTCAATAGTGTCCCAGTTAATTCGCCAAGGTAGCTGAAAACGCTTGCTGTTGGCGTCGGCTCTAGTTAAGGCTGACTGGACAACTTCTCCCAGGTGCTTTTGGTGTTCTTTTCGGGCCAAATCGGGGACTACGCCTCCCCAGGGGCGGTGGACATCGACTTGGGACCAGATAATATTGCTTAAGACTCTTCGCCCCACAGTTACCGCCGCTGCCGTTTCGTCACAAGAAGTATCAATGGAAAGGATTTTGTAATTATTTTGTCGCTGCGGACTATTATAGTGCACCATGCAGTTCTATTTTAGCATTAGAAAATTCAATGCTATAAAATAAAAATAGAGTTGAAAACTTTGGCATGGCCAATAGAGGAAAATACTATGAGTTTTCCGAATTTTAAAAATAAGTACCAAAAGCCGGCTGTTTTTACGCCGAGCGATTTTATGGCGTATAAAAAGGAGGCGGGAAGATACCCGGAATATAAGTCTCCCGAAGGTATAATTTTTGGCTATGATAGGAGACTAATGGAATTAATTGTCACCGCCCATAAGGTAATTAAAGTGGACGGTTTCTTCGGTGACCTATATTTGCTTGACGAAACGGATGGGAAAATTGCTGTCGTGGGCAATTTTGGTATTGGTGCTCCGACGGTAGTAACTCTTTTGGAAGAACTGATTGCCTTTGGGGTGAAGAAATTTATTTCTATTGGGACAGCGGGCACTTTGCAAAGGCACATTAAAATTGGCAGCATAATGGTCTGTGAAAAAGCGATTAGGGACGAAGGAACCTCATACCATTACCTTAAGCCCTCTAAACACGCTTATGCTTCCCCGATAATGACTAACAAAATAAAAGAATCCCTCGAAAAATTCCAGCAAGAGTATTTTGTGGGGACGAGTTGGACTATTGATGCGCCTTATAGAGAGACGATTGCTGAGGTAAAGCGTTATCAAAAAGAAGGCGTCAGTGCTGTGGAAATGGAAGCCGCAGCCTTATTCGCTGTTGCCCAATATAGGAATGTGGAGATGGGGGCGATTTTTACGATTAGTGATTCCTTGGGAGAATTAAAATGGAAGCCAAAATTTCATTCTTCAAGAACGAAACAAGGCTTAGAAGTTCTTTATAAAGTAGCCCTTGACGCCTTGACACAAAACTAAACGTAGAGTTATTTTGTTATAAATAGCTTGTCATTGACCATGAGAACATTTGAGGAAAACAAACAAATAGAAGAGGCAATAAAGTTTCTAGTTTTCGCGGTTCAGAAAACGGGGCATAATCCAAAGCCGGTTATTTTACATAGTATTAGAGTTGGACTTCATCTTTATAGCCTTGCCTATAATAGGGATATTGTCATTGCAGGTATTTTGCATGATATTGTAGAGGATACAGAAACAACTATAGATAAAATAAAATTAACATTTGGCGCAAATGTTAGCAAACTTGTTCAGGCAAATAGTTTCAATAAAGAGATCAACGATAGGGTTAGTAGCTATAAAGAGAATTTTGAGCGTTGTTATAAAGCTGGGAAAAGCGCTCTAATCATTAAAGCTGCGGATCTTTTTGATAATGCTGATTATTGTTGTTTCGATGAGAAGGGCAAGCGGGTTGACTGGTGGGTTAAGAAAATAAAATATTTCATCGAGATGTCGGAGGATATCATAAAAGATGAGGCTATCTATAAAGAGCTAAAAGCAAAGTGTGGCAGTATTGTGAAAACCTAAGCTTATTTGCTATCCAATGCCCCCTCACTGCTTTAAAGTGTTGTACTCCCGTGGGAGTGGTCTTATAATTGAATAAGGTTATAAGTTGAAAGAAGAGAGTGGGTAGAATGGCTAGCTGTGTTTTTTGCAAAATTGTTGCCGGAGAGCTTCCTTGTTTTAAGATTTATGAAGATGAGTATTTTTTGGCCTTTTTAGACATTAATCCTTGGGTAGAGGGCCACACCTTAGTTATCCCCAAAAAGCATTACCGTTGGGTTTGGGATTTGCCCAACAAGGAGACCGCTAAATCAGGCGAGCCGACGATAGAGGAATACTTTGCCGTGGTCCATAAAATTGCCAATCATTATCGCCAAATTTTGGGAACGGAATTTGTGATGAGCTGGGTTTATGGTTGGGACGTCCCCCATGCCCATATTCACCTTTTTCCGGCCTCGCGAGGTAAGATTGCTTTTTACCCCAAGCAAAAACTTTCTCCGCTTTCGCCCGAAAAAGGCCACCAACTAGCAGAGAGGTTAAAGGTAAAATAAATAAAAGAATGGCAAGAGTGGAGAAAAGATCTGGGCCAATGGAATTACCAAGCGAGAGTGAGTTGCGGGTGATCTTAGAAAAAGAAGCAAAGAGACTGCCCCCTCAGCAGAAGTTAGCAGCACATTATCCTGATTTCCAGCTATTTTATCAGTGGATGGATTTGTTAGGATTGAATACTGCCGTAATCAGGGCAACTGCTCATGCTGATGAAGTGCTTCAGTGGGGGCAAGAAATTGTTCCAGAGGTGGTTGATGCCACTATTGCAAGAAAAAAAGATGTGCTTGCTAAAAAGATTTTTAGAGATATTGCTTGGTATTTAGGAGAAGAAGACTCTCTTGCAACCGTGGATGCTATTGTGGTTTTTGGTGGTAGTAGTCTAAAGCGAATAGAGAAAGGGGTGGAACTTTTCCGGAAGGGTATTGCCAATAAACTCATAATTACTGGCGGTAATCCTAATTATCGCCAGGATACAGCACCGGAGGCTATAAAATTTCTTCGCTATGCCTTAGCTAAAGGTGTCCCGAAAGACGCTATTTTATTAGAAATGAGTTCTGTTAGCATTCCTGATAATGTTAAAACAACTTTTAATTTATTGGATAACTTTGGCGTTCGCTATCGGCGCTTGGCAATTATTTTGCCTTGGTTTGCTCAACGGCGCGGCTGGGCGCACATGATGAAATTTTCTCCTCCGAAAACTAGCTTACTCCGGGTTAATAGTGAGATTGTTTCGCAAGAATTGTTACCCACCACCTGGTTTGCCAATGAAACGGGTATAAAATTAGTTTTTAATGAGTTTATAAAGATGAAAGTTGCTGTTCTCTTGAATACGGCTTAGTTAGTCTGTAAAGCGGATTTGGCGGCGGTGGGCGCCAAGATGTTTGATATCTATCCAAACAATTTTTACCTGCTGATTTTTGGCTAAATTTTGCAGAAAATGCTTTCCTTTTTGGATCCATTCGATGGCGATAACATTGCCCGGCTGAAGATAATCAATGAGAAAGTCAAGGTTCTCTTGTTGGCCGGCAATGCGCCAAGCATCAATATGGTGAAAGGTACCTCGCAAACGATCCAATTTATAGGGATATTCTTTAGCGATAATGAAAGTGGGCGAGGTAATAGGTTGGGTAATGTTCAGAGCTCGGCCTAGTCCCTTGGCGAATTGGGTTTTCCCGGCGCCCAATTCTCCCTGAAGGGCAAAAAGGAGTGCTTTCTGCTTCAGAATATGAAAATGTTTTCTAAGAAGATGGTGGGCTAGTTTTTGAGTTTCTTCAGGGGAGTTAGCAACTACACTTTTGGCGCCTAATTTAGCTAAATCAATTTCCCCTTGCCGTAGGATGGTTGGTTCGTTGAGGGTGGTATCAACCACTGCCGAAGGAGGCCGCGGCGGCAACTGGCCAGCGTCAATGATGTAGTCGACTAAATTTTGCTTTTTGGCAGAAAGCTGGCCTAGGATGTCATCGATTGTGTAGGGGGTTTTCCCGCCACTAGTGTTGGCCGCGGTAGCGGTGATAGGATTACCAAAAGTAGCGATAAGTTCCTGGGCGAGGGGATGAGCAGGAATGCGGACACCCAAAGTTTTGTTTTTAGCTTCCAAGCGGGGGTCGACTTTGCCCCGGCTAAAGGAAACTACGGTGATGGGGCCGGGAAGGAGATTTTGGTAAATATTCTTAGCAGTGGAATTTATTTTTACGTAACGTTTCGCCATGGTCAAATTGGCAACGGCTATTGAAATTGGTCCCGGCCGACGCTGGCTTTTGAAGGTTAAGATTTTGCCTACGGCTTTAGGGTTAGCGGCATCTCCTCCTAGGCCATAGCAAGTTTCGCTGGGATAAACAATCAGGCCTCCTTTGGCAAGAGCTCGAACTGCCTGGCTAATTATTTTTTTCTCATTGGCACCTTGTAAGCGTATTATTTTCATTATCTAAATTATATAGTATTAACGGCATTGTCTTATTTGAATCCGGATGCGCGGCAATTGCTTGTTGTTTTTTATCATTGTTGCTAAAATTATTCCAAATGAAGAAGAAAGCGTTTATTACTGGTATAACCGGCTTTGTTGGCTCTCATTTGGCAGAGTTGCTCTTGAAAGAGGGGCTTGAAGTATACGGGCTTGCTCGTTGGCGATCGCGAACAGAAAATATTGAGAGGATAAAAAGCAAAATCCATTTGGTAGAAGGTGATTTACTTGATTTAAATTCCCTTCAGCGAGCAATGATGAATGTCCGCCCTGATTATGTTTTTCATTTAGCTGCCCAAAGTTTTGTTCCTGCCTCCTGGACTTCCCCGGCGGTAACTTTTGAGATAAATGTGGTCGGATCTTGTAATCTTTTTGAAGCTATTAGGGCGGCTAAGTTGACACCCACAATTCAAATTGCCTGTTCTTCAGAAGAATATGGTTTGGTTAAGAAAAATGAAGTACCAATAAAAGAAGATAATCCCCTGCGTCCCCTTTCGCCTTATGGTGTTTCCAAAGTGGCTTTAGATTATATGGGTTATCAGTATCATCAAAGCTACGGCATGAAAATTGTGAGGACACGAGCGTTTAACCATACCGGACCACGGCGTGGTGATGTCTTTGTTTGCTCCGCTTTTGCTAAACAAATTGCTGAGATAGAGGCGGGTTTAAAGAAACCAATATTGTCGGTGGGCAATTTAAAAGCGATAAGAGATTTTACTGATGTAAGAGATATGGTCCGAGCTTATTGGCTAGCAGTTTTGAAAGGTGAACCTGGGGATGTTTATAATATTGCTCAAGGGCAGGGGGTGGAGATTAAAAAAATTTTGGAATTACTTTTGGCTATGAGCCATAAAAAGATTATCGTCCGTCAAGATCCTGCTAGGATGAGACCATCCGATGTCCCTATTTTGATTGGCGATTCTACAAAGTTTAGAAAGCAAACAGGTTGGAAACCACAAATTAAGTTGCAGCAAACACTTGCAGATATCCTTAGTTATTGGCGAGATAGAATTCGGATAAAGGGAGACAAGAATTAGGGTGAAAAGGAGAAAGCCGGTAGCGGTAGTTATCATTCCCACTTACAACGAAGCCAAAACCATTGGCAAGATGATAAAGTATCTTTTCCGGCGGACTTTTCCAATGATTAAGCATTGGCAAATGAAACTTTTGGTAGTTGACGACACTTCGCCCGATGGCACTTACAAAATTGTCCAAAAGCTGCAAAAAAAGTACCCCGACCTTTATCTTTATTTAAATCCCCGCAAGATGGGTATTGGTTATGCCTATGTGATGGGTTTCAAATATGCCATGAAAGAATTAAACGCTGATGTGGTCATCGAATTTGACGGTGATTTCCAACATCCGCCAGACACAATCCCGGTGATGCTCAAAGAGATAGAAAAAGGGGCCGACTATGTTTTAGGATCGCGGAAAATTCCCGGCGGGTCGGTTCCCAAAACTTGGGGGTTTAAACGTAAACTGTTTACTTATCTTGGTGGCTTTGTGGCCCGCCTAATTCTGTTTTTCCCCAGCAAGGCATTTTGGCAGGTTACTGATCCCACCACCGGCCTAAAGGCCTCTCGGGTAAAAGGTTTTGTGGACCGTTTGGATATGGATCATCTTTATTCGTATAAATTTGGCTATAAGCTGGAGTTCCTTTACAAAATGGTTAAATTGGGTGCTAAAGTAAAAGAAATTCCTTTAAAATTTCAATTGCGCCGGGCCGGCGAGTCAAAAATAACTCCCGAAACTGCCAAAGATATTTTCCGGACAATTATCCTTCTCCGCTGGCATGACCGAACGGCCCAAAGTTTTCTTAAGTTTGCAACTGTGGGCTTTATTGGCTATTTAGTTAATGCTTTGGGCTTGGAAGTTTTTTATCGCCTCGGGCTTGCACCAAATTGGGCGGCGGCGGCTGGAGCAGAATTAGCGATTATCTCTAATTTTACTTTCAATAATATCTGGACATTTTCCTATAAGAAGATTACTGGCTTAAAGGCCATCATAGCTAAATTTATAACCTTTAACCTCACTTCAGCTGGGGCAGTAGTTATTCAATTTTTCGTGGTCGGTTGGGGGACAAAAATAACCGGTGACCAATGGCGGCAATTATGGCTA
Organism: Candidatus Microgenomates bacterium; assembly: GCA_015485895.1. Taxonomy (GTDB): domain Bacteria; phylum Patescibacteriota; class Microgenomatia; order UBA12405; family UBA6130; genus S016-97. The sequence goes on along the minus strand of WFSR01000019.1, from coordinate 3,618 downwards.
GTCATTGCCATTGTTTTCTTTATTGTGCCTTATAACTGGCTAATGTACAACAAAATTATTTGGAAGAAACAGCACCCCTAAAGATAGGGCGTCCAATCGCTGATAGGGGCAATGTTGAATTGGATAAAGTGGATAGCGTAAAGGTAAATTGCGGGCAGAAGGAGAAGAAAAACAACCCTGAATTCTTTTTTAGCTAAAACAGGAGCAAAGGCAATAATCCAAAAGGGATAAAGAGGGGAGGAATAACGAGAAATGTCACGGTGGCCGATAAACAGGGTGGCGATGTAAAAAAGAAGCGGAAAGATAGCTAAAATATCGGCTCGGTATTTTTTGAGAAGATAAAGAACCGCTAGGCCGCCTAAGAGATAGATATAGACAATATCTTCCAGCCAGATTGTTCCAATCCAGCGTTGGTGAGGAGTAATAAAGACTTGAAAAGGGAGCCAGGAAAGGTGAATATTGTCACCGGAATGGAAATAAGCCCAAAAATCGCCAGTTTGTTGTTGGTAAAGAAAAAAAATAGGAATGATAATCGCCGGGCCGAGAAGAAGGGGCCATTTTTTCAGCCACTGGCGCCAATGGAAATGGTCTTGCAGAAGAATTGTTAGGGCAAAAGCAGCAAAGAGAATAATGGCCGGGGTTTTGATAGTCTGGGCTATAGCTAAGCTAATACCTGCGAGAAAATAATTTTTTTTCTTAAATTGGAAAATAGCTAGAAGGAGAAAACCGATGAACCAAGGTTCAGGGGCGCCAATGGTATGCAAAACTAACATTCGGGCAGGAATAAAGAGAATGAGGCTAGCTAGCCAGAATAGTTGGGGTAATTTTAAAAAACGAAGAAGGTGGTAAAAAACAAGGGTCATAAAAATGGTGCCTAGGAGAGTGCTAAGCAGCATTGCCCACCAGCCGGGCATCACAGATTGAAATATGCGAATAGTAAGAGGAAAACCGGGCAGATGAGCAGGGTAATACTCTAAAGGCAAGGGGAGAGAAAAATGGTTACGAATACAGGTGGGATTATAGCCGCATTTGGCGATAACCATATAGTTGGGGCCGTCGTAGTTGGCATAAAGGCGGGTTAGCTGGTGCTGAGAAGCAAAATAGCCCCAAATAGGAAGGATACTTAAAATAGTTAAGGCTAGGAGAAGAATTGGTTTCATGATTTATTTATGATAGCATAAAAGGGCAAAATGGGTGCTAAAGATTGGCTTTTGCCAGAGCTCTCAGTTTTTTTTCCTGCTTATAACGAGGAAAAGAATATTGGCCCGATGGTCCGTAAAGCGATCAGTGTTTTAGAGAAAATAACCCCTCGATGGGAAGTGATTGTTGTTGATGATGGTAGCCAAGACAAAACTGGCGCGGTGGTCAAAAAAATTGCCAGCAAATACCCGCAGGGGAAAATCCGCCTTATTGTCCATCATCCTAACCGCGGCTATGGAGCAGCTTTAAAAAGCGGCTTTTATAATGCCCGTTACCAGTGGATTACTTTTACTGATGCCGATGGCCAGTTTGACTTTCGGGATATTCGTAATTTAATTGCTAAGCAGAAGGAAACAGGGGCTGATTTAGTTATTGGCTATTATTTGGGTCGCAAAGTTCCTTTTTATCGCGTTTGGGGATCGCGGGTATGGGAACTGGCCGTTTGGCTGCTTTTTGGCCTCAAGGTAAAAGATATCGACTGCGGTTTTAAATTAATCCGAAAAAAGGTGATTTCCACGATTCCTCGTCTAGAAGCGGAAAGGGGACCGTTTATTTCGTCAGAGTTTCTTATTAAAGCTAAACGGGCAGGTTTCAAAATTGTTCAGGTTGGGGTGCATCATTTTCCCCGCCGAGAGGGGTCGGCAACTGGAAGCAGCTTTAAAGTGGTTATTGCTGGTTTGCGCGATTTATTGGTCTTTTGGTGGAAACTGCATTTTAAAGACCGTCGATGAAAGTTATCTGGAAGAAGCCTCAATTTTGGCTAGGGTTGGTTCTCTCACTAGCTGCATTTTTACGGTTTTATCGTCTTCCGGCCTATATGGAATTTTTAGGCGATCAGGGGCGTGATGTTCTCGTTGTTTGGCGCTTTTTAACCCGGGGTGATTTAATGTTTATTGGCCCCCAAACCTCAGTTGGCAATATGTATTTAGGTCCTTGGTACTATTACCTGATTGCTCCTTTTTTATGGTTGTTCCATTTTAGCCCCGTTGGCCCAGCGGTTTTGGTTGCTTTTTTAGGACTAGGGGCGGTTTGGCTAATTTGGTGGGTGACTAAGGAGTGGTTTGCTGGCGACGTAGGTTTGATAGCTGCTTTATTGATGGCCGTTTCTCCGGTGGTGGTTTACTATTCTATTTTTTCCTGGAACCCTAACATTATGCCTTTCTTTGCCCTTTTGTCGATGTGGCTGCTCTGGCGAATTTGGCAGAGGCATGAATATCGTAAATTAATTTGGCTGGCTGTTTCCTTGGCTATGGTTTTGAATTCCCATTATTTGGGGTTGCTTTTGTTGCCAGTAGTGGGTCTCTTTTGGCTTTGGGCGTTAAAAGATGTTTGGCACAAAAGAGAGGAAAGAAAGAGATTGGCGCAATTTTCAGTTATTGCCATATTGATATTTTTATTTTTCTTGTCCCCGTTAGTGCTTTTTGACTTAAAACATAATTTTGCCAACGCCCGGGCTTTTGAAAAATTCTTTGCGGCTCGGCAAACAACGGTAAATTTTAAATTCTACAAGGGGTTTTTGCGTTTGCCGGTGATTTTTAACCAACTTTATAGCCAACTTTTAGTCCGGCAAGACTATTGGCAACCGGCTTTTTGGTTTTTGCCGTTACTGCTTTGGGGAATTTGGCGCGAAAGAAAGAATAAAGCCATTTGGCTTCTGGTTCTTTGGTTAGTAGTCGGCCTTTTGGGCCTGGCTAATTACAAACAGCATGTATATGCTCACTATTATGGTTTTCTTTGGCCAGCGGCAATTGTTCTTTTGGCAATTTCGTTGAAGCATCTTTGGTGGTTTTTGCGTTGGCCGATATTAGTGGGGCTGGTGGGCTTATCTTTATGGCATTGGCACGGCCGTTATCCACCAAATTATCAGCTTGCCCGTGCCCAAAAAGTGGCTAATTTTATTTTAGATAAGAGTCGAGGGGATAAATTCGCCCTGGCTTTGATTGCGGAACAAAATTATGATGCCCCTTATCGCTACTTTTTCCTTTTGCGCAAAGCGCCATTGGTAGAATTACACCAAGAAATGCCGCGACAGCTTTTTGTGATTTGTGAGCCATGGGGTAAGGTGAATTGTAACCCAATCGGTCATCCAAAATGGCAAATTGCCGCTTTTGGTTGGGCAGAAATAGATAGACAGTGGGAAGTTAGTGGTGTGAAAATTTTTCGCCTGGTGCATTTAAAGTAGATTATCTCTCAAAGTGAAAAGAGTTGGTTTTTGCATCGTTTATAAAATAGAAATAGAACTGTTGGTCTTTAAACTGACGAAACTCGTTCATGCTAGAATTTTTTATGAAATGGCGGCAACTGGTGGAGATAGATGTTATTAAGATTATTAGAAAAAATAAGTGGCTAATTTTGCTTTTGGTGATTTGGTTAGGCGGATTGTGGGTGCGAGTATATCGGCAAGGGGATTTACTGGGG
>WFSR01000018.1 GCA_015485895.1 Candidatus Microgenomates bacterium | reverse complement strand
TCAGGAAAAGAGAATCAGAGATCAGAATAACAGAGAAAGATTTACATTATTAAATATTCCCTGATGTCCTGATATCCTGGTGTCCTTTCTAAGGGTTCTTTTATCTACTATTAGATAACCTAGTTCCTCCAACCTAGTTCTTAGTTCCATTTTCATGCGCCTTCGGCTAGATCCTTCGTCGCTTCGCTCCTCGGGATGACAAAGAGGAATAACCTCTTGGCCTTGTTCAGGGTGACAGAGATAAAGGGCATGTCTGTGAATAAAGTTTATCCATGCAATCCATGCATGCAAGAATGGAATGATAGGGGCGAGAAACAAACAACACAAGCTGTAGAAAATTGTGCTATAATCGCATAGTTGTAATTATGGAATAAGAGAGGAGGCGAAAGAATGGAAGAAATAGTAGTCGCTAAATGGCGAGCAGATCCCATAAATCAAGATGGGCCTACGATCACTATCTATGAAGCCACAGGGCTAAAGGGGCTTTTTTTAGATAAAGTCAGAGGGGAAAGAACAGTGGATGTGCCTGTACCTGTTGCTCCCCATTTATTTGAACCTGCTTCTATGTGGGTAAAAGGGAGCCAGCGTGTAGTGGTGGAATTCGGTGAAGAAGAAATTGAAGAAGAAATTTAACAGAGCCATAAACACAGCGCAAAGATTATCCCCACGGATGCTCCCTGCTTGTTCCAGGAGCTTGCTTAAATAAGGGAAATGTGTGGTGCACCCTCGCCCGGAAACCGAAAATTGTTCCGCCAGCAGGTGGAATATTGATATTTCGACATCTTCAGCTGGGTGCCTGGTTGACGTCGATAGTTCACTGCCCACTGAAGATCTTGAAACCCCAAGACCCTTCGCACCCTCAGGGGCGGGGCAGGCAAGTTCAGAATGACGCATTCTAACAACCTAGTTCCCGGTTCCATTTCTATGCGCCTTCGGCTAGATTCTTCGCTAACGCTCAGAATGACAAAATACTAAGTTCCAAGTTCTAAGTTCCATCTATCTCATCATCCCGCCCTTTCAGAGGAAAGAGCGGGGTCTTCAGCCAGGTGGGCAACTACTTTTATTGTTGGTTCACCACCCACTGAAGATCCTGAACTTTCCCCGACTGGCCGTCGGGGAAAATCAGGATGACGAGATGTTGATAACTACTAGTAGAGGGTGTTCATATTCATTTGAAACTCAACACCTAATTCCTAGTTCCTAGTTCCATTTCAACTTTTCACTTTAACTTCCCCAATTTTAAACCAACCGCCCCAGGGCCAAGGCTTTCCAGAAAGGCAAAACTCTTATCCTATCTCGCTGCTCCTCATAATCTTCGGTGATAATGAACCCCTGCTTCGCACCGAACTTCTCTAGAAATTTCTTAATCTGATAAGATTCTGCCTTGCCTGACTTCACCTCCACAGGAATGACCCGGTCTTCCTTCCGCAAAACAAAATCAACCTCAAAGCTGTTGCGGTAGTAATACCTCGCTCCCAAAAATGCCCCCACCGCCGTCTCTAACACCTTTTTAATGTCCATACTCCCCGGCAGATAAACAGAGCAAAAAGCCGGATTAGGTGGGTAAATCTTTCTGCCCTTACGCGAGGAAAGGCGCAAACTTGGCCGGAAATTCCTTACCTCTCGCAAAAGCAAGGCATATTTAAGATAGAAGACATAATTTATTACTGTGGTCTTGCTCCTTTGAAAATCAGAAGCCAGCTTATCGTAGTTTAAAATCATGCCCGGTTGGGAGAAAAAATTTTCCACTAATGTTTTTAAAAATTCCGGATCACGCAGGCCAAACTCTAAAGGAAGATCCTGACCAACAATCTTATCCAGGACCGAACTTTTCAAGTAACGGCGAATTATCTCTTCATCTTTTTCTTCCACAATTTCCGGAAAACCCCCTTTAGAGATATAGTCCTTAGCCAGAAGTTTCAACTCTTTACCATAAAGATCTAGCTTTCTTTTTTCTATCGCCACTCCTTTCCATTCCAAAAACTCAGCGAAACTTAAAGGGGTAAACTCAAACTCAAATATCCGCCCCGCCAAACTCTCCCTTGCTCCCCTTCGGAGATTGATAGAGGCTGACCCGGAAAGAAAGATTTTTATTTTGGGGTAACGGTCATAAATGACCTTTACCTGATCTTGCCAATCTTTGAGTTTCTGTATCTCATCCAAAAAGAGATAAAGTTGAGTCTTTTCAGTAATTGCCTCTTGAAGTACTTTTAATTCATAGAGAGCCAGAACATCCTTCAAAAAAGCTTCCTTCTCATCAAAGGAAAAATAAAGAATTTTTTCGGGAACGACACCAGAAAGAATGAGTCGTTGGATTGATTGGTAGAAAAAGGTTGTTTTGCCCGTTCTCCTTAAACCATATATTAAGAGAGCCTGCCTCAAGGGAAAGTACTTCTTTATCTTTTGCCAAAATTCCTTTCTTCCTCTGCCCAAAAACACCCGGGGAACTCTTTTCCTCTTCCACCAAGGATTTTGTAAGATTAAGTCGTTTAGGGTAACCATCTCAAGATTAGTATAGCATAGTGGACTAAAAAGTCAAATATTCGTCCGGTATGGTAGATTTATCTTAACATTATTTTGAGCACCAAGGACATCGGAATATCAGAGTATCGGAGTATCAGGTAAGGGATATTAAGAATATCAGGATACCTGATTAACTCTCTCTGTTATTCTGATCTCTGATTTTCTTTTCCTGATTACCTGATATCCTACAATTTAATCTTTTTTCTCTTTGCCAAGTTCTAAGTTCTGATTACCTAGTTCCTCCAACCTAGTTCCTAGTTCCATTTTTAACTTTTCGCTTTCCTATCGTTTTCCTGACAATCCAAAGCTTGGTTAACCAATTGGTCAGCAAGTTGGTTTTTTTCTCGGGGAACATAAACAAAATTAATCTCTCCCTTCAGTTGGTTTATCTTTTTTTTCACCTTAGTTAATAAAGGGCGCAGGTTAGCGGCGCGGAGACGAAAGTGGCCATTAACTTGAGAAACTACCAAACGAGAATCAAGGTAAAAGGTTACCTTTTCTGCCATTGGCCAGTGTTGCTCCAGCCATTCTAAGGCCAAAATAACTGCTTGGTATTCAGCCTCATTGTTAGTCCGCCGCCCCAAAAAAATACCTGTCTGAAAAAGAGGTTTTTCTTGACAGAAAATCACCACCCCTGCCGCTGCCGGACCGGGATTACCCCGCGCTCCTCCGTCACAAAAAACTGCCAGTTTCATCAGTGGTCAAGGCGCACCGGCATAATGAGGTGCAATAAAGAGGAATCACCGTCACGGCTGAAAACCACCGGTGATAAAGGATCGTTAAGTTTAATAATAATTCCTTTTTCCTCAGCCGGCAAATTATTGAGAAAGTCTAAAATAAACCGATAATTGAAAGCAACTTTTAGTGGCTGCCCCTCCAAGCGAATAGGTACTCGGGCTTGGTTTTGCCCTACCTGAGGGGCATTGGCCTGGATGATTACCTGGTCTGATTGAAAATCAAGAACAATGATATTAGCTGCCTGGCGGGCAAAAACCGAAACTGCCCGAATAGCTGTTAAAAATTCCTGTTGGTCAAGGAAAACCTGGATCTTACTTTCTTGGGGAATAATTTTTTGATAATCGGGAAATTCACCAGCTAGCAACCGCGAGGTCAATTGAAAACGTGGCCATTTAAAAATTATCTGGCTTCTCTGTTGATCCCAGGTAATAGTTAGCCTTTCTTCGCCTTCAACTAGTTTAGCCACTTCGGCAAAACTTCGGGCTGGGACTAAAAATTCCTCCTCTGTTTTTAAAGCTTGCTTCTCAACCACTTTCTTCCAAGCCAAACGGTAACCATCGGTAGCTACCAATTCATACCCCGCCCGGGCCATTTTCCACAAAATCCCCTCCAAGATTGGCCGTGTTTCATCACGAGCAGCAGCAAAGCTTACCTCATCAACGGCTAAAGTTAACCTTTTGGTAGGAACAATAATTTTATTTTTTTCATTGCCTTGCGGTGGCCGGGGAAACTCTTCTCCTTTCATTCCAGCAAAGCTAGCCTCGGCGCGGGGAGAAATAACCCGCAAAATTTGTTTTTCCGTCTCTAATCTCAATGTCCCCTGGAGATAAGCTACAAATTCACTGATATCCCGGGCAGGGATAGCAATGCATCCTTTTTCTTCTACCTTAGCATCCATCCAGATGCTAATTCCCAAATTCAAATCGGTGGCTGAAAGCTTGAGTTGGCCATTATCTGTTTCTAGAAGGAAATTGGCTAAAATTGGTAGTTGGGGGCGACTGGTAATAAACCTTTGCCCAAGACTAAGTCCTTTTTGTAGATCCTCTTGTAGAATATCAACTTTCATAACTAATACTCTTTATTAATATTTAATAGTATCACCGTTATCGTGACGGTTGAAAAGTTGAAAACAACTTTGTTACTAGTGTAGCACAAAAGTGAAAAAGTCAAAAGAGAAGTAAAAATAGCAAAAAATTAGAATAACCGACCGATAATTTTTGTTGCTTTTCGGTTTATTTTCGGCGGAAAACAGTTGTCTTTTGGGGGAAAATTTTGTGGAAAAATGACGGGTAATTGTGGAAAACTAATTAAAGTTCTTTTTGAATAGCGATGATTTGATGGCGGAGTTGTTGATTTGTGGAAAACAGTCGCCCAATTTTATTTTCAGCATGCATAATGGTGGTATGATCACGACCACCTAAAATTTGGCCGACTTTTTCTAACGGCATTTCCAATTCTTTGCGCAGCAAATAAGCAGCTACATGACGGGCGAGAGCGATATTTTTGCGGCGGGCTTTACCTTGAATATCACTGGTTTTCACCTGGAAAGTTTTGGCGACGACTGAGAGAAGGTGGCGGTAATGAGGCCGGCGGCTGGATCGCGTTTTTTTGAGGCCAAAAAATTCCCGAACCATAACCAGATCAATTTTTCGTTTTTGGCTCTTGGCCAGGGCGCTAATTTGGGTTAAGAATCCTTCTAATTCGCGAATGTTGGTCTCTACCGTCTCGGCAATAAAAGAAATGGCCTCTTGGGGAATTTCGATACCTAGAAGTTCGGCCCGCTGACGAATAATGGCGACCCTCATTTCATAATCAGGTGGCTGAATATCGACAGTTAAGCCGCCCATAAAGCGAGAACTTAATCGATCTTCAAGTTTGGGAATTTCTTCAGGGCGGCAATCGGAACTGAGAATAATTTGCTTGTTGGCAATGTAGAGATTGTTAAAAGTGTGGAAAATTTCCTCTTGAACATATTCTTTGCCGGAAATAAATTGAATATCGTCAATGATAAGAGTATCAAGCTGGCGGTATTTTTGCTTAAAGCGACTGATTTCTTTACTGCGGATGGCTTGAACTAAGTCATTGGTAAATGTCTCAGCACTGACATAGCGAAGGTGAAGATCAGGCTTTTGTCGGAGAAGCTCGTGGCCAATTGCCTGGATAAGATGGGTTTTGCCGACGCCAACGCCGCCCCAGACAAAAAAAGGATTGTAGGCGAAACCGGGGTTTTTGATAATCCCCTGGGCGGCGGCATAGGCAAAATTATTGGCGTTGCCGACGACAAAATTGGCAAAAGTAAACCGGGGATGGAGGCCAGTTCGGCTGTCGTAATGGGCTGGCGAAGCAGCTTTTTTGGGAGTGGTAATTTGAAAAAGGGGCCCATTGTCACCCGGGGGCGGTTCTTGGCTAACGGTAAGAACTAGTTGGGGTTGCCAGCCAAGCTGGTTTTTGAGAGCAGTTGCCAATGGAATTTGATAGCGCTTTTTAATAAGATCGTTAATATAGGCGCTGTTGGTAGCAACGATAGCTTTGGGGCGGTTGATTTTTATTAACTGGGATTTACCGAAAAGAGTTTTGAAGACAGGTGACGAAAGCTGCAATTTAAGTTCCGCTAGTGTATTTTGCCAGATGAGATCTAAATTTTTCATGGGTTTCGGCGGCAGGATTATTCTTATAATACCCCAGTTTTCCACAATTTACAACGAGGCCGTAGTCTTAGTGTATCTGCGATGATTGTAAATGGTGGATCATAGATAGTGGAAAAACCTACTATCTTCTTAAAATTCCAAGCCCCAAGCACCAAATTCCAAACAAGCTCTAATTACCAAAATCCTAATCCGCCAGCTGGCGGACTAAACAAATTCAAATTACCAAATGACTAAATGACCAAAACAAAAGAAAGATGACAAAAATGTTTTGGTTATTTGAATTTTGAACATTTAAGCATTGTTTAGGATTTGGGTCATTAGGATTTAGGATTTGTTTAACCTAGTTCCTAGTTCCACTTTCCACTTCTTTTTCACTTTCCACTTTTAATTTTTCCTAGTTCCTAGTTCCTAGCTCCTAGTTCCATTTATTCTCACCATTAATTTTTTTCCTTATCAAAGCTTTAGGCTTTCGGCTTTCATCTTTTAGCAGCCCGAGAGGGCTTTTTTAACTTTTCACTTTCCTAGCGCCCGTTGTTTGTTGTTAGTTATTGGTTGGTGGTTGACTATTGTTCGTAGCCGTTGGCTAGCCTGGCGGTTCTGGCGGGCCAGGCGGTGTTGAGCTACTTTGATGGGTAGCAAAATATCAGGCCGGGCTAAAATTTGTTTCACCAGCTGCTGTTGGCGGGCAAAATTTTCAGCTATCCAGCCTAAGCGGTAACGGCGGATAAGTTTCAGATTGCCGTCCTCTTGGCCATGGATATGGCTCACAGCTACAAAAGGCCGCTCTTGGGCTACTGCTTCAAAGATGAGGTTAGGCCCAGCTTTGCCAAAGACAACATCACTGGCGGCCATAAGTTTTTCCATCTCTCGGCTAAAACCAGTCAAAAAAAGTCGCGGCGGGTGGTGCAATTTACGGGCCAGATGGTAGCTGTGGTTGATTAGTTTAAACTGAGAATGGTTAGAACCGGTAATTACAATTAGTTGAAAATCATTTTCTCGGTAGTGCCAAAAAAGATCGCCTAAAAGGCGCAGAAAACCTTGTCCTCCTTCGCTGCCACCACATAAAAGGAAAGTAAGTCGCCGAGGGTCAAGGCCTAACCGTTGTCGCTCTTGCCGGGGCGAATAGCGGCGAAAAAACTTAGGCTGGGTAAGCCAACCAATAGTTTGAAGACGAGCTAAAGGAATCCCTAGCTGCCGGCCGCGCCGCTGAAATTCCCGACCGAAGCCAAAATTGACAGCCTGCAGTGAATAGGCCAACAGTGAAGGAGTAACTGGGTCGGGGACTAAGTTAAAATAATGCCACCGGGCCTGAGGAGCCAACCGATCGAGGACTGGTAAATAAGACCAATAGGTAGTCAACACTATATCAGGATGCCAACGGTCTAAATACGATTGCCAGCGGCGGCGATAATAAAAAAGTGACCCCCAATTTAACCACCGGCGCGCCCAGGAAGAATTGCTAAGCCGGTAAGGCCAACGAAAAAGCTGGGGGAAGAAACGGTAAAAAAGACGATAGCCACGAAAAAACCCATTGTTGCCCACAGCATCAACCACCTGGACTTGGTTGCCTTTTCCTTGCAGCGCCGCCGCCGCGGCCGCCGCCAGGCTAGCATGCCCTTCTTGAGCCGAAAAGATTAGAATTTTTTTCATTATTTACCCCGCCGGTAAATTGCCTGCCAAGGTTGATAATTGGAATAAAAAGTTTGTTGGTGGAGAAGTTTGCCATCACGCCAAACTTGCCAGTCTACAGCTACCTTAATGCCGGCGGCGGCCCAGTCAATTTGCCGCGTTACTCCCGGAGGTAAGTTGGGGTCGTCAATGTAACGCGGCGGCGGCGCTGGCTGCCAGTCCCAAGTCCGGGGAGGGCTAATTTTCACCTGCCGGCTATCACCGGTCCCGTAAAATTGGAAAACTAAATGGCGATGAGGAATATCGATTTTTGTTTGCAAAAGAAGATAATGGGAATAATCGTTTTGGAAACGCAAATCGGCGCTGGGGGCAAAAACGGTGGCATCAAGGCCTAAGGGGGCGTTTTCTTCATAATAATGAACCCGATAGGCATGGGCATGGCGCTCCAAAATTGGTAAGCCGGCATTGAGGGCTGCCCGGAAAAGGGTGGTGGAAACCTGGCAAACTCCACCACCGTCGCCCAAAATTGTTTTTCCTTCTTTGATGATGTAGGCCGGCCGAAAACCGGTCGCCGCAGAAATTTCTCCCACTGCTTTATTTAAGGAAAAAACCTCGCCGGGGGCAATTAAAAGGCCGTTTAACTTTTGGCTTGCCAAAGTTAGATTATGAATGCGGTTGGCCGACGAACCCCAGAAATAAGAATCACCGCTGGCAATTAACTCCCGAATGCCAAGACGATTGCTGGCGGCGGTGGCAATAGCCGGAGGCTGCTTTTTAAATTGAAGAACAACAGAGCATGTTTTTTGCCCTTTTACTAGCTGCCAGAGGCAATTTTCAACATTAGTTTCCACCTTAGTCACTTTTAAATGGCGACCAACTTTTGCTGGCCGAAAAACCACCACCCGCCCTTTTTGGAATTGGAAAAGTGCATTCTCTGGCGGCTTGTCTAAAGTGCCAGCCAAACCTTGCAAATAGGCTTTTATTTTATCCTTGCGCCAAGGTGATTGAAAACCGATAAAATTTAAAAGCTGGGGGCCGGTGATAACAAATTTTTCCTTTTCTGACCGAAAAACCAAAGTTTTTGTTTTTATTTTTTCAGCCCACTCTTTAGCTTGGCGGCGTTGGCTCTTAGAATAATAATCGCCCCAATGGCGCTGGGGAATTCGCCAAAAAATAGGTATTTTACCTCGTTGGCAATCTTTATTCACCTGACGGCGCAACTTTTGCCAATCGATCTCTTGCCCTTGCTGGCCGGCGTGGACCACCACCCTGCTAGCCACTAAGTCTAACGATGGAGGAATGGCTGGCTTTTTGAGTTGGGCAGCAATTGTTGCCAGCCGTGCCTGCCATTCTTGCCAATTTAGCCGATACTGGAACGGGAAAACGGTTATTTTCCCCGGCCAATGCCAACGGTGCTGCCAAGAATAGGCTAAAGTTTCTTCTGGGCGAAAAGAAAAACCAACTTTAGTCGCTGGATAACAGGTGCCAAGTTTGCCTTCAGTTTGAAAACACCACTTTTGGGTGAACCGAACACCGGCTATCATTTGTTGCACTTGGGTATAAGTTTTGTTGCCAACGTCCAGATTGCCAATAAAGGTATTGGGCAGAAAATGGGAACCAGCATACCAGCCTATTGCCGGAAAAGCTAGGCCAAGAAAAATAAGGAAAATTTGGATTAGCCGGCGCCAACTAATCATTTTGGGGCACAATTAGCCACTTAAAGTGCAAATCATGATTGAGGGCGTGATCAAGACGGACTTTGAAAAAGCCATTGCCTTTTTGGGCCAGGCGTAAAGTTTGGTTGTCGGTATCGTCAATAGCTGTCAAATAAATGGCCGCTCCGGTAGTTACCCGCTGGCTATGAATAATTTTTTCCCGCTCCCCTCCAGGAATAACACCGGTGCCCGAAAAAGCATTGCCAACTACTCGACTGGTAGCAGTTGTTCCACCTTTCTCACCGGCGGCGATGACTAGCGGCTGGCGTTGGCTGGCTTCCAATTTGGGCGTTCCCAGATTCATCTCTAACGGTAGCGGCGAGGGCGTTACCAATTTGACCGCAGCCACCCCCTTAGTTTTGGCCATTAGTTTTCCCAAGGCTAGCAATTCTTGCTTCACCTGACTTCGTTGCCGGTCGTCTACTAGCATCCCCAAAAGCTGTTGGTAGTGTTGGTAAGATTTTTGTAGTTGACCGGCCTGGCTTTCTGCTTGGGCCAACTCTAAAAGCAACTGGCCATTAGTAGGATCTAGTTCAGCTGCTCGCTGAAGATTTTGCACCCAACAGTCTAAATTTCCCACCTGTTGGCAAAGGTGAGCTGCCTGGTGCCAATAGTTAGAATTATTTTTAGCCAATTGGGCAGCTCGCGTCCAATCAACAAGGGCGATCTGTTTGGCTTCGGGTAGATAAGATTGAATTGCCTGATAGATCTTGGCCCGCTGGGCATAACCACGAGGATCGGCTGGATAGTGGCTAATTGCTGTTGTCGCTAAGGTGATTGCCTGGTTAATCAACCGGGTTACTTCTTGATTGCGCCGGCGGACACCACCTGTTTTTTGTTGGCTAATGCTAATTCCCCGACTGAAAAATTGTTGTGAAGAAACGAGATAGGCAGAAAGAGGTCGAATAGCCGCCGCTGGGACAACCGGGATTGGCTGTGGGGAGGAGGTTTTTGATGGTGTTTTTACTGGCCACCACCAAGCCGCCGCCGCCCCAACCAGAATTGGTAATAAAAACCACCTCCTCATTTGCTCCATTGTAACAAAAAAATAACAAAAAACGACCATTTGTAATATCCCGCCACATTGATGGCATTTGGGTAATTTTATAATTACCAAAGACTGTGGCGGAGCTGAGAATTAGGATAGATGATGGGTAAATTAGACTGTAAATTTAACAATTATTAAAATTCAGTTTCCAAGAATTTCTTTCTCTTTCTCTGCTGCCAATTTGTCAACTAATTCAACAAACTCGTCTGTTATTTTTTGGAGCTCATCCTCCTGCCGGTGAAATTCGTCTTCACTCAGTTCATCGCGGCGCTTTTGGTCTTGTAGTTCATAACGGTATTCGCCACGAATGTCGCGGACTCGCACCCGAGCTTCCTCCGCTTTTTGGTGTAAGAGGCGGACATATTCTTGACGTTGTTCGCTAGTCAACGGTGGCAACTTAATGCGGATAATATTCCCCTCAATAGCAATAGTAAAACCCAAATTAGCCCCTTGGAGACTGTTTTTTATCTCCCGGATAATAGAAATATCCCAAGGCTGGAAAACTAATTGGCGAGCTTCGGGAATACTAATGGTGCCAAGTTGATTGAGAGTCATTTTTTGTTGTCCGTTATAGACGGTAACTTCAATGTTCTCAATTAGGCCTGGGTTGGCCCGGCCGGTGCGGATACTGGCAATATCGCGGTGAAAAACATCGACTGTGGCCGCCATACGCATTCTAATTGCTTCAGCATCCATACTACATTATAACAAACAACAAACAACAAACAACTTGCCGGTAATTGGAACTAGGAACTAGGTAAAAAAGGGCTAAGGGCGAGGTACAGCTAGCGCTGTGGGGCGAGGGGCGAAGGGCTAAGGACTAAGGAAGTGAAACAGGAACTAGGAACTAGGAGCTAGGAACTAGGTAAGAAAAGGGCTAAGGGCTAAGGGCTAGGGGCGAAGGGCGAAGAAAATTAAAAATGAAAAGTGAAGAAAAGCCCTAAAGGGCTGCCTAAAGATGAAAGCTGAAAGCCTAAAGCTTTAATAGGGAGGAAGAATTAGTGTGACGAAGTAAGTGGAACTAGGAACTAGGTTGGAGGAACTAGGTTAAACAAATCCTAAACCCCGACGTTCGTCGGGGCAGGCAGGTTTAGAGTTTAGGATTTAGGATTTTGGTATTGTCCCGACGAATGTCGGGGCAGGGTGCTTGGAATTTCTTGTTTTTGCCTAGTTCCTAGATCTTAGCTGTTGAGTTTCAAATAAATATGAACACCCTCTACTAGTAGTTATCAACATCTCGTCATCCTGATTTTTTGACGAAGTCAAAAAGTTCAGGATCTTCAGTGAGTAGTGAACCATCAATGTCAATCAGACACCCAGCTGAAGATTCTGAACCCTCCAATAAATCGGAGTTTCAGAATGACGAGATAGGTGGAACTAGGTTAAACAAAGCCTAAATCCTAATGACCCAAATTCTAAACAATGACCAAATGACCAAATGACCAAAACACAGGAGCCTAAAAACTGTTTCGTTTTGAATTTTGGTCATTTGATATTGTTTAGAATTTAGAATTTTGGATTTAGGATTTAGGTATTGCCTGCCTGCGCAGGCAGGTTTAGAATTTAGGATTTTGGTATTGTTTGAGATTTGGTGCTTGGTGCTTGGGATTTATTGTTATTAACTTAACACTTAGCTCCTAGTTCCCGTTGTTAGTTGTTGGTTGTTTGTTGGTAGTTTTATTGCAGTTGTGACTGGGCTGGTAGCGGCGGAGAAAGTATTCCCAACCAACTTGGGGGCATTCTGGGCAAGGCAAAGTCCCGCTGGTGAGGCAAATTTGGCGGCGGACAACATCGTTGGGGACTGGCCAACCGGTTTGGGGATATTGCCGGAGTAAGGTCAAAGTCAACCGCCGCCAAATAGGAGTGGCGCCGGTGATCCCCGAGGCAACGTGGCTCATCGGCGAATTGTCGTTGTTGCCAACCCAGGTGGCGACAACAAAATAGGGGGTATAGCCAACAGCCCAATTGTCACGAAGATTGTTGGTGGTGCCTGTTTTGACAGCTACCCGGGCGTTGGGAATTTCTAACAGTGAATGCCGGCCAAAAGCTAGACTCCGGGCCTGGTCATCACTAAGGATGTCGTTGAGGAGAAAGGCTACTCCTGGGTCGAGAACTTGCTTGGGCTTCAAAGGCGGCTGTTGGTAGAGGAGATGCCCCTGAGCATCGCGAACAGTTAAAAGAGGATTGGGGTCTACCCGCTGGCCGAGGTTGGCGAGAGTGGCATAAACAGTAGCCAGATCAATCATTCGCACTTCGCCGCCGCCCAGGGTGAGAGAAAGGCCATAACGCTGGGGATTGGTCCAACTGGTAATGCCCAACCGCTGTCCCATGGTAATCATTCGCGGCACGCCATAAGAGGCCAAAACTTTGACTGCCGGAACGTTAAGCGAGGAGCCCAAAGCAGTCCGCAGGCTAACTGGACCGTGGAAGCGGTGGTCGTAGTTGTGGGGTTGGTAAGTTGGCTGGCCGGGAATTTGGAAGCTGGTTGGGGTGTCGCTAATAATGGTTGCCGGAGTAAAGCCCATACCTAAGGCAACGGCGTAGTTGACCGGCTTGATAGCCGAACCTGGCTGGCGTTCTTGGAGGGTAACGTTGACATTGCCATCGTGGGCAAAATCGAAGTAATCCTTAGAACCAATCATCGCCAAAATTTCTCCCGTTTTTGGCTGGAGCACCAGAGCAGCCCCGTTGCCAACATGAAAAGCGGCTACCCGATCTAATTCTTCGCGGAGAATTTTTTCGCCTTTTTGCTGAAGGTCAAGATCTAGGCTGGTGGTTACCTCTAAACCGCCTTCTTCAACCATGCGTTCTCCATAGCGTTGGCTGAGGATGTCTTTAACATAAAAAACAAAATGAGGGGCCAAAATTTTAATGGCTTGGCTTTGAAAATGGAGAGGTTCAGCTAATGCTTGTTGGTATTCTTGGGGAGAAATAAATCCGGCCCGAAGCATTTCGGCCAGGACAAACCTTTGCCGTTGCTTGGCTAACTCTGGATGGGCGCCAAAGGGTGAGTAGCGGCTGGGGGCTTTGGGCAAACCAGCCAAAAAGGCAGCTTCGGCAAGAGAAAGTTGCCGGGCCGGATGGCCAAAATAGCGTTGGCTGGCTTCTTCGATACCGTAAGTGGTACCGCCGTAGGGAATGGTGTTCAGGTACATTTCTAAAATTTGCCGCTTGCTAAATTTTCTTTCCACTAAAAGGGCCAAGACAATTTCCCGGAGTTTGCGGCGGATGGTTTTTTCTGAGCCCAGAAAAACATTTTTAACTAATTGTTGGGTAATGGTTGAGCCGCCGATGGGCGGCTGGTGAGGATGGCGCAAATCGAAGAAAATGGCCCGCAAAACTCCGGTGGGAGAAATGCCGGGATGGTGCCAAAATTCTTTATCTTCGGCTGCTAAAGTAGCGTCGAGAACATATTGGGGCAATTTATTAAGATGGATAAGGGTTCGGTCTTCACGGCGATAAAATTTGTAAAGAAGCCGGCCGTGGCGGTCAAGAATTTTTGTCGTTAGTCGAGGAGAATGATCGACAAGATTAGTTACTTTAGGGAGGTGATAAATAACACCAAAATAAAATAGGCAAATGGTCACAGCTAGCAAAATAATAGCTTTCCATTGCCAAAAGATTTTTTTGCTGATTAGAAAACCTTGCACTATGGCTAAGAGCAGCCAAAACAATGGCCGCCCCAGCCATTGCAGGCTACGGACGAGGCGTTGGTGTCGCTGCCAGCGGGTAGGCGATATTGACATGGTAATCAGGTGGAGGCGGAGGGCAGTCGAAACAGTAAATAGTTCCCAAAATGTCGCGAAGATAGCGGTGATGTTCTTGGTGGCTGGCAGCAACTTTTTCACCAGGTTGGACTGGCTGGCCAGTTTGGTCGTCGATCAATATGTCTCCTTCCATGGTGGCCGGCTTTTGGGGCTCGGTGCCCTGGAGAAAGTATTCAAAGCGGACATTTTTTTCGTTGGGGCCGGGCAATTGGCCGCTGAGATTGGAAACAGTTCTCCCGACAATACTGGCCGGTCGTGGCGGCCATTCCGGTTGGCGGTTGCGGAGAAGGTGGGCCATAATATTGTGCCATATTGGCGAAGCGCCGGTTACTCCGGAAGCTACCCAACTCATTGGCGAATTATCATTATTGCCCACCCAGACGGCGGTTAGGAAACTGGGGGTATAACCAATTGTCCAATTATCGCGTTTGTCGTTAGTGGTGCCTGTTTTGACGGCTACTTCGGGATGGCCTTTGATAACTAGCCAGGAACTGGGGCCAAAAGCTGCTGTTCGGGCTCCGTTGTCGGCCAAAATGTTGGTGATCAGCCAGGCAGCGCCTTGAGGAATAACCTGGGGACCACGTTGGGGCTGGTGTTGCCAGATAAGGTGGCCTTGGGCATTGCGAACTTCAAGAATGCCCACCGGTTCCTGGCGGCGGCCTAAGTTGGCCAGGGTGGCAAAAGCGGTAGCCAAGTCAATCATCCGCACTTCGCCGCCGCCTAAGGTAAGGGAGAGACCATAGTGACTGGGGTGTTTAAAAGTGGTAATGCCCATGGCGCTGGCAGAGGCGATGAATCTGTCGAGGCCGTTGAAAGCCAACATTTTAACGGCCGGAATATTAAATGAGTTGCCGAGAGCGTAGCGCAATTGCACCGGCCCGTGGAAAAGGAGATCGTAATTGGTAGGACAGTAAGGCTTTTGGCCGTTGACCAGAAAACAAGTGGGCATATCGTTAAAGATGCTAGCCGGGGTCACCTGCCGCTGAGCTAAGCCAATAACATAATTTAAAGGCTTAATGGCTGAACCAGGTTGGCGGAGAGCCAGAACGACATTAAATTTACCATCAATATCGGTGGCAAAATAGTTTTTAGACCCAACCATAGCTAAAATTTCGCCAGTTTTTGGTTGGATAACTAAAGCAGCACCGTTGCTAACATGGGCGCCTTTTAATTTAGCAATTTCTGTGGCAACAACTTTTTCCGCCTGTTGTTGAATTGGCCAATCTAGGGTGGTTTTTACTCGCAAACCGCCTTTTTCAACCGCAGCCCGGCCAAATTGGCGGATTAATTTTTCTTTGATGTAAAAAACAAAATGGGGTGCTTTAATGCCCGGCTGAGGGTTAGCAAAATGCAATTTAGCAGCTAAAGCCTGCTGGTATTCCTGTTGATTAATAAAATGTTGCTGGTACATTTTTTTTAAGACGAGGTGCTGGCGTTGGCGAGCTAAATCAGGATGGATAAAAGGTGAAAAACGACTTGGGGCAGCTGGCAACCCGGCAAGGAGGGCGGCTTCGGCTAAGTTTAGATCGCTTGGTTTTTTGTTGAAGTAAGTTTTTGCCGCTGCGGCTATTCCCCAAGCAGTTCCCCCATAAGGAGTTTGGTTGAAATACATGGTTAAAATTTGCTTTTTGCTGTAAAGCAATTCAGTGAGAAGGGTAAGGATTACCTCTTTGATCTTGCGCCCTAGAGTCCGCTGCGGCGAGAGGAGGGCGTTTTTCACCAGCTGTTGAGTTAATGTAGAACCACCTTCGAGACGATGGTGGAAAACAGTCTGGTAGAAGGCGCGGGCGATGCCCCGGAAATCAAGGCCGTGGTGATGCCAGAAATTTTTATCTTCAATAGCAATGGTGGCCTTAATGAGGGAATCGGGAATGTCGTCGAGGGCTACCGGGACGCGATTCTCTTGGGCGTAAAATTCGTAGAGGAGTTGGCCGTGGCGGTCGAGGATTAGGGTCGACGCCGGATATCGGTCTTGGCGCAGGTGGCGGGGTGACGGCAACGAGAGAAAAAGGAAAATCAAGAAGGAAAGAAGAAAAAAGACGCCGGTGAATATAATCAGCCGCTCGTGGTGGCGGTGCCAAATCTGCACGATGTTCATCGTTAGAGATTAAATTGTGAAAAAATATAGCGCTGCCAGAGAGCTCGAAAATTATGAGCGTCGTGACCAAAACGGTCATTTACTGCTAAATGTTGCCATTGAACCTTTTTCCCGGCCTGAATTAAAGCTGGAGCCAGCAGACTGCCTAAACCACCTTGGCGTTGGTGATCTTCAATGATGATTAGGTGATCGTTTGGCCGCAGGCGGCGCAAAATTGGCCGGGGATCAAATGGTTTGAGAAAGGGAATACTAAAAATGTTGGCCTTTTGCCAAATTTTTTCTGGGAGCCAGTGGAGAAATTCGAAAAGAATGGGGCCGGTGCCGACAATAGTTAGTTTTCGGCCGCGGTGCCATTGGCGCGGCTGACCGAGGGCTAAGGGTGGTTCGGGGAGATTAAACTGGAAATTAACTCGGGAACGGGTGGGCGGGCGGCTGAGGCGCAGATAGGCTGGGCCGGGATGGTTGGCTAGAAAAGCGGTTAATTCCTGGGCTTCTTGGGCATCGGTGGCGCTAGTTACCATCAGGTGAGGAAGTGGCAAGGTGAGAGCAAAGTCTTCCAGAGCTTGGTGGGTAGCACCGTCGGGGCCGGTAGCTAAACCGGCATGACTGCCAACGATTTTGACATTGAGACGGTTGAAACAAATAGACTGGCGGATTTGGGCCCAGTTGATAGCTGGAGAGAAGCAGGCGAATGAGGTGGCAAAAACGGTTTTACCTCCCAAGGCCAATCCAGCGGCAACCAGGGCTAGGTCTTGTTCGGCAACACCAACATCGAAAAAACGTTGGGGGAATTTTTCGGCGCAGGCGGCGACTCGGGTTGAGCTCCGCAAATCAGCGGTGACAACAACAATTTTTTTGTCTTTAGCCATTAATTGGCAAATGGCTTGACCAAAACCGTCGCGGGTAGCTTGCATTTTCATATTGCCTGTTCCCAATCACTAATTGCTTGCCGGTATTCACTTTGGGTGGGAATATGGCTGTGCCAATAGGGGTTATTCTCCATGCTGGCGAAGCCATTGCCAGCTACCGTGCGAGCTAGGACTAAAGCTGGCTGGTGACGGCTTTCCAAGGCTTGACTAAAGGCGGGAATTAGTCGCCGGAAGTCATTACCCTCGGCTTCAAAAACGCGCCAGCCGAAAGCTTCATACTTTAGACGCAGGTTCTCTAGGGGCATAATTTTGTCAACTAGGCCATCAATTTGAATTTGGTTGGCATCAATGATGGCAACCAAATTACCAAGGCGGTATTTGGCAGCTGCCATAGCTGCTTCCCAAACCGCCCCTTCTTGTTGCTCCCCGTCAGTCATCAGGCAAAAAACTCGGCTGTGCGTTTCTTGCAAAGTTAAGGCTAAACCAACAGCTACTCCTAACCCTTGCCCTAGCAAACCAGAAGAATATTCAACCCCAGGTACCCGGCGGAGAACATGAGTTGAAAAACGGGAACGTAACCGGCCTAAGCCCACCAATTGTTTGTGGGGGAAAAAGCGGGCGGCAGCAAGGACAGAGTAAACAGCTGGGGCTAAGTGTCCGGCGGAAACTATGAGGCGGTCCCGCTCTGGCCATTGGGGTTCCCGAGCTCGATAACGTAAAATGCCACCAAAGTAAAGGCTAACCAAGATTTCTAGGCTCGAAAGGCTACCAGCCAGATGGCCAACCTTGGTTTGGTAGATGAGATCCAAAACTTGCCGTTGCAACTTTCGGGTTAGTCGCTCTAATTTAGGAACTGCTTGCGCCCGTTGCATACTATATTATAACAGACGGAAACAACGGGGCTAGGAACTAGGTTGGAGGAACTAGGAATAATAAATCCTAAATTCCAAACAATACCTAAATCCTAATCCGCCAGCTGGCGGACTAAACAAATTCAAATGACCAATATTTAAATGTTCAAAACATCTTTGCCATCTCTCTTTTGTTTTGGTCATTTGATCATTTGAATTTTGAACATTGTTTAGGATTTGGGTCATTAGGATTTAGGATTTGTTTGTGATTTGGGATTTGGCGCTTGGAATTTATTATTTGTGGTATAATAAATTATTCCTGGGGATGAATTGATTCGACAGGAAGGGACTTTGAAAAGCTGCAAGCCGCCGTTGGTTCAATGGCGTTAAACAGAACCAAAAAATCATGCCGAATCTGACGTGATGAATTCTTACGCTTTTGTTTAAGCGTAAGCATCGGACCAAAACTTGCGCCTGGTCAAGTTTGGTTCGGTGTCAACCTTACCGGGCCCAATTAACAGTTTGATTGTTGCTGTTAATTTGGTTATCAGACAATCATCCGCAGAGAGTTTGGGGGGCAACGGCCAACTTTGCGGTTTTTCCGTTGCCTAAGCTTGAAGATGCTTTTTAAAAACGCTTTCTGGACCCCCGTTCACAGCGGGGCATCTCCACCAATTATTTTTGGGGTCGTACTAGAGGGATTAACTGACGTAGGTTAGATAGATTATCCCAAGAATAGGCGTTTTGTAGCCCTAATCCCTGGGCTTGTTTTTGGCGCCGGGCTGATTGTCCTACCGGCCGGATTTCTCCTAAAAGAGAGATTTCTCCTAGAAACCAACTTCGAGTTGGCAAAGGCCGGTTGTAGTAAGATGATAGAATGCTAGCTGCCAAAGCTAAGTCAGCCGCTGGTTCTCGGGTTTGTAAACCGCCGCTGACATTGACAAAAACGTCATATTTGTAGAGAGGTAGACGAAGGTATTTCTGGAGAACTGCTAGGACAATTTGGGCCCGATTATAGTCGAGGCCGTTGATAACCCGTTTGGGAGTTGGTAAAAAACTTTGGCTAACCAAGGCTTGGATTTCCAAAGCTAGAGGGCGATTGCCTTCCAAAACAACTGTAGCGGCTGCCCCTATTGGCGCAGTCCTTTTTTGTTGCCATAATTGGCTGGGATCAACCTCTTCCAATCCGTGATCGGTCATTTGCCAAACTCCTACTTCTGCCGTTGGCCCGAACCGGTTTTTGGTAGCCCGCAGGAGCCGGAGTTGGTGTTGGCGGTCGCCATTAAAAGAAAGTACCACGTCAACCATATGCTCCAGAGTTTTTGGTCCGGCAATTAACCCGCCTTTGGTTACGTGGCCAACTAAAAAAACCGGTGTGGCTGTTTCTTTAGCAAATTGGCGCCAAAGGTTAGTGACAAGTCGGGTTTGGTTGAGTGAGCCCGGCCCACCCGAAGCGTCTTGACTAGTCATTGTCTGAACGGAGTCAACGATAACCAGGGAGGGGTTTTGTCCCATGGTCTGTTGGATAGTAGTGATGCTAGCGTCAACGTCTAGTTCAGGAAAAAGAAATAGATTTTCTCCGGCAAGATTTTTAGTTAGCCTTTGGAAACGTAATTTGACCTGTTGGGGTGACTCTTCGCCACAGAGATAGTAAATTTGCCGTTTTTTGTCCTGGTGGGCGATGGCTATTGCCAATTGGGAGAGGAGGGTGGATTTGCCAATGCCCGGCTCGCCGGCCAAAAGAATAACAGATCCGGGGATGATACCTCCGCCCAAGACACGATCAAATTCGGTAAAGTTTGTTTTAATAGAGGTGGTTGGCCCCAGTTCTTTCACGGTCGATAGTGGCAGCGGCTTGCTGTTAGTAATCGTCTTCTTGAGAGTTTTGGCAGTTACGGTTGCTTCTTGAAAGCTGTTCCAAGCATGACACTGGGGACATTGGCCAAGCCATTTTGGTGATTCATAACCGCAGTTTTGGCAAACATAGATTTTTTTAGTTTTCACTGTCTAATGATAGCACTACCAACGTAACCGTTGCCGCCAAAGCTGCCAGGGAGTTTTCTGGGGCTTGGTCTCTGTTGTCGGGGGGTTGTTTGGGGGTAGATTTATAATCACTTCACCTGGCTCGCCCCAGCCAAGCCGGCGCCGGAGTTCCTGGCGGATGAAATCTGGGGTTTGAGCCGCCTGTATTTGCTCTTGTAATTGCCGTTGGCGTGTTTGGAGTTGTTCTACTTCCTGCCGGAGGGTAAGTTTAGTTCGTTGTAGTTGCTGATATTGGTGCCACTGGTGGAGATTGCTGAGGGAAAACAAAATCCCCGCCAAAATTAAGATTCCCCAACCGCCTTGCCAAATTTTCTTAGTCATGATACTATAAGATAAATGAGCGATTCTCATCTTATTTTACTATCATTTGCTAAAGGTAAGGATCTTTTTCTCCGCCACTTGGAAAAAAACAAGCGGGCACCTAATACTATTGTAGCCTACCGGGGCGATCTCGGCCAATTAGAAAATTTTTTAACCCGTATCGGTAAGGCAGATGATCTTACTGGAATTAAGCGTGAAGACATCGAGGCTTTTAAAAAAGAGCTGGAAAAAAATAAATATACCCCCAAGTCGATTTCACGCAAGCTGAATTCTATTAAGAGTTTTTTTAAGTTTCTTCTCCAAGAGGGGGTAATTGAAATGGACCCAGCTCAGGCGGTGACCCATCCCCAGCTCAGCGATGAATTGCCCCAAATTTTGAGGCCAATTGAGTATCGGGCTTTGCGCGATGTTTGTCGTAATGACCTGCGGACTTTGGCGGTTATCCAACTTATTCTCCAAATAGGCTTGCGTATCAGTGAAGTGGCTAATTTGCGGCTAGATGATATTGGCGAGAGTGAACTCCGGGTTCGGGCTGAGGGGAGCCATTCAGAGCGAAAAGTGCCCCTTAATCAAGTTTCAAAAAAAGCTATTGAGAATTATCTCCGGGTTCGGACGGAGACGAAAGACAACCATCTCTTTGTAACCAAAACCGGCCGGCCCTTGGTGGTTCGCAATATTCGAACTATTATTAACCGTTATTTCCGCAAGGCAGGTTTAGAGGGGGTGCGGGTTAATGATTTACGCAACACCTTTATTGTGCAACAACTCCAGGCTGGTGTGCCATTGGAGGTAGTTTCTCAAATTGTTGGCCACCGCCGTATTTCGACGACTGAAAAGTATCTCCGTTTGGTTAATCAGCAGAAGAGCGCCCGCCGCGGCTTTCATTTGGTTGAACTTTAAAGGTAAAAATAGACGCAAATAAAATACCTCGACACCATTTCTCTTCGCGTTTAAATCCAGAAAGTAAGAATGGAACTAGGAACTAGGAATAAAAATTACCAAGTTCCAAATCCCAAATTCCAAATCACAAACAAAATCCTAATCCGCCAGCTGGCGGACTAAACAATAACCAAATTACCAAATGACTAAATGACCAAAACAAAAGAAAGATGACAAAGATGTTTTGAACATTTGGATTTTGGTCATTTGAATTTATTTAGAGTTTGGGTCATTAGGATTTAGGATTTAAGTAATTAGGATTTGCCCCGACGTCCGTCGGAGCAGGTTTGAGATTTGGTGCTTGGGGCTTGGAACTTAGCAATGTGTCATCCTGATTTTTTGATATTGCCCCGACGCCACGTTGGGATTTTGTGCTTAGGATTTGGAATTTTGAAAGGATGATAGATTTTTCTCTATCATCCATCATTTATGATCTATCTTGATTCCTGATTCCATGACAGCTTTTAGCAATTTTGGGTGTTACTAATATGGTGAAGAATCACGAATGGAAAGAAAAAGTTGTCGATTTTTGGCATAATAAAGTAATGCCCAAGAGGAAATTTTTAACATTGGCTGTGAGTGAAGACGCCCCACTGGTGGTAATCAGCGCTCCTCAGTATATCCAGGGGTGGGTTTTTGTGCATCATTTGTTGGGGAAAAATCTTCGGTTGGCGGTTTTGCAAGAGGAGCCGCCATTTTCGGCGCCGCAAATAGAGGTTGTTAGCCAAATCGGCCGCTTGAAACCTAATTATGTGGTTGATTTTGGCTGGCAAGCGGCAGCAACAACATTAGCTGAAAAAAGTAAAGCTCGCTTTTTGCGAGTAGTGGGCCCGAACGTTGATTTAGCCAAAGCAGTAGCCGAAATGCGCCATTTCCATTTTGATTGGCGTTTGGTACAGGCAGGCCATCTTTATGGGATTGGTGAATTTTGGCGACCCGAGACTCCTCTGGACAATTTTTTTCTGGCAGCGGTCTTTGGTGCTCAACCTGATTTTGATGCCCAGCAGATCATTTTCCCTCTTCATCGCGATGATTATGCCCACGGTCTTTTTCTGGCTCTTTTTGGTCCCCTTAGCGATCAAGAGCCGCTGATTTTAGCCGGTAATAAAATGCTATTAGGTGAAGTTTGGCAGAGCCTTGCCAAATTAGCCCATCCTCACCCCCAAAAGAGATACCCCGGCCGTTGGCAATGGGGTAATCTAAATCCAAAACTGATTACTGCCAGTCGCCGCCAGCTGGATTGGCAGCCGGCCTTGCCTTGGGAAAAAGGCGCTCGTGAAACATTGCAAACACTTTTCCAGTGGTATGAAAAAGGCAAGTTGAAGGTGCCGCTAGCTTTGGTGGATAAAACAAGATTGAGAAAGTCGGTGACCAAAAACATAACTGTTTCTAGGAAATCTGTGGGTGATGAGACGGCTAAGAAAAAAGTAATCCGCCGGAGGAGAAAGAAAAAATTGGTGAAAAGGCCAGCTATAGTAAAAAAAATGCCGGTTACGGTTACGAATTTGACGACCGAGCCAGAAGAGTTGCCACCGCCATTGGCACCAAAGCCGTCGTCGCCATCTTTACCGGCCGAATCACTCCCCCCGCCACGAATCCAGCCAAAATCGGCTAAGTGCTATTGTTGGTTTTGGGGATTAATGATATTTCCTCTTTTGCTTTGGCTTTTGCCTGTTTTAACGATAGCGTTTAATTTAGGTTTAGGCCATTGGTATCTTTGGCAAGGTTACCAAAAATTAACAGCAGGCCAACCGGCTGTGGCCCAACAATTAGGGGAGAAAGTGGCTAAAATGGCGACTACCAACCAATCGCTTTTGCAACGTCTGCCAGCAAGTTGGCTTTATCTGGGCCAGCGGCGGTTTTTTACTACCGGGACGGAATGGCTAAATGCTGGCGGTGTCTTGTTAGCAAATGGCAGCCAACTTTGGTTGGCAGGGCGCAATCTGACTATCAAAAACGAGAGCTATGTTAATAACCAGTATCAATTAGTAGCAGCGGGAAGCAACTTTTACCATTCTTTAGAGGATTTTCTCTTAATTAATAAGAAGTGGCAACGTTACCTCCCTAGTCGCTGGCGGGAGGATACCCGGAAAGCAAAACAAGTTTTAGCTACGGGTCAGAAGTGGCCAGAGATCGTTAGACTTTGGTTTTGGTTGCAAGGCCAAGCGCACCCCTTGACCGGTTTGGTTCTCTTAGAAAATAATAGCGAGCTGCGTCCCGGCGGTGGTTTTATTGGGTCTTTAGGAATTATGCATTTGGATAAATCGCGGTTAAAAGACTTTCAAGTTTTGGATGTTTATGATGCCGATGGTCAACTGAAAGGTCATGTTGAGCCGCCATCACCAATTCGGCAATATCTGGGAGAAGGCAGCTGGTATCTTCGCGACTCTAACTGGTCGCCAGATTTCACGATCAACGCCCAGCGAGCCAGTTGGTTTTTAGAAAAGGAAATGCAAACTAAACCGCAATTTGTTTTGGCAATTACTCTAAAGGCGGTGCAAAATTTTTTGGCTCTTACCGGGCCAATAAAACTACCAACGATTAATGAAAAAATTACAGCTGCCAATCTCTTTGCCCGGGCGGAATTTTATGCCGAGCATGATAGCTTTCCTGGTTCACACCAAAAAGCTGATTTTCTCAACCTTTTGGGTAAGCAAATTTTGACTAACTTGCAAGAGGGCAATTATTCACCACCGTTGCTCTTGGAGACCCTCTGGCGGGATTTTCAAGAGAAAGAGGCAATTATTTGGTTTGATAATAAAACTCCCGAGCAATTAGTTTATCAGCTTGGTTGGGATGGACGGATAGTTTTTGGGAAAGACCAACCTAATACTAGTCATGACTATCTTTATATTGTTGAAGCTAATGTGGGGGTTAATAAAGCTAACTATTTCGTTAAACGTTCCCTTGCCGAGCGAGTTGACATCCATTCTAATGTTATTGATCATCAATTAGAAATTAATTATGAAAATACTGCCCAAACGCGGCAATGGCCAGGGGGTGATTATCAAAACTATTTCCGTCTTCTTCTCCCCTCGGCTAGTCAACTGGAAAGCGTGGCTATTGGCTATCCCGATGGAAAAGAGGAGGCAATCCCGGCTGAAAAAATGAACCAGCAATTTGAATCCCATTATCAAGAAGTTGGTTTTTGGTTTAAAGTTCCGGTTAATAGCCGCCGGCGACTGATAGTGCGCTACCGTCTTAGTAATAAAATTAGCCATCCCCACTGGCGGTTTGTTTTCTATTGGCAGAAACAACCTGGTTTTGGCCTTTCGCCATTTAATCTTTTGGTCAACTATCCGGCTAATTTACAGCCGTTAAATGTTAGCCAAACGGCCACGACCACTAATGGGGGCATTATTTTTAGCGGTCAGCTTGATCGGGACCAAGTGCTGGGGATAGATTTTGGTTCTTAAAGACGAAGGAACGGTTTAAGCTTTTGGAAAAGTTGGGGGCCGATACCGGGGACAGCTTGTAGTTCTTCGATGGTTTTAAACCCCTGATGATTTTGGCGGTAGTGAATGATAGCTGCTGCCAGGTGCGGACCGACGCCGGGGAGGGTGGTGAGTAATTGAAAGGTAGCTTGGTTGAGAGGAATAGCCAGAGTTTGTTGGCCGGCAACTGCTTCGCCGCGCCGGGGGATGTAGATTTTTTCGCCATCATTAAGAGGGGCGGCTAGGTTGAGATAGTGGTTAACCCAATTGCGATCAGCATTAGCAGCTAAGCCTCCAGCGGCAATTAACAATTCTTTGATCCGGACCGGATGGGTGAAGCGGTAAACGCCAGAGTAATAAACAGCGCCGTTGATTTCGGCTGTGAGAACAAAAGGCGTCGGGGTGGGAATAACGATCTCAACTTTGGTTTCCATTGCCTGATGGAGCTGGCTTATGCCTAAACCAATGGCGAATAAACCAAGGGCGAGAAAGAGATAAGGACGTTGGCGGTAAAGAAACTCTCTAATTTGGTTGCTGGCTAGCATGGAGAAGGAGGTAGGCGAGAACAATTAATTCTAGGAACCAAAAGAAGGACCAATGACAAAAGCGATGGCAACAACCACCAATCTGCTGATGAATCCAAGTAGAAATACTCCAACCCCGCCAGGTAAGATTATAGCTGGGAGGAGTTAGACTTTGTTGGAAGCGGCTACCCACTATTACCTGCCCCCAGCCAGTTTTACCTAAATCGATACGAAAGGAACCCTGCCTATCTGCTTGAATAGTTTGTTGGGCCCAACTAATTGGCAACCTAAACAGTAAAAAGTGCCACCAGTGATGGTTTTGGAATTTTAGGAGGCTAATTTGGCTGTGGGGGATAGTTTTGCCCAAGAGATAGGTAGATTGCCCAGGCAACTGGCTTAGCTGTAAGGAAATAATTGGCGGTAATAGAACTCCCCAAAGATGGCGTTGACGATCAGCTGGCGGTGGCCAGAGACATAGAGGAGGGCTAGTTTTGCCTTGATAATTTTGGAAAAAGCAAAACATCCCTGGTTGGCGGCGGCTGAGGAGATGGTGGAAAGTAAAGTGGCCCCGACTGTCGGAAATGGTAGTTGCCTCAAGAGTTTTTTGACTGGAAATAAGCTTGACGGTGGCCCCCGGGGTAGTATAACCGTCGACATCATAAAGATATTCACCAACACTAGCCCAGACTTGTGTTTGCAATTGAGGATGGTGAGTAAGTAGCCGGGAAATGGTGACCTTTCGGGGAGATGAAGCTAGCGCCGGTTTTAAAAGAAGAAGTCCTAAAATAAATCCCCGTAAGCTGTCCATAAACAATTATACTTTACTTCTGTTTTGATTTAGGGGGAGGGGCGAAAGATGATCCGGGTGGTGCGTATTAATTGCCTGCCGTTTACCGTGGCGACAACTTGGAATTTGCCCGGTTGACGGCAGGTTATTTCGAAGATTGCTTGGCCAAGACTATCGGTAGTTGGACGCACGGCCTTGATTTGCGGACTAGCGGCAGTAGATTCTAGTGGTCGAAGGAGAAGATTGACTGGTTGGTCTTTGATACCAATACCTTTTTCGTCAAGGAGGAAAACAGTAACCTGGATTTTTTGTTGGCCATCAGCTTGGGCTAAAATGGGTGCAGCAAAAACATAGGAATTGCTAAGAGAGTAGTGGGGGATACGACTGGCTCGGGTGAGGAGAATAAAAAACCGTGGGAGGAGATAATTAGCTAAGATAATTAAGAAAAGAGCACCGATAATAGTAGAAATGATAATGATTTTTGATTTCTTTCCTGAATTTTTGGTAAGAGAAAGAGTTGCCTGATTATTAACAGGTTTTTGTTTAGAAGCGGGAATGATATTATTCATATTCCTTACTGTCATTAGAACAAGGAAATAAAAAAAAGTCAACCCCCAGTTTTCCCCAACCAAAAATCGGCCTAAAAGAGAATTATACGAATACATGGCGTATCAACAATAGAAAGAGGAGCCGATGCTGGCGACTCTAACGGCCGCCCACCAAAGATCCCGCTCTTTCCTACGAAAGGGCGGGATGACAGGATACCAAGTTTCAAGCTCCAAGCTCTAATAACCTAATTTCTAGCTCCCAGTTCCTAGTTCCATAACGGCTCTTAGCAATTGGTGTTGCCAGTGTGGTGGAGGGCTACAAGAATAATTTTGTAAATTAGCGGATGCTTTTAATCTCCCTTGCTATAGCCCGATTGATAAGGAGCTGCTTTTTTTGCCATTTTTTCCGCCGTTGCCCTAACCCGATTTTGATTTTCAGCCAACCATTTTTTTGGTAACAGCTCAAAGGGACGAGATGGAGGCCTTTTTGTTTTGCCTCTACTAATAATTGGAGCTGGCGGCGGTGGAGAAGCAGTTTGCGGGCTGCGCGAGTATCGTAGGGGCGGTCGGTAGCGAAGCGGTAACGAGGGATATTGGCGTTAATTAAGTAAGCTTCGCCTGCCCGAATTTGGATAAGCGCTTGATCTAGATTAATTCCTTGGGTCTTGATTGCTTTTACTTCCATGCCGCTGAGAACAATGCCTGCTTCTAGCCGTCCAATTATTTTGTAATCGTAGTTAGCCCGCCGGTTGCGGAAATAGATTTTCACCATGAAAGGGAAGTGGTTAGAATCTTGTTTTTAGTCAGGAGGAAAGCTTTTTTACCCCCATCGGCTAACATTACTCCTCGCACTTCGTCAATTTTGAGGGGGAGGCGGAGAACAAGCCGGCCTTTTTTATTCAGAACGACTAATGTTTTCTTTTCTCGGCTCCAGAAAGCTAGGTAAGGTGTGTGGTTGCTAGTAGACAAGAAACAGGCTTGGCGGGAAGGAGGTTGGGACGGAAAATTGTCTTGACGACCAGCATAAAAGCGATCGATTTGTCCATCCTTTTCCAAAAGCCAAAGTGAGCCGTTGATAGCCAACCCGGTGACCGGCCAATGAATTTTAGCCGTTGTTTTTAACCAGGGTTGTGGTTTGGCTAATTTCCCCTTTCCAGCTGTGTATTTTAGGATTTTCTTTTGTTGATTAGCTACCTGGTAGATGTTGCCTCCCCAACCAGCCAAAGGATCACCAGCCTCAATTGTGCTGCTTCTGGCCTCTTTAAATTCTCCTTTGGTTAGGTGGTAAATCCCCTGCTGATTCCAACCGTAAACTTGCCCGTTACTGACAGCCACCCCGATTAATCTTTTAAGCAACGGGTCGCGGGAAATAATTTGGCTATTTTTGGAGTCTTTTTCCAAGCGTAAAAGCCGCCCTTGTTGGTCTAAAATATAGAAATAGTGGCCGTCAAAATCCCAATTTTGTGCCGAAACATTGTCGGCGATGACTCGGAGATCAAAAAATAGGTCCGGTGTTATCTGTTGTCCACCACTGATGGTGATAAGTTTTTTCAACTCCTGGTGCAACTTCTTTAATTCTGGGTTGCGGGGATCTATTTTAAGCCCATCTTCTGTAGTTGATAGGGCTTTCTTTGCTAGGGCCAAACTTTTGTCGGTGTCTAGCTGGCGAATTCCTTGTGCCTTGTTCATCAATCCTGCCGCTTGGTTTATTTTTGCGGCTACTAAGCGTTGTTGGTGAATTCGCCGTTGCCGTTGCCAGCCCCAAATTAGACTTGCCGACAAAAGGATTAAAAAACCAATTGCTAAACCTCGCCAAAGCTGTTGGTGCGACGGGGGATAGTTAGACCGGATTTTAATCCCCGCCGGAGGTATTTGTGGCCGAAAGTAGGGCAATTTCAACTTTATGTGGGGTAATTTTAATTGGGGTAAGTGCCAGCGAGGGAAGTGTGTCTGGGTAGTGGGGAGAGTTGGGAATGGTGAAGTTTCTTTTTCTTCTGCTAACTTCGTTTCTGTTGGAGCTTGGCAACGCAGAATAGCCGCTGCCAGTTGTCCTTTGGCCTGTTGATAAATCAGGGGACTAAGAATTTCTTGCGTCCGCCGTAGGTCTTGGCTGTTCAAGGAGGCCGCCAGGGTTGCTTTGGGAATGATTTGGAAGAATAGCCGACTGCCGATAATCAAGATGTCATCGGGAGCCATCTGGGCAGAAATGACAGTTACCTTTTTGTCAGGTTGAGTGGGAACTAATAATTGTAGCTCGCCGTTACGGTAAAGCCAGATTTCACCTTGGCCGATCACTCCCAACCACTGGAAAGGGGGGCGGTTTACCACTGCAATTGCGGTTAAGTCCAAATATTTGGCTGCTTCATAAAGTGGTTTTTCTTGAGCTAGGACTGCCAAAGTTTGCCTCAAGGCGTTTAGGCGAGACTTTTGATTATCCAAGAAATATTTCTCTGTGAATCGGGCTAAGAGCTCTCGTCCCAAGGCATTCCCATCTTGATCCGAGACTGGAGCGGTGAAGAGCAAAATTGCTTCCCCGGCTTGAGGATACTGATCTTTCATTGGCAGAATATGAATTTGGTTCCACCCAGTTTTATCTGGAGTGCCGGCAATTTGGTAGACCTCCATTTTTAAAGAGCTCCAAACATGAATAAAAATAAGCCCAAGGCGAAGAAAAGGTGCAGGAAGCCAAAGAGGCGGATCCAAATATTAAAAGGGCTATTAACGGTGCGCGTCATGGCGAAAATTTGGGTCAGGACCACTAGAGCAAAGACGAAATAGACTAAAAAGCCTGTTAGGAAAAGCATCTTAACTAAAATCCAGGGCGAGAAGTGCATTATTAAGCGGAAGAATTGATTCCAGTTGAAACTGCCGTTATTCATTTTTTGCAGTTAACTTTTCTAACACTTTTGTTACCAAAGCTGGATCGGGCACATTTTCAAAGCTTAGCTCCGGTTTCTCGGCTGCTGTTTGGATGTAAACGCTCCCATAGTTGAAAATGGTTCGTAAAGCACCGTTAATATTAAAAGTTATGTCCTGAATTTTGTCGAGATCGGCATCGCTGATTCGTTTATGAATGAGGTTAAAAAAATCAATATCTACCACCCGCTGATTGGTAATAATTCCTACATTGAAAAACCAAGAGAGAGTTTGTTGGATAACATAAGCAAGAACTAAAAGGTACCAAGAAACTAAAGCTGCCAGTTGGAAACGGGGTGGAAAGCCGGCAAGAAAGGGTGCTTGGCTAAGGAGAAGAGGCGCTAAAGACATCAAGAGAGCAATGCCTATCCAGCGCACGTTGGTGATCCAGTGACGCCTGAGGAGGAGAATGATTTTTTCCCGGTCGTCTTGACTTTCAAAATTAACTCCCCGGGGACGAGCTACAAAAGCACCCCAAACATGTTTATGGTGTTGCCTAATTAGGTCGGAGATGCTTGTGCCCCGGGCCAATTTTTTTCTGATGGCTTCTATTCTGGTATTTCGTTTACTAGGTGTTCGGCGAGAAGCTACTGTCTTTACTGGAGCTTTTTTTATTTTTATTTCCTTAGGCGCTACGTAAATATCAGCCATAATCAATTATACATAAACTATTACTTAGGTGCCAGCGGGCGGGTTTGAACCGCCGACCTCGGGGTTATGATTCCCGCGCTCTAACCAACTGAGCTACACTGGCTTACTTATATTTTACCATTCTTTGCTTACCCTCTTACCCAAGTAAAAAGTTCAAGTTGAAGTGAAAAGTGGAGCCCTGGCCTGACCCCCAGTTCCATAATAGCTCTTGACAATTATAGATGCTGCCAATGTGGTGAAAGAAAAGCTAAAGTCTTACCTAATTGAAAAATCGGACTGAAATTAAT
>WFSR01000017.1 GCA_015485895.1 Candidatus Microgenomates bacterium | reverse complement strand
GAATCTTAATTTTAAATTTTTAGTATAGCCCACGTATTTCTTCTTATCTTTTAAACTTAATAGAACATAAACATAGTACATGAGCAAAATTTAAAATTATTTAACAGGGTGAATTAGCAGTAATCATAGTCGCTTTACCAACTTCTTTAACTTCCGGTTATTATAAAGTTCTACATACCTTTTTATCTTTTCTTGATCTAATTTATCGAGATAGAGGCGCTCACTTAATCGCCTCTTGCCCAAACTCGCCAAATAGAGGTAGTCCACTAAGGCTTTTTCTGGCTCAGCAATTAGAAATTCCTCCTTTTTAAAATAGCCGGTAAAAGCAACTGGCTTAATTTTAGAATACTCAAAAACTTTACCATCTACAACAAAAGATCGGGCCGATTTAGGGGCAACAGAAGTAACAGAATATACCGTTTCGGGAATAATGCCCTCCTGGGAAAGGACAGTCTCAAGGGAAATATAAGAGGGAGAATACATCCTATTGGCGAGGCCGAAATCGGAAGGAGGAAACTCAACAAAGTAATAAAGCCCTCTCTTGGGTCGCTTAACCAAACCTTTCTGACGATAACGCCCCAAAGTAATTTGGGCAACATGAGGGCTTAAGCCAGTTAACAAGCAAAACTCCCGGAGAGAAAAAAGCCTCATCCCTTTCTCTTTGATTAATCGCAATCGGTCTAGGTAATTCATTCTTATATTTAGATTAATTCCAGCAAACACACAATTGTGTATCGCTACTGTAATTATAATGTGCTATCCAGTCTTTGTCAAAACGCCTACGGAGCTTTACCCTGTTGAATAAGATTCAAGCAGTTGTAATTTATTCATTCTCTAAAAACCATCTCGCTAATCTTCTTTTAATAAACATTTTACCGTAAAAAGTCTTTAAATACTTTTCGCGGTGTGTTGCATCTTGTTGATGAAGGCATGCTTCGTAGTAAATTAGTTTTAGTGGTCTCCTATTCCGAGTAGATCGCACTAACCCTTTTTGATGCTGCTTGAATCTTAATTTTAAATTTTTAGTATAGCCCACGTATTTCTTCTTATCTTTTAAACTTAATAGAACATAAACATAGTACATGAGCAAAATTTAAAATTATTTAACAGGGTAAAACCAGTGGGATTCTTGATGTTATTTTCATCTTATGCTATATTAAATTAACTCGCCCCGGGTGCATGCATCCGGGGGTTCTTTTTTTATCTAACTTTTCTCCATATTTCACCTCTCCTTAATCTTACCAATTTTATTTTCTGCCGAGGGAAAAATTTATCATTAAGTTTTTCTGTCAAGAAAAAGACAACAGTAGGAAAATTATAAGAAAATCTGTTTGGAACCCTATTCTGAATAGCCAGTATGACAATCCTCTTGGCTAACTTTTGGGCAACTTGAATTGCTGCCATAAAATCAGCATCACCCGATAAAAGATAAAGATCGTCATATTTATTCCGATAGGCAAAGTCAACAATATCTACGGCCAGCTTGACATCTACCTCCTTCTCTTTACCGCTGGTAGGTGAACGGTAGCCTTTAAAAAATACCGTCCGTGGCGTTTTCTTAACACTCCGGTAAAATAAAGCCTCGTTTTTGAGATACTTTTTAGCTTTCTTGGTTAATTTTACCGGTTGGGGAGAATAAGAAGCATAAAAATAAATTCTAGCAAAGCGCAATTTTAGTTTTGTTTCGATAGCTTTTAGAAATCTGGGGAAGCTTAAATATTTGTTCGGTCCAAACAACTCATATTGGCCTGCATACAAGTTAGTTCCATCAATAAAAAGATAAGCTTTTCTTTTGTTACTCACTCTCTATTTTATCATTGGCCTATTTGGAATTATCCACCGCTACATCTCGGCAGATTTTAGCAATCGCAAAATTATTTTTTACCCGGTAAATAATGAAGTAAGCTAGCGGATAAAGATCCCAACTTAGCTGATCAAAAAGCAGGTGGCTGCCCATAGCCACCGCCAGGATTAGCCAGCCATTAAAGCCGGTAACTCCCCAAAGAACAAGCGCCAAAATAACATATTCCCAACCATGGAAAATAACCATAATTGACCCCTTCTCTTTAAAATAACGCCCTAACAAAAATTCTCGCAAGCGAAAGCAGTGGGCCCAAGCGACATACTCCAAAACGTGGTCTAAATCCATAAAAATATTAACCGCCATACCAATAACCACCCACCACCAACTTTTGGCCACCCACCAGCTAAAAGCTCCCACTAAGAGGGATAAAATGAAATGTTGGAAGAGATGGATCAATATTTTTCTCATAATTTACCCCGTTAAACAAAATCTAAGCAACTACAGCTTGTTCATTTTTTATAAATAATATAGTGCATAACCAAAATTTAAAATCACTTAGTAGGCAAAAATGTTTGCCGTAAATAATCTTTAACGTAAATAAAGAAGTCTGCAAGCTTATTTCGTTCACGAATGGGAACAAAGGGGCGTAGATCTCTAACAAATTGCTCCGAAGGCATTGCCTCGATCCTCTCGATGATCTTTTCAGGTTTAATATGCTTTAGCTGATAATACGCTAACTTTTTTCTCACCAACGCCGCCTTCATTGAAGCTCCTTGGCTTAATAAGAACCACAGATCGTATACATCTCTTCCCTTCTGACGAGTTAAAGTGGCTCTGATTTTTTCAGCTAAAATCTCATCCTTGGAAAGATGATGCACATAAGATGTAAAAATCACCGGATAATTAGTTTTAATTATTGATTTAGACGGCTCTAGCACTTGCTCTCTAAAAGAAAAATCTAAACTTATAAAAACTTTATAAGGCAAAACGCCAGGTAAAAATGTCAAAAGAAATTTTTTCCCCGCTACCACCCTACGCTCCTTAAAATTCCCCTCTACCTCTTTAAAAATTTCGCTGAATGCTTTTTTTATTGTAGATAAAAAAACTGCCTGGGATAATTCAACCGTAAAGTCCAAATCTTCTGAAAACCGCGGCGCTTGATAAATCAAATGAAGCGCTGTGCCTCCCTTAAAAAAAATTTTATCACTCTTGGGTAAAGCATAAAGCTTACTTAAAAATAGAAGTTGTAAATATTCCCTTAAAATAGTTGTTTCATTTATTCCCTGCTTGCGAGCCCATAAAGCAACCTGATCTCTGGTAATCATCTTTTACTAAAAATACCTAAACGACTGATAATTTTATCAAATTGCGGAAAATGGGGGTATTTTTTAAGGTAAGATTGCACCCTTTTAAAATTAAGAGAAGACAAATCATATTCATCTAACGAAACACCCCTTAAGCCTTTAGCTGCCAAATACAGTTGGTCTAAAAGCGCCTTTTCGGGAACCGCAATTAAAAATCCATTTCTTTTTTCGTAACCCCAAAACAAAGTTTTTTTAACATGAACATATGAAAAAGTTTTGCCGAAGAGAATTTTTCTTTTAGTTTTTTTAGTCACCACGCTGGTTATTTCATAAGGAAACTGGGAAAGAATGCCATAAAAATTAAGAGCTGATTCTAGAGAAATATAAGAAAACGGATACAAGAAATTTGCCAAAGCAAAATCGGAGATATTTTCTCCCGCCAAGGCATACTTCCCCCTCTCTAACCTTACCAACACTTTTCCTTGTACCAGTCTATCTAGTAAATTGAAAAACGAACTTTCTTTTTTAACAGCCAAAAGACTTCTCAGGGTGGTGGTTGTAAACAAAATCAACCCCGAATCGTGTAGTGTGTGAGTAATGGCTGCTAAATTATACGTTTCCATATACTCTATATATTATAGAGTTTCTGGCAACGTGTCAAGGGTTGCAGCATCTCTCAGCTCATATAACACTTGGCAGCAAAAATGTCTCCTGCCATCGCCATTCTGATTTTCCTAAAACTCCACTATCCACCAGCTGACAGATACCGCGTGAGTGCCACTAATGGTCTGTTTGTAACTCTAGGCCAAATTTTACTTTCCTTCATTAATATTTTGCAAAAGTAAATCTATTTGAAACAGCAAATCTTCTTTTAATTTGTTTCTCACCATCTCCTTTTGGCTTTCTTCCAATAAATCTCCCAATCCTTGCAACAGTCGATTGCGGGGAACCGTGGCTACTTTTTTCCTTGCCTTTTCCAAAGCCTGTTGTAGGCTCAAACCCGTTTTAGCCTTCAATATTTTTTCGTTTATTTGCCAGCCATTTTTCAGGAAATACCAAAGGTCAAATAAATCCCGGGCGGCAAACTTTTTTCTTGTCAATAAGGCGGCCAACTTACCAGCGACCATTTCATCCTTATTCATCACCAAAATCGGAATGCCCAAATAATGGCGTACCTGGTAATTGGCGATTGTCGGCCGGCGGGAAACTTCTACCTTCACATTTCTCTCTCCTTTTCCGTAGTTGACCAAAAAAAACAGAGTGTATCTTTTCTTCACCGCCTCACGCAATTCGCCAAATTCTTTTAAAATTGTAATTAGCTTTTGGAAAACCGCTTCTTCGTTTTGCTTTTTAAGCAAATCAAAATCGAGGTCCACAGAAAGCCTGGGCAAATCATAAAATAAGAACGCCGCTGTGCCTCCTTTAAATCCCAAACTACTTGCCAAAACTGGATCGGAATAAATTTCCTTAAGGATGCTTACTAAAACAAACCGGTGTTTTCGCTTATTAATCATTTTTTTGCTGGTAAATCGCAAAATACTCCTTAACCCGTCTCTCAATAGCTTTAGTGGGATAAATTGATACCAGTTTTCTCACTTTATCCCAATTAAGAGGACTTAGATTATCAAAGTGATAATCCTTATATAAATAGATGGCATCCAAAAAAGCCCTTTCCGGAGAAGCAATGGAATAATTAGGCTTAGTTTCTATACCCGCCTGGTTAAGGAGCAGCGCTGGCTGCAACCGGCGATAATAAATTTTTACTCCTCCACAACTTACCTTTCTTGTCAAGTAACTCGCCAAAAATATAGTTTCATATTCCTGAAAAATTATCCCCGCCATTTTGAGCACCGTCTCTAAACTTATGTAAGATGGCCGGTAAATTTTATTGGCTAATTCGAGCGAGTCAAAATTTTCTTTAGCGTAGACACCTTTTCTAAGGCGCAAGAGCTTGCCAGTTTTGACATAGTAAGATAGTTTTCTCTTAAGATTGTTGTAGGGTATCCGGGGGAATAAAAGAGAGATCTCCCTAAAAGTAAACACTGTTTGGTTCTTTTTATAAATTTCCAAAATAAGACTATTTTCCATTATTTGAACTCATTGTAACAATAAATGTTACTTACAGTTCTAATAATAGAAAAATGGCGCCGAATTGTCAAAATTTAGTCTCCTAATCATACGTTACCAAAAACTCCACATATTTGTAGAGTTTCTGGCAACGTGTCAAGGGTTAGGTGTTAAGTCTCAAATGAATGTTTCACTTGTAATTTAGCAAAACAGGAAGCGCTAAATAGAAACCTAAAAGGCTAAAAAAACCCAAATGTATTTATCTTTTTCTCTCTCGTCATTCTGAGACTCCGATTTATCGGGGGGCTCAGAATCTTCAGCTATGTGGGCAATTACTCTTATTATTGGTTCACCACCCCCTGAAGATCCTGAACCTGCTCCGACGAAGGTCAGGGCAAGTTCAGGATGACGCAGGAGAGGTAGGTCAACCGTCGGGGAAAATTAAGACGATAAAGCGTTGATAATCACTAACAGAGGGTTGGGGTTGTTTATTTGATACTCAAGGATTAGTGACGGTGGAAATCTAGAAAATGGCCAATTACTTTTCTGGCCGCCCGAAGCATAAATTTAACATCTTGCCAATTTCTAATTGAAGTAATTTGCCACCAAAGGAAACGCGGGGTTAAAAATGAAGTATAAATGCCCCGGGTTATTGCCAAAACTTCCTCATCTGCCATCGGGGTTTTCATCACCGGCTTGGTCATATCATAATCATCCCAATTTTTTGTTTTCAGCCAATTATTCTCCAAGCATTCGCGAAAAAGTTGGGTCCCGGGATAAGGAATGACTATCGTTGCCTGGAGAGTTCTAATTAGGCCACGGTCAAAAAAGCGGCGCGTCATGGCCACCGTTGCTTCGGCCTCCTCTTTTGATTCCCAGGGATAACCGACCATACAGGTAACATGAGGCTCAAGATGGCCGCCCGTTTCCCGGTTGACTTCTTGAATCATCTCCAATTCTTTTTCAATAGCAGCAATCTTTGTCCCCTTATTAAGCCAATCAACAGTTTCTTGATTAGCTGATTCCAAGCCGTAAAGAAGAAAACGAAAACCAGCTTTAGCCATCAGGGCATAATCCTCTTTGCTTAACGCCCCAAAGCGCATATTGATATCAAAATTTATTTTCCGGTTATAACCGCGGTCAATCATCCCCTGGGCAAATTCTCGCAACCAAGGGCCAATGGGAAAGGTGCCGGTGTCGTCCATTATTTCCCGAACGCCATACTTCTCAATTAGCATGCCAACCTCATCAAGAACATTTTTGGCCGACCGAACCCGCCAAGTTGGGTAAAGGGTGGTCCAAGAGCAAAATTTACAACCGCCATTCTTCCGCCACCAACAATCCCGCCCGGCCATAATATAGGTCCCCGGCAAATATTTGTAATTACCATTTTTATAGGCATAAAGCTGCCATTGGGTTAAATCACGGTCAATAAACGGCAATTTATTTAGGTCATGGTTTAAAACAAACTGGCCGGTATTTTTCAATCCCCTTTTTGTCCGGTACCAAATGCCCGCTTCCAATTTTTCCTTCTTTTCCAAATGATTCAATAAATTTAAAAGAAGAAAATCATAATCCCCGCCCGTCAAAACAAAATCCACCGCCGATTTTTGGAAGCTTTCTTCCGGTAAAGCCGTCACATGGTCACCAGCTAAAACAACAAGAAGTTTTGGATCTTTTTTCTTCAAACGGTTAATAATTTGCCAATGTTTCTTAATCACCGGCGTCTTAGTTTCGATGAAAAGTAAGTCAGGCTTACTCTTTAGAAGGCGTTTTTCCCATTCGGCATAAGTCCATTCACTGGCAATACCATCTAGCCAGGCAACCTGATGGCCGGCTTGTTTAGCTAAGGTAGCTGCCCAGGCCGGCACCACCGGATAAATATAAGTCGGGTCATGAAACCACTGGAACTGGCGGTTTTGGCTAAGCAAAGGAATGCCCTTTTTTGATTCTAACGGCGGATAACCAATTACAGCTCGCATAGTTTATCTTAGCATATTGTTATCACAGCATTACATTCAGCCTTAACACGCTATAATAGTCCTAGAATGGTCCGCAAAAGTAAGCGCCAAAATAAATTCGATGATTTTTGGCGGGAACGGTTAAAGGCATACGCCCAATCGCCAGAATTCACCCATAATTTAACCAAACTTAAAAATATCTTCTGGCCAACACTGCCTCAACAAAAGCCGCCGCTCCGGTTAGTAGTAATTTTCTGCGGTGTCCCCGGATCAGGGAAGACAACGTTGGCTAAATTTATCGCTAAGCTTCATCCCAGCATTATTCTTCGCGCGGACATGATTTATTTTCGCTGGTTGCGCCATTCTATTAAAGACGATTACTACAAGGCTTATGTTTATCAAGAGGCTTTGGCTAAATTTTATCTCCAGCAAGGCTACTCCGTCATTCTAGATAGTAATAACCGCACTACTAAAAATCGCCAAGCCGTTTACCAGTTAGCCCAGACATTTAACGCCCAACCAATTGTTATTCGCATTAAAGTCCCGCCAGAGATAGCCGCCGGCCGCGTTATTTTAAAGGGCCGGGAAAAGCAAAGCTTTTCCGAGAAATTAACCGGCATCCTCCATTTTCAATCCCAGATTGAAGAGATTACTAATAAGGAAAAGCGAATAGCTCAGGTAATAGAAATTGATGGCCAATTACCGCTAAGAAACATCAAACATCAACTAAAAGAGGAGTTCGCTAGGCTAGCTCTTGCCAAAAATGCTTAAGTGTCTGCAGCTTTGCTTGGTCTTTCTGTAAATCCTCCCAAAAGAAAACAATACTTCCTTGAGATGGTTTTTGGTAGGCGAAGATCAACTCCTCTTCAAATTCGGCTGGGGATAATTTTCCTGGTTTATTTTCAGTCTGGATAATTGGCAAAACTGGCTTTTGGGTAACTTTATCCATGTAACGGACTATTTTCTCGATCCAGGCTTCATTATGACCGGTCATCTTTTGATAAACCATCGGGCTAAAAACATCCACGAAAGGCGCTAGTTGTCGGAAGTCCTGACCAATTATTTTCCTAATTGCCCCGTCGTAATCTTCTTCCCGCCAAGGGACAGAAAAAATACCCAGCCGAATGCTGTTGTCAACGGTTTTGATAATTTCTTTCGCTCGGGCCACAAAATCAGTGATTTGTTGGCATTTCCAAGCTATCCACGGTTCTCCCTCCATTGTTCCACCAACATCCCGGGCAAATTTCCGCCGGCAGTTCCGGCAAAAGCAATACTCCGGCATTTTAGCGCTCCTTACTCCCTCCCAGTGGCCAGGATAGCGAATAAAGTCCAACCAAATACCATCGGCTATACCCGTCTTAGCAATTCTTTTGATCAAAGCTAATTTTTCCCGACGTACCCGGGGATGATTTGGACAAACACCAGCATACCAATCGATTTTCTCCATCGGCTGACTATTCTTAGCTATGGGCCGGGCATCGGGATATTTCCGCAATAGCCCCTCGCCCACAAAAATACCCACCTCAATGTAGACTCTAATGCCCTCTTGATGCAACTTAGCAGCCACATCTTTATTAAGATGTTGATAATTCACAAAAACAGCATCAGCACCTAAATTTACTAGCTTTTGCGCCTTTGCCGGGGTTAATTTTTCTAAAACAAATATTCCTTTTACCATTTTCATCACTCCGCCCGGCCGTAGGTATCGTTAA
Organism: Candidatus Microgenomates bacterium; assembly: GCA_015485895.1. Taxonomy (GTDB): domain Bacteria; phylum Patescibacteriota; class Microgenomatia; order UBA12405; family UBA6130; genus S016-97. Next base: position 6,788 of record WFSR01000017.1, on the reverse strand, counting down.
GACGGCGGCTGAAATAACCACGAATGAATTGGAGGCCATAATAAAGGTGCATCGGCAAAATGCCCAATATAGTTAAAAACGCTATTTTGACTGAATGGCTCTTGCGGACAACCCAAAGGGCGTTAGCTAATAAAAGAACGGCGTATAGCCCCAAAGTGAATTCATAAATACGGCGAAGAAAAAGAATTAGAGGCCATTTTGGTAACAGCCATAAAAGCCAGCCGCCAAAAAAGCCTAAGGCAAAAAGCGGCGGCACGAAATAAAACCAGCGCCGGGAGTTAGCCGGCAAAAAACGGGCAAAATTACCCCGGTGGCGGCCAAAACGGCCATTCTGGACTAAGTAACGGCGAAAAAGGGGCCGCTTATGATGATAAACCAAAACCTGAGGATCGTAGAAAATTTTCTTCTTTAATTTTTGAGTTAAATCTAGGCAAAGCTTGGTGTCTTCGCCGGGATAATAAAGCGAGTCGAAACCGCCCACCCGAAGAAAATCTTGGCGGCGAACCAGAAAATTCATCGAGGGATAGTCATCAACCCACCGTTGCCGCTGGGGGATAAACCGGTAAGTTTGTCCCCAACCACCCAAAGGACTTGCCGAAATCCAACCGGCCGCTTTTTCCAACGCTCCGGCTTGAGGCGGATTAACCCCCGGCCCGCCAACAGCCACAACTTGCTCATCGGCAAAGTGGCGAATAGCCATTTTTAACCACTCCGGCGAAGGATAGGCATCATCGTCAATAAAAGCCAAAATGTCGCCGCGGGCTGCCTCAGCCGCCAGGTCACGTTTTAATGCTGGTTGGTGGCGAGTTTTTTCATCATGGAGAAAACGCACCCGAGGCAATTGATGCCTAATCGGTTCAGTTGAGAAAACAATAACCTCAAAATTTGGGTAATCTAATTCCTGATAATGGGGTAAAGTTTCGGCCAGGAAGTGATTCCAGCCTTCACAGACAATAATTACCGAAACCAACGGCCATTGTCTTTTCATTTCCCCATTTTAGCATCTGATCAAACCAAATAAACATTAAATTCCAAGCACCAAATCACAAACCTGCCCCGACGAACGTCGGGGCAATACCAAAATCCTAAATTCTAAATCCTAAACAATAACTAAATTACCAAATGATCAAATGACCAAAACAAAAGACAAAAGAAAAAGAAATGTTTTGAACATTTGGATTTTGGTCATTTGGATTTGTTTAAGATTTAGGATTTTGGTAATTAGGATTTGCCCCGACGAACGTCGGGGCAGGTTTGGAAATTGGGATTTGGGATTTGGTGCTTATTATTCCTAGTTCCTAGTTCCATTCTTTAACTTTTCACTTTCCTAGTTCTCGCTCCCCTGCTACCAATCCTTTTCAAACAGACTCTCCGTAATGGATTGACCCAGGTGCCAACCTGGGACACCTCCGAGGTGGATTAGGTTGACACCTAGGTAATCAGGGTTTTTTAACTTTTCACTCCGCACTTCTTTTCCACTTTTCACTTTCCATTTTTCACTTTCTTAGCCCTTAGCCCTTAGCCCTTTTCTTTCCTAGCTCCTAGTTCCTAGTTCCATATTCTATTTTGAGGTTTGGATTTTTTTCTTCTATAATTAGCCAGTTTATGAAAAAAACCCAATCTTTGTTTCTTTCCATCATTGTCCCTGCCTACCGTCAGGAGAAAACTATTCGCCGTGACCTGCAACGCCTCGATAAAACTCTCCAGCAGACCCCCTATAAATACGAAATTATCTGTGTTGTCGATGGCCAAGTTGACAAAACTTACCAGCGAGCCCGGCAGTTAGCCAATCGCCGCATCCGCGTTTATGGCTATCCCACCAACCACGGCAAAGGCTACGCTGTTCGTTACGGCATGGCCCGCTCCCGAGGCGATATCATCGCCTTCATCGACGCCGGTATGGATATTGATCCCAACGGCATTATTATGGCCATCGCCCACATGGAATGGTACCAAGCCGACATTATTGTTGGTTCAAAGCGCCACCCTGTCTCTCAGGTCGAATACCCCTTTTTGCGTCGCCTTTACAGCCGCGGCTACCAACTTTTGGTCCATCTTCTTTTTGGCCTTAATCTCCGCGATACCCAAACTGGCCTCAAAATTTTCCGCCGCCCCGTCTTGGCCAAAGTGTTGCCCCGCCTTTTGGTCAAAAAATTTGCCTTTGACATTGAGCTTTTAGCGGTTGCCCGTTATCTCGGCTACCAGCGCATCTACGAAGCTCCGGTGAAAATTGACCCCGAGAATTTCCGTTTTACCTCCACCATCCGTTGGAAAACTACTTGGGAAATGTTTATCGACACTCTAGCAGTTTTCTACCGCCTCCGCATTCTTCATTATTACGCCGATAACAACCACCGCCACTGGCGCTACGACTCCGAGCTTAATTTCCGAATAAACACTGGCTAGGGTAAGATTTTTAACAAACCCTTTTCCCCTGGCAACAATAAAATTACCGCTAATAATAAACCTAATAAAGTTGCTATCAACGAATCAAAAACTACCAGCCACAAGGTTTGATGCCACAATAAAATAAGAACTATTTGCACACCAAAGGCAAGACCCATAAAATAAAGCCCACGCTTATCTTTACGAGCCAATGTAAATTGCATTAGTAAATTCAAAACTGCCAAAGCACTCATAAATAAAGCAAAAAGAGGTAACAATGGGGCGGCGGCGTGATAACGTTGACCATAAAGGAGAGAAAGCCAAAGGTGGGGAAAAACGCTAAAGAAAATTACTCCACCGGTGCCAACAGTAACAATAAATCCAAAAGTAAGCCAAAATGCCAATTTTTCCTGCCGTGGTTTTCGCTGGTATTTTACAAAAAGCGGATAGGCAACACCTAAAACTATTGTTGCAGCAAAGAAAATCGCTTTACCACTGACCGAAGCGCTGGCATAAAGCCCTGCCAAAGAAGCAGTAAAAAAATGCTTAACCAAAAGGATGTCGGTACTATAAAGAGAAGTCGCCAGAAAATTTAAACCTAAACTTAAAATAGAAAAATGCCAAAAACCATTTAAATGCAAATGAGATATCACTCTGACCGGCCAAAATTTATTTACCAGCCAAAAAGACAAAAGTAGCCCTAATATGCTAGAGATTATCATTCCTATGAATACTCCCCGCAACCGCCAACCCAACATCAATAAAGCAGTTACCAAAATTAATTTCACGGCCGTCTGAAAAACACTTACCCCAGCAGCCGCTTCAAAACGCAGCCGACTACTAAAAGCCCCACCGTAAATCGCACCCCAAAATCCCAGAAAAAGCAAAACCACCAAAGTTATGTAAAAAAGAGGCATAGTAATATGCAAAAAATGCATAAAAAATGGCGAAAATGCTAAAAAAATAACGCTGAGCAAAGGAGCTGGAATAAGAACTTTTCTCTCAAGAGCAGAAATACCACTCCTAACTTGGTTATCACCCAAACCACCGATTATTTTTATTGATGTTAAGGAAACAGCTCCAGTAAAAACACTCACGATGTAAAGCAAGGCCAAAAAACTTTCTAGTATCCCATAGTCCGCCGTAGACAATAATCGACCACTAAAAACATGAAAAAAATAACCTAGTAAGCTACCAGCAGCTGAACCAAGAAAGAGGATAAAGCTTCCCCGAAAAAGCGGATGATAGAAGAGCCGTAAGAAATATCTCATAAGAACTAACTAACCCAATAGCCACGGATAAAGAGAATAGTAGTCAGAAAGAGCAAAAGGCCGCTGGCTACCAAATAAACTTTTTCCAAGAATATTTTCCGCCCCCAGGCAGTTTTTTTACTTTCTTCTAAGAGGGCCGCCAAAACAATAAAAGCGGGAAAACATACCAAAACATAGCGGGGCATTGAGGAAAAAGTTCCCGTTAAGGTCGGCACCAAATACGCAAGGCTGGCAAAAGTTAGCCAGCCATAAGAAAGACGGTATTTTTGCCAGCGGTACCACCCCCACAAAAGGAGGCCTAAAAACAGTGAAGAAACAAGAAATTCGAACCAGACATTAAAATAGAGCCACTGGTGCCGGTTAACGGTGATAATCATCCTTAGGTAGCGCCAAAAAACTTGGTAAATGAGAATTACTTTGTTGATTGAGCGTTGGGCGCCAAAACCAGGCTGGACATGGGCAAAATAAAGCCAATCGCCTTGGGTTTTTTGAAGAAAATAGGCATATTTTAAAAAACCAAGCCCACCCAGGGTAAGCCAAAATAAGTCTCGAAACGAATCCCAACGCCGCTTCAGAGCCCGCCAAAGATAATGCCAGCGATGTCCTTTTATCTTTTCCCGGGCTGCTTGCAAACGTTGCTTCAGTTGGCGCCGGCTTACTTGCTGGTAATATCCCACCCACAAAGCCGGGACCATAAAAATTCCTACCGGCCGGGTATAAGCTGCCAAAGCTGCCCAAAAGCCGCTCCAAAGATAGTGGCGTTTTTCCAAGAAATAAAAAGAAAGGATAACAAAAAGAAGAAACAATGATTCTGTGTAGGCGGCTAAAAAATAAAAAGAAGTGGGGAAAAGCACCAAAACCAAAAGAATCTTTTTAATTAAGCCAGCAGGATAACCTTTTAATTGAAGCAGCTTTTTGAGGAAATAGAGAACTAACAAGAAACTAAGGTTAGAAATTATTAATGCCGCAAAAAGATAGGAAATGCCGCTCAAGTGATGGAGAAAATGAATTAAATGAGGGTAACCCGGAAAGAAAGCTTGTTGTAAATATTGATAACCGTCACGGGCAATTTTGACATAATAAAAGCCATCAAAATTAGCCCGTGACCAAAGGAGAGGATGGGGAGCTCGAGTGCCAAAAAGGCCCCGACCAAGAAAATTAGGCTGCAGCGGTAACAACTTTTGACCAATCTCCCACCCCAAAAGCCAAATTACTTGTAAAAAGAGCCACAACAAAACGATAAATTTCATTGGTATCCCCATTATACGAACCGGCCTCTCTGAAAGCAAGCTTCAAAAGTATATAATAAACTATGAAAAGCATTAGCGTTATCATGGCCACCCTTAACAGTGGCAACACTTTAGAAAAATGCCTTGCCAGCGTCCGTAATCAAGATTATGACCAAAGCAAGATTGAAATTATCGTTGCCGATGGTGGTTCTCAAGATAACACTCCCCAAATCATTAAAAAATATGGCGGCCAGATAGTCCCCGAAAATACTGGCAGTCCCGAAGCTGCTAAAGCGTTAGCCTTGGCAAAAGCCCACAATGAACTTATTTTCCAGGTAGACGACGACAATATCCTTCCCCACCGCCATTGGTTAGCTAATATGGTCTCCCTTCTCGCAAAAGAACCAGAAGCAATCGCCTGTTACCCTTGGCGTTATGCCTATCGCCGCCAAGCAAAAATGCTCAATCGCTACTTTGCCCTTTTTGGAGTGAACGATCCTGTTGCCTGGTTTCTAAAACGCGCCGATCGACAATCGTATTTTTCCTCCCAGTGGCAATTAGCTGGTAAAGTAAAAGATCGCGGCGATTACTTTTTGGTGGAATTTAATGAAAATAATCTCCCCACCGTTGGAGCTAATGGTTTCCTCATTAAACGGCAAATTCTCCTAAAAGCCAAAGTATCCCCGCAATACTTTTTTCACATCGATGTTAATTTAGATTTAGTAAGACAAGGATATAACAAATACATTGTCGCTAAAGACAATATTATTCATGACAGCGGGGAAAGGTTTTGGCACTTTTTTGCCAAGAGAAAGAAGTACATGGAAAGTCTCTATTTAAAAGATTTATCCAAAAGACGTTACCTGCTTTATGACAAGAAAAGAGATCGTCGAAAAATTATTCTTTATTCTCTCTATTCACTCACCATTATTAAGCCCACCGTTGATGCCACTCGGGGTTTCCGTAAAATTCCCGATATTGCTTGGTTTTTACACCCCATAGTTTGTTTTTTAATTTTTTGGATTTATTTCCTCTCCGTTGTTAACTGGCAATGTTGGCACTATTTGGGGCTAATCAAAAAGAAACTAAAGAAGTTTTAATCCCTTTACTTTTCTAAAATCTTTTTGATTTAAAGTTAAAACCGATAATTTTTCTCTCTTGGCAAAAGCGGCAATTTGGGCATCTTGAAAGGCGATTGTATAGTCAACTTGTCGTAAAATTTTGCCAGTCATTTTTGCAACCGCTAAATCGGGAACAAGAACCTCAATATTTCCAATCAACCTGTTGACCTTTGCCGCAGTTCCTCTTAATTCCATGCCCTTCCCGGCCCAAAGCTCGCTAATGGTAACCAAGGCTATTACCGGCTTGTTTTCCTCTTTAGAAAAAAGCTGGTAAAAAATTGAGTCTTCTTTATTTTTGCGCCGCAAAAAATCAATGATGACACTGGTATCTACCAAAACTCGTTTCATCCGGAAAGCTTTTTAAATCTTTGCAAAGTTTTTTTCTTATTTTCTTTAATACTTGATCATCCCTTTTACCCCAATAGCTTTTGCTGTCAGAGGCAATACTCTTCAGAGCTGACAAAAATTGCTTTCCCTTTCTATTTGTTTTAACGGGCTCTATTAAAATTTTATTCCCTACCAATTTAACCCACAACCAAGTTCGGGGGCCAATTCCCAATTTTTCCCTAATTTTGATAGGGATAGTAACCTGCCCCCTCTCCATTGATTTAACGATCTCGCTATAGTCGCTAGATACCCTTATCATATTTTCATACTACCATGAATTTCTGAAATATTCAACTTAAAGCCTTACCCAATCAAAAATCAGCTTAAAAGAGAATCTTTATTTAACTAAAACTAACTTATATCCCACCCTTACGTATATGAACAGGACAACAAAT
>WFSR01000016.1 GCA_015485895.1 Candidatus Microgenomates bacterium | reverse complement strand
CTTTTGGCGTCGTTAGGAAGTTATTTTTTCCGTTTTTGGCGCTGGAATTTTTTTCTGACCCGGGTGCTGAAACGTCAGAGAACGAAACGGCCGCTTTATCAATATCAATCAGCTCTCATTTTCTTTTCTGGTTTAGCCACGGTGGTAACTCCCCTGCGGACCGGAGAAGTACTTAAGCCTTGGTTGGTTAAACAGGTCACCGGGGTGAGGGCGAGTAAGACTTTGGCAGTGGTAGTCTTTGAGAGATTCACCGATTCTCTGGCAATGCTTTCGCTAATGACTTTAGGAGTTCTCCGTTTTCGCCTCGGCTTACCTCTTTTATCGGGCGTTACTTTTTTAGGAGTCCTTTTTTTGGTGGGTTTGCAATTTCCCCAATATGCAGAAAAATTACTCGATTGGCCTCAGCGTTGGCTGGGACAGCGTTACCGTTATTTAGCCCAAAAGTTGCTTAATTTCTACCATCAAGCTGCTTTCCTTACTAAACCTCGCTTTTTATTAGTGGGTTTTTTGTTAGGGTTGTGCGCTTGGAGTATCCAGATGGCCGGCAGCAGCTATCTAATAGCTCAGGTAGTGGGCCGGCCTTTTACTTTAGATTGGCTTTTAACAACCTTTTTTATTTTTTCTTTTTCGGCGGCGATCGGTTTTGGAATTCCCTTGCCTGGTGGCGTCGGTGTTGCCGAACCGACGGTGGCCGGTTTATTAATTGCTCTTCTTCATGTCCCGACCGGTTTAGCAGTAGTGGCCACTTTGTTAGTCCGCTTCTCAACTCTTTGGTTTGGGGTTTTCTTGGGCCTTATCTCTTTTCAGGTGTATAAATATAGAGTGAAATGATACATTCATTTTTATTTTGGCAACCAGCGACAAGTCATTTTATTCCTATTTTGTTTTTCTTTTCCCATTGGGCTTTGTGGCTTTTAATTCTGGCTCTGGCGACTTATTTTTTTCTCCGCCAACCGAAGACTTTTTTGGCTTTTTTGGGTTTGCTGATAATTTCGGAAATAATTGAAATTCTCGGTAAGCACTTTTCACCTTGGCCGCGGCCTTTTTACCGTCTTCACCGTCTTCCCCCGCCCTGGTTGGGCCATTATTCACGGGGGAGCTTTCCTTCCGGCCACGGTCTTCGCTCGGCTCTAGTTCTCGGTTTTGCTTTTTTGATTCGCTGGTGGTGGCTTTTGGTTCTTCTACCAATTATCTTTTTGGTTAATTATGGCCGGGTTTATTTTAGCCTTCATTATCCCATTGATATTCTTGGTGGCTTGTTTTTGGGTACAGTTTTGTTTTTAATTTATTATTTTTGGCCTAAAAAGAAGAATGAAACTGCTTTTTAATGATCTGGGAATTATTTTCCGTTGGTGGCTTTTCTTGCTTTTTTGGGGCGGCCTTTCTTTCCCCCTTTGGCGTGAATTAGCCCCGCGGCGTTTTTGGGCCTTTGGCTGGATTTTTGCCAAAATTCTAACCACAGCCATTATTAGTTATACTGTTTTTTGGCTGGCCACTTTCCACATTTTACCCTTTTCTTTAGGAGCAATTTCTCTGGTGGTTTTACTGCTTTTAGCAGTCAGCATTTGGCTAGCTTGGCGAGACCGTCCCTGGCTAGCTGGTGGGGAAATAAAATTCATAATTGTCAGTGAGCTTATTTTTGGCTTGACTCTTACTGGTTGGAGCCTGTTGCGAGGTTTCCAACCCAACATTGATGGCCTAGAGAAGTTCATGGATTTTGGCTTTCTGAATTCTATCCTTCGTAGTCACTGGTTACCTCCTGCCGATCCCTGGTTTGCCGGCCAATCGATTAATTACTATTATTTTGGTCATTTCCAAGCTGCCATCTTAACCCTTTTTAGCGGGCTCCCTTCGTTTATCGCCTACAATCTCCTTATCGCTACCATTTTTGCCCTCGCTTTTAGCGGTGGCTTGGTGCTTATCTTAAGCTGGCTTAGCGACCGAGTTACCCGATTGGCGCAAAAACGATATTTGTGGGCGGCAGCACTTATTGGGGTTTTGCTTTTTACCCTTGGTGGTAACTTGCACACCATTGTTTTCGTTCTTAAGGATGGCCCAGCCCATTATTGGTATCCCAATGCCACCCGCTTTATCGGCTATTACCCTCCCAATCCTCATGATCGAACCATTCATGAGTTTCCTAGTTACTCTTTTATCGTTGCCGATCTCCATGCTCACCTTAATGGTCTACCACTGGTTTTGCTTTTTCTTTTTAGTTTGGGTATTTTTATTCGCTGCCGTTTCCGTTGGGGAATGGCCGCATTTTTAGGCTGGCTTTTGGGCATTATGTTTACCACCAACGCTTGGGATTTTCCCATTTATGGTGGCCTCCTGGCACTGGTAACCGGCTTTTATTGGAAAAATAACTGGCGCCGCTGGCTTCAATTTGGCAGCTTAACCTTGTTGGCGGCCTTGCTGACCGCTTTGCCTTTTTATTTTTCTTTCCATTCTATCACCCAGGGTATCGCCTTTACTCCAACCCATTCCCTTTGGTGGCAATTGCTTATTTTGTGGGGATTTTTTTGGTTGGTGGCCGCTTTTTATTGGATAGTGCTTGTCTGGCAGAAAAGGCGGCAGAAAATGGACCGGTTTGTTTTGGCTTTGACAGTTTGGGCGACATTTTTAGTTTTTTTGCCGGAAGTCATCTATGTTCGGGATATTTATGCTGTTGGCTACCACCGGGCCAACACGATGTTTAAATTGGTTTACCAAGCTTTTGTTCTTTACGCTTTGGCCAGTGGCTATATTTTTGCTCGTTTTCGCCAATTAGCTACTAAATCAGGTCGCTGGTGGTTCCGTCTAACTCTGGTAGCGATGGGCTTAGGGGCAGCCGCCCAATTGCTTTTTATTGTTTTTGCAGTCCGGGGTTACTACGGCCGGCTAACTATTAAGCGTTACCAAGGTCTGGATGGCCGCCGTTGGTTTCGCCAAAAAATGGCCGACGACTATCAAATTTACCTTTGGCTTAACCATCTCCATGGCCAACCGGTAATTTTAGAGGCCGCTGGGCAAAGTTATACCCATGATGATCGCCTTTCTGCTTATACTGGCCTGCCGACGGTTGAGGGTTGGTTGGTCCATGAATGGCTTTGGCGTGGCGGTTATGAGATTCCTGCCCGGCGCCAAAAGGAGGTAGAGGCAATTTACCAAGGGAAAAATAAAACAGTTGCTCGCTATCTTCTTAAGAAATACCATGTTCGCTATGTGATTATCGGCAGCCGCGAGCGAGACCATTATCCTGATTTGGACGAAACTCGCTTTCAAAAGTGGGGGACGATAGTTGCTCAGGCGGGGAAGAGTAAGGTTTATTATCTCAACAAACTTTGATGGATTTTTGGCGGGATTTGAATCCAGCCCAGCGGAAAGCAGTGACCTATGACGGCCGCCAACTTTTGGTGCTCGCTGGCGCCGGCAGCGGCAAAACGCGGGTTTTGACTTATCGGGCAGCTTGGTTGATTGCCGAAAAAAATATTTCACCGGAGTGCATTTTGTTGTTAACTTTTACTAATAAAGCGGCTGGGGAAATGCGCCAACGGTTGCGGCAATTATTGGGTCAGTTGAGGATAAAAATGCCCGGTAGGGGTATTTTTGCTGGCACTTTCCATTCGTTTGCGGTCCAGATTTTGCGCCGGGATGGACCTAAAATGGGCGTCGATCGGAATTTTGTTATTTATGATGAAAATGATCAAAAACGGCTTCTGCAAAAAATTTTAAAAAAATTTCACCGGAACGAAAAGGAGTGGCCAGTGGCTAAGTTGCGGGCCCAAATTAGCCGACTGAAAAATAATCTTTGGGAGGCGGATGAATTTTTAGCCACGGCCGAAAATGATTACCAGCGCCAGGTAGGAGAAATTTACCGGGTATACCAAGAGGCTTTGGCCCAGCAAAAAGCCCTGGATTTTGCCGACCTTCTCTTCAAAACAGTCCAATTGTGGCAAAATGACCCGCCGATTTTAGAAAAATATCGCCGCCGCTACCGTTATCTTCTGATTGATGAATATCAGGATACCAACAAAAGCCAATATCAGTTAACGAAGTTGTTAGCCCGGGGGCAGAATTTGACGGTAGTTGGGGATGCTTCCCAGGCAATTTATGGCTGGCGGGGGGCGGATTATCATAACCTGCTTTCTCTACGGCGTGATTTTCCCGAAATGGCCACCGTTAATTTAGAAGAAAATTACCGCTCCACGGCTAATATCTTGGCAGCAGCCGGGGCTATTATTGCCCATAACCATCGTCACCCCATTCTCCATCTTCGCTCCCAGCATGGTCCGGGTGAAAAAATTGTTCTTTATCGGGCTAAAACAGAAGTTCAAGAAGCAGAGTTTGTTGCCGACAGAATTGTTTCCCTCCGCCGCCAGGGTTGGGGCCTAAATGAGATGGCAATTCTTTATCGGACAAACGCCCAGTCGCGTGTTTTTGAAGAGATCTTTTTCCGCCGCCAGATTCCCTATGTCTTAGTTGGTGGGGTGGGATTTTATAGCCGAGCTGAGGTCAAAGATATCTTGGCGCTTCTACGGGTGGTTTATCAGCCGGACGATATTTTGGCTTGGGATCGGATTCGTGACAATATGGGTGTCCGCCGCCAAGCTAAGGTTCGTCAATTCGTGGCTGATAATACTCCTTGGACAAAGACTACCGGGGAATTGTTGGAAACAATTGTTACGGCTAGTGGTTATTGGGATAAATTAAAACGGGACACGGTTGATAATCGCCGCCGCCGCCAGAATATCGAGGAACTTTTTAATGTCAGTCAGCAATATCCCCAATTGGGTGATTTTTTAAATAACGCTTCTCTGGTCCAAGGGGAAAAAGACGTTGATTCGCAATTGCAAGAGTCGGTGCGGTTGATGACTATTCATGCTAGCAAAGGCCTAGAGTTTCGGGCGGTTTTTCTAACCGGTTTGGAAAATGGCATCTTCCCCGATGGACGTAGCGCTGGGGATCCGGAGAAATTAGAAGAAGAGCGGAGACTTTGTTATGTAGGTATTACCCGAACTAAAGAAAGACTGTTTTTAAGTTATGCTCAGCGGCGATTTCGCTTTGGCCGTCGCCAGGTTAATGGACCGTCATTGTTTTTGACGGAAATACCGCCCTATCTTTTAGCGGTCGATGATGATGTTGATAGTTGGTAGGACAATAGTGCCAAAGCCCGCGGTGGTATTTTTGAGCTTCTTGTGTAAGTCTAGTTAATTCCGAAGCATAGGTTAGGTTAGGTGGGATAAGCTCTAATCTAGCATAACCTTGGCGAGCTAGGTAAGCATTAACAAAAACCGAGCCCACCCAAACATAAGCCAGAAGGCGGCCATAGTGATCATATTTTTGGCGATCAAATTGGAGAGTAACTAGTTGATGGTCGACTAGGCGGCGGTTGGCAAGAGTGGCCTGATGGCCGAAACAATCATGGTAATGGGTATCTTCAGGAGCATCGATGCCCAGATAGCGGATGTGCTGGCCATTATCGAGGATGATAGTGTCACCATCAATAACAAACGATACCCGGGCTTGATAACGATGAGGGGGGCGAGGAGCTGATAATGTTAGCGGGGATTGAGGAAGAAGGCTGCCGAGAAAACCGATAACGATGGCAATAAGAAAAGAAAGCCCTAAAAGGCGGTAGTTTATTTTCATTTATTCCTTTTGATAACGTCCCATCAGAACACCCTGGGCTAAAATGTGACCCTGCATAGCTTTTTCGAGATTAGCGCGGGAGCTGCCGTTGGATAAACTAAGTCGGGTATTCAAGGCAAAGAGGTGGAAAAAGTAGCGGTGGGTGCCGCTGGGTGGACAAGGGCCACCATAAGTCAGTTTTTGAAAATCATTTTTGCCCAAATTGGCGCCCGGAGGTAAGCTATTGGCGGGAATGTCATTGATCTGGGGGTTGATATTCCAAACTAGCCAGTGGGTCCAGGTGCCGGCCGGCGCATCAGGGTCATCGACAATAAGGACTAAAGATTGGGTATTTTGGGGGGTGTTTTCCCAATGCAAAGGAGGGTTGATGTCCTCGCCCTGGCAACTGTATTTGCGGGGGATAAAGGCCCCGTTAGCAAATGCCGGGCTGGTTAAAGTGATAGTTACATTTGGCATTGGCGGTTTCCTTAATCTATTTTTAACAAAGAAAAAGCCAAAAAGCAAAAGAATAACCCCGCCCGCCAAACCGAGTTTCTTCATATCTCATTATAGCGGAACTAGGAACTAGGAAAAGTGAAAAATTAAAAATGAAAAGTGAAAAAGAAGTGGAAAGTGAAAAGTGAAAATGGAACTAGGAACTAGGAGCTAGGAACTAGGAAAAATGAAAAGCCCTGAAGAGCTGCCTAAAGGCTAAAGCT
>WFSR01000015.1 GCA_015485895.1 Candidatus Microgenomates bacterium | reverse complement strand
GTCATACTCATACTGAAGATCCTGAACTTTTCGCCTTCGTCAAAAAATCAGGATGACGAGGTATTGATAACTACTAGCGGAGGGTAAGAATGTTTATTTGGAATTGCTAGCTGGTTGCGAGAGGCTTGATGCTCAGCTGGCGGCCTTTTTGGATAGCCTGGGCGTTAGTGCGGAGGAGAATTTCTTTTTCCCATTCTTTTGGCCAATCGGGCGCGGTGATAGTGATTTTATCGGTTAAACCTAAACCGGCTTGGCGGCGCAGAACTTGAATTTGGCGGATCAGCTCCCGGGCGGCGCCCTCGGCGGCCAAAGCGGGAGTAATTTTAGTATCTAGCCGAGCTTTGGGTTCCGGGCCGGGCTTTATTTCAACCTCCTTGACATTTAATTCTTCCTTAATCATGGCAAGTAAGCCTTGGTCTTTCTGGGCCAACAGCTGCTGGGCCTGGGGATAAGTACAGCGGAATTTCGCCAACGGTTGGCGGAGTTTGACCTGCTTTTCTTTGCGCTGGGCGTGGCCGAGACTGACAATTTCCCGGACCGCCGCCATTTGCTTTTCCAATTGGGTGTTGATTAATTTTTCCTGCACCTGGGGCCAATTTTGGAGGTGGACGGAATCAGCGGCCGACCACTGTTTTTCGTGGCCCCGCAAGTTTTGCCAAACAGTTTCGGTAAGGAAGGGGATAAAGGGCGCCAAAAGCAAAGTTATTTGGCTGAGGACATAATGGAGGGTGGCTAGACAGCGGTGGGCAGCCTCTTTTTGCTGGCGGCTGGCCTGATCGGGCAAAAAGTTAACCCGGTCGCGGGAGCGGCGGATGTACCAGGTTGACAGGTCAGCGAGGAATTTTTCTATCGCCCAAAGCGCTTCCTGGTGGTGGTAAGTGTCAAGGTGCTGGCTAGCCAACTTTTTGGTTGTCTCCAGGCGGGAAAGAATCCACTGGTCCAAAACGCCTGGTTGGCGTGGCATAGCTCTCTCTGATGGTTGCCAGTGGTGCAATTGGGTGTAAGTTTTGAAAAAACGATAGCTGTTCCAATAGAGGAAAAGGTATTGGCGGCGGACTTCAGCGGCAATGTGGTAGCCAAAGTTGAGGTTGAATTCCGGCTTTTGCCGGGCAAAAAGCCAGCGCATGGTGTCGACGCCCATTTTTTCGGCCGCCTCGTCAAACCAAATGGCGTTGCCCTTGGATTTATGCATTTCTTCGCCTTTTTCGTCGCGGACGAGAGCATGGCCAAGAAGGGTGCGGTAGGGATTGGTATCTTCCAAAAGGGTAGCCATGGCGATGAGGGAATAAAACCAGTTGCGGAATTGACCGGGGAAGCATTCCAAGACTAAGTCGGCTGGGAACCACTGCCGCCAATATTTTTTGTCGCCGAGATAGCTGACTTTTTTAGTTTTAGGGTCGATCAGGGTGGAAAAAGGAACAATGCCGGCGTCAAGCCAGGGGTTACCAACATCAGGAACGCGGTGCATCAGGTGGCCGCACTTGGGGCAGCGGATTTGGACTTTGTCAATCCAGGGGCGGTGGGGGGAGTGGCCAGCAAATTCCGCCCAACCTTTGGCGGCCCGCTTTTCCAATTCTTCGCGGGAGCCGATAACTTCAAAATGGCCGCAATAGGGGCATTCCCAAACGGGCAATGACAAGCCCCAATAGCGCTTTTTGGAAATCATCCAGTCGCCCATATTTTTCAGCCAGTCTAGTTCGCGTTTGAGGCCGAAGCCGGGAATCCAGTGGATTTTCTTGGCGACGGCAATCATCCGTTGGCGCAAAGTTTTGCCGGTGGAGGTTTTCTTGTCCATGGCAATATACCATTCGTCAACCAAGCGCCAGATGAGTTCGGTGCCGCAACGCCAGCAAACTGGATAAGGATGGGTATAGGCTTGGGTGCGGAAGAAATAGCGCCCGCCATCTTTTTGGCGCAGATAGTCAATGATCAACTCCGGGTGTTTTTTGGCATTTTTGCCGCTAAAAGGGCCATAACCGGCAATATAGTTACCTTCTTCATCAACAACCGGAAAGATGACGTCGCTCCAACCCAACTCTTTTTTGACCAACTGGTGGTCTTCGGTGCCGGCGCCGGGAACGATGTGGACTAGGCCGGTGCCTTCTTCTTCGTTAACCAAATCTTTAGAAAGAACCAGGGCATGAAAATGCGGATTTTTAGCCATCTTTTTGATGATTGGCAATTCGGCAAAAGGGGCCTGGTAGTGGCTGATTTTTTCTTGATCAATCAACTGCTGGCCGGTAACGACTTTTTCCGGGGTGAGGTCTTGGCCAAAAACAGCCGGGATCAACTTTTTAGCCAGCCAATAATGGTTGCCCTGCCACTTGACCCGGGCGTATTGGATTTCCGGGTGGGCGGCCACCAAAGTGTCGGCGGGAATCGTCCAGGGGGTGGTTGTCCAGACAAGAAGGAATTCATTTTTGGCCGCTGGTTGGCCAGAGCGGATAACCGGGAAGCGCATGAAGACTGCCTGGTGAGTCCGCTGCTGATGTCCCCCCTCGCTGATTTCCTGTTGGGAAATGGCCGTCCCGCAGCGGGGGCACCAAGGGACGGCATCGTTGCCCTTATAAATCAAGCCTTCCTGCCAAGCTTTCTTGAGAAAGTGCCAAATCATGTAGTTGTTTTCCTCGCTCATGGTGTAGTAAGAATTGTCCCAATCCATGAAATAGCCGAGGCGGATTGACTGTTGGGTTTGGATCCGGGAATATTTGCGAACCCGGGCCTTGCAGTCCTTGACAAATTTGCCAATGCCGTATTTTTC
>WFSR01000014.1 GCA_015485895.1 Candidatus Microgenomates bacterium | reverse complement strand
GCCCATATCGTGCCGTTGGAATTGCTGGCCGGTCCGGTTGATGTTTTCCACGCTTCGGATTGGGCCCAGCCGCCTAGTGAAAAAGCCAAAGTGGTAACCACAATCCACGATCTTTCCTTTCTCCGTTGGCCAGAAACGGTGCCGGCGAAAATTTTGGCCGTTCAGAAAAGGCGCCTTCGCTGGGTGAAGCAGGAAGCAGCGATGGTTATTGCCATTTCTCGGGCTACCAAGGAAGAAATAAAAAAATTGTTGGGGATAGAAGAAGAGCGTTTAAAAGTTATTTATGAGGGAGTGCCCCGAGATGCAGAAACATTT
Organism: Candidatus Microgenomates bacterium; assembly: GCA_015485895.1. GTDB lineage: Bacteria > Patescibacteriota > Microgenomatia > UBA12405 > UBA6130 > S016-97. Next base: position 10,810 of record WFSR01000014.1, on the reverse strand, counting down.
AAGGTAAAGAAAGAAGAACAAAGGCAGTGGCAAAAGAAATATCACCTTAATAAGCCTTATTTTTTAGCTTATGGCTCAATGGCGCCACGAAAAAACATTGCGCGGCTGATGGAAGCCTTTGCCGGAAATCGCGATTTAAGGAAAAAGGCGCAGTTAGTCATTGTGGGCAATTATGCTCCAAAGCAAAAATTACCGCCGGGAGTTGTTCTAACCGGGTTTTTGCCGCGGCGGGCAATGCTCAATCTTTTTTCTGGTGCCCGCGCTCTGGTTTACCCCTCGCTTTATGAAGGTTTTGGGCTACCAATTTTAGAGGCATTTGCTCTTGGGGTTCCAGTTATTACTAGCAATCTTTCCAGCATGGTGGAAATAGCTGGCCGAGCCGCGTTGTTGGTTGATCCCCATTCTCTCGCGCAACTTAGTAGGGCGATGGAACGAATTTTAGGGGATGTAAAATTGAGCAAGCGGCTAGTAATGGCTGGCCGGCAGCGGGTGAAGCAATTCAGTTGGGTTAAAACCGCCCGGGAAACTTTAGCTGTTTACCGGTTGGTGGGTAAATAAAAGTGACTAGCCAAAACAATGACAAACAATATTATTTGAAAGCTGCTGATAAGTTTGGTTGGGGGCCAAAAACGGCCAGGATAAATAAGCAGCGTGCTCAATTGATACAATCTTATCTTTTGGGAAAAAGAATTTTAGAAATAGGTTGTGGCAGTGGCCTTTGGGTGGATTATTTCAGTCGTTTGGGATACGATGTTACCGGAGTAGATTTTGTTAAAGAATTTGTTGATCAAGCTGAAAGACGTCTTAAAGGTAACTTTATAGTAGCCGATGCTCAAAAACTACCTTTTAGAAATGATAGCTTCGATACTGTTTTGATGATCAGCTCCTTGGAACACCTTGATGATGAAGTCCAAGCAATTCAGGAAGCTAAGAGGGTAGGGAGGCGTTTCATTATTATCGTTCCTCAAGAAACACCTAAAGTTTTATTGCGTCGTGGTCTTATTTTCAAACACCATCTTGATAAAACGCACCGGCGAGTATATAGTCGAGAAAGCGTCAAGAGATTACTGGCAGAAAATGGTTTTAGAATTAGGGCAATCGTTGATACCGAAAGGTTGCCGGCTATAAGTATTTTCCCAGAATTGTTTAGCGCCCCGTTATTTCTAAAGAGGGTAGTCGCTAGGGTGTTTTTCTGGATTTTTAAAGAAGCGAATTATTATCTAGAATTAATGGTTGTGGCTGACAGAAAATGATCATTGCTATCGATGGCAATGAGGCGAACGTGGCCAAGCGGGTAGGGAGCAACCGCTTTGCCTTTGAAGTCTTGTGGGGAATGTGGCGGGAGATTAAGAAGCGGAACCAATACAGTAAAAGGGCAATAGAGATTCGAGTATTTCTAGCTGCTCAGCCCCAGAAAGATTTTCCTCGGCAAACGAGTTGGTGGCGTTACGAAGTTTTTGGCCCGCGATTTTTTTGGACCTGGACAGGTTTGGTTAAGCGTTTGTATTTTGGCGCGCCTCGCCCCCGAGTGCTCTTTTCGCCGTCTCATTATGGGCCCGGTTTTTCGCCAATTCCTTTTGTCATTTCGGTGATGGATTTGGGATTCTTGCACTGGCCGGAGCAATTTACTAGGAAAGATTTTTGGCAATTAAAATATTGGACTTGGCGGTCAGTCAAGAGAGCCCGGAAGGTTATCGCCATTTCTCAATTTACCAAGAAGGATATTATAAAGACCTATCATCTTAAGCCAGGGAAGATAATAGTTGCCTATCCGGGTTGGCAGAAAACTAATGCTAATCAAGCTGTTAAACCGCCGCTTACTTTGAGAAAAGTAAAAGAAAAATATGGTATCAGGGGCGATTATATTTTGTATTTAGGCACCCTTAAACCAGGTAAAAATATTACCGGTCTTATCGAGGCCTTCCGCCGGCTGGCAAGGAAAGATGTTCAGCTGGTTATTACCGGCAAAAGGGGATGGCTTTACCAGGATATTTTCCAAAAGGTAAAAGCTTTAGGTTTGGAGAGGCGAGTAATCTTTACCGGTTTTGTGGCCGATGAAGAAGTCCGATGGTTAATGAAAGGGGCCAAAGTATTCGCATTGCCTTCCTTTTGGGAAGGATTTGGTATCCCTGTTTTGGAAGCTATGGCTGCTAAAGTTCCGGTTCTGGCTTCGGATAGGGGAAGTTTGCCAGAGGTAGTTGGTGAGGCTGGTCTTTTAGTTAATCCTAACGATGTTGAGGCGATTAGTTGGGGATTGGAAAAACTTTTGACAGACGCAAAGTTACGCCGGCAGTTGATAAAAGCTGGTTACCAGCGGCAAAAATTGTTTACCTGGCAGCGGTGTAGTAAAATTATTCTTGACCAGTTATTAAAGATTGCCGGCGAGATAAAATGAAGATTGGCAGTAATATTGATATCTCTTTTTTTCCTCCCAAAATTGTTCTTCTTGATCGGATGGGTAGGCAATTAGATTTCCAGCGGGCGAAAAATAAGGTAATTAAAAGGATACAGAACTGGTTTTTAGACTTTTGGCTGATGATTTTGAACTGGGTAACCAACTGTCCAATTTGGGCAGTGCGCAGGTTTTTCTTTGTAATTTCAGGGGTAAAAATTGGTTCGGGGAGCAAAATCCATTGTGGCTGTCGCTTTTTTTATCCCCGGGGAGTAAAAATAGGCGAGGATACTATTGTTGGTTACCGGGCTTTTTTGGATGGCCGGGCGCCGTTGCTTATTGGCAATCATGTTGATGTTGCTTCTGAAGTGATGATTTACAACTCAGAACATGATATTCACAGTGAAGATATGCAGGCTATTGAGGGGAAGGTAGAAATCGGCGATTATGTCTTTATCGGGCCCCGGGTAATTATTCTTCCCGGGGTAAAAATTAGCCGGGGAGCAGTAGTTGCGGCTGGGGCGGTGGTTACCAAAGATGTGCCCCCGCTGGCGATTGTTGGTGGAGTGCCGGCCAAAGTCATCGGCCAGCGCAAGATAAAAAAGTTACATTATTCTTTAGGGCGCAGCCGTCTTTTTCAATGAAATGGATTCGCAAATCATATTGGCTAGTGGGTTTTGTTATTACTATTTATCTTCTTTTGCCAGGACCACCACTGCCACCGGCTGATTTGCCGCAAAGTTTAAAATCGAATGAGCCCGGCGACACGGTGCAATTGCAACGCGTAAAAGCCTATTTTACCAATAAAACCCGTCAAGATGTTCATAACTTCTATCAGAATGCTTTTCAATGTTCACATTTTTTGAACGTTTGTTTGCCCTTTCCCCAATATATACTGAATCATCCTCCTGAAGATGCCAAAAAAATTTGGCGGGATACAAAAAGAAGCTATTATTTGGAAGAATTTGTTCACCCATTTAGAGAATCTCTTTTTGTCAATGGTTTTGATTGGCAGCGAGATGTTTTTACGCCGCCTGACAAGAGAGTGAAAAATAAAATTGTTGTTGGAAATAAAGTTTGGCGCGCTAAAATAAGCCTTCGTTGGTGGGTGGCTCCAGTTTGGGCTCGATTAGCGCTCTTTTGGGCTGGTTGGATAATGGTCTATCTTTTGGGTAAACTAGCTTGGCAGGAAGCACTCTGGAATTATCGTTTAACAAAGAGGACACTAAATGGCTAAAGGTAAGACTTTTCGGCCAGTTTTATCTATTATCATTCTTAATTTTAATACCCAGAAACTTTTAGAGCAGCTATTGGCTTCAATAGCCCGTTATGACCGCCGCCTAGTTTTCTCTCCAGCCGAATTAGCCCGGCGGCAACAAGAAGAGGAAATAATCCCCACAGAAATAATTGTTATCGATAACAATTCTCGAGATGGATCACCAGAATATTTGCGCCATTTTAACAAACAAAAGAAAAAGGGGTTGTTGCAACGGTTGAAACTGCGGGTAGTTTTGAATAAGAAAAATGTTGGCTTTGGGGCGGGAAATAATCAGGGAATGCGCTTGGCCCGAGGTGAATACTTGCTCCTCCTTAATTCGGATACCATTATGGTTGAAGGGGCAATTAGCCAAAGCCTGCTTTGGCTGGCTAGCCATCCCGAGTACGATCTCATTGGTTGCCGCCTTTTGAATAAAGACTTAAGCTTACAACCATCGGTAGGCACTTTTCCCACCCTGCCCCGTGTTTTCCAAATGCTTTTCCTGGACCGTTGGGGAGCGGCGGCGATGAAAACGCCGCTCCAGACCGGGCCAGTGGACTGGGTAATGGGGGCTTTTATGCTTTTGCGTCGGGAAGTTTTTCGCCGTTCTGGAGGATTCGACGAGGGTATTTTTATGTATATGGATGAGGTAGAGTGGTGCTATCGGCTCCACAACTTAGGGTTTCAGGTTGGCTTTTATCGGGATGCTAAGATTATCCATTTGGGTGGGGCTAGTTCTCCCGAAGGGAGAAAAACGAGGATTTTGCATATTTATCGAGGCCTTTTGTATTTTTACCGCCGCCATCTTAGCTTTTGGCAGCAGTGGTTGCTCCGCCTCTTTTTATTTACCAAGGCTTTGCTGTCGTGGATAATAGGTAAAGTAACTAATAGTAGTTATTTAGAAGAGACTTATGAGGAGGCTTTGAAAATAGCCTTGGAAGAATGAAAATTTTAAAGGAGTCGCGTTGGGCGCGCATTGGTTTTTTGGTTTTGCTTTTTGCCGTCCCTCTTTATCCTAAGTTTCCCTTATTGGGAGTAAAGCACACTTATGTGGCCATTCGGGTGACTGATTTAGTAGTTACCGGCGTTCTGGGCCTTTGGTTGTTGGAAGTTGTTGCCCGGCGCCGCTGGAATTTGGGACAACCGCTAAGAAAGTATTTTTTTCTTTTTTGGTTGGCTGGTCTTTTAGCTAACCTAAGCGCTTTTTGGATCACTGATTTTCTTAATATTCATCTGGCATTTTTACACTGGCTGCGGCGAATAGAATACATGGCGGTTTTCTTTTTGGCTTTAGATGCGGGAGAAGATAAAGAAACAATTAGACACCTTTTGCGCATTCTTTTATTGGTAGTTTTTTTAGTCTTTGCTTATGGCATTGGCCAAAAATATTTTGGTTTGCCGGTAGTTTCGACGATGAATGCTGAATTTTCCAGCGGGCTTGTTTTGCATCTTGATAAATGGGTACGCATTAGTTCGACCTTTGCTGGCCATTATGATTTAGCCGCTTGGTTGGTTTTAGTTTTGCCCTTGGTTCTGGCTCTAGCGTTAGCAGAAGAGTTGTTTTGGCGGATAGTGGCAATTTTAATCTTTTTGGCTGGCTTTCAGCTTTTAGTTTGGACCGCTTCGCGCATTTCTTTTGTGGCTTATTTGCTGGCAATAACAGTGACCCTAGTTATCCAGCGTCGGTGGCTTCTTTGGGTTCTTTTGCTAGCTTTTAGTTTGGGCTTTGGCTTGCATTCTCAGGAGCTCAATACCCGCCTGGTTTCTACGGTTTCTCCGGTGATTACTTTTTGGCAGAAAGTGACAAGCCGTTATCATCAAGGTCAGGAGCGACCACCGTTAGTTAGAAGAAAGAAGGTGGTTGCGCTTGCGCCTACTAAGGTTTCAACAACAGTGCCGGTGGCAGCCGAGGCAGGGCACTCGGCTCAAAAAAAGAGAACAATTATTCGGGAAGTCCGCACCTGGCCCAAACCGGAGGAATTAAAAGCAGCCACAGCCCGGTCATCACTGATTCGCTTTCGGGTAGAATGGCCACGGGCTTGGCGGGCTTGGGTAAAGAATCCTCTCTGGGGTTTGGGCTATTCGTCATTGGGATTGGCAACCGATTGTGATTATCTCCGCCTTTTAGGAGAAACTGGCTTGGTGGGATTTTTAGCTTTTCTTCTCATTCCTGGCCATCTTTTAAATAGCTTTTGGCAGGCCTGGCGGGGGAGTGACCGCCGGACGAAAATTTTTCTGGCCGGTTTTGTTGGCAGCTTATTAGGGTTTCTTGCTAATGCTTTTTTTATTGATGTCTTTGAGGCTTCAAAAGATGCCTTTTCGTTTTGGTTGTTAATGGGTTTAGGGTATAAACTAAGTCAGGACCATGAGAAGAAAACTAAGCGCTAAATGGGGTTATTCTCTCCTGCTAATTGCCATTTTTAGTTTGGCCTTCCTTTTGCGCACCTATCATCTTCATTGGCCATTGGCTGACTGGCATTCCTGGCGCCAGGCTGATACGGCCGCGGTAACTCGCAATTTTATTAAGGAAGGATTTCATCCTTTTTATCCCCAATTTGATTCTTTTTGGGCGCTCAATAGTTATGGCCCCAAAAATATCCACCGTTATTTTTTTGCCGAATTTCCTCTCTATAATATTTTGGTTTACCCTCTTTATCGTTATTGGGGTGTCAATTTAGCCGCTGGCCGTTTGGTTTCTATTTTGTTTTCTTCATTGACAGTTTTTAGCCTTTACTGGCTGGTACGCCCTTATTCGGGTAAAGGGGTAGCTTTTTTGGCAGTTTTTCTTTGGGCAACGATGCCTTACAATGTGTACTATGGCCGGGTTATTATGCCCGATCCGCTGCATGTGTTTTGTGGAGTAACCGCTCTAGCGTTTTTAAGCTATTGGCGGCAGAAAGGATCTTGGTGGCAACTTATTACCGGTGGTATTTTCTTGGCCCTAACAATTTTAACTAAGCCTTACGGGATTGTTCTTGGGGCGGCTATAGTTGGCCTCCTTTTGCTGTTGCCTCTAAAGGAAATCTGGCGCCGCCGCTGGCAAATTATAGTTTTGGCATTTATCTCGTTGACTCCTTATCTTCTCTGGCGCTGGCATATTAATCACTATCCCGAAGGCCAGTTTGGCACCGATTGGCTGATAAATTCCACCCACATTCGCTTTCGGCCAGCATTTTTCCGGTGGTTGTTTTACGAGCGATTGACAAAAATTATGCTTGGTGGCGGCGGCTTGGCCCTTTTTATAACTGGTCTCTTGGCGCCCAAGAAGAAAGAAGAGTGGATTTTTTATTTTAGTTGGTTGTTTGGCCTTTTGGTTTTTCTTTTTTATTTTGCTACCGGTAATGTGACCCACGATTATTACCAATTACCCTTTGTACCTTTGGTGGTAATTTTTACCAGCCAGGGTGCTTGGTATTGGTGGCGCCAGGCAAAAACTAAATGGCGTTACCTTTGGAATGGTAGCATCGTGGTCAGTTTGTTGGCGATGATGTTGGCAATTGGCTGGTATGAAACTCAGGGCTATTGGCATATCAACAACTGGGCTATTGTTGAAGCTGGGCAAGCAGCTGACAAGCTTTTGCCTAAAGATGCTAAAGTTATTGCTCCCTACAACAATGATTCCGCTTTTCTTTATCAAGTGAATCGTCCCGGTTGGCCATCGGTGCCCGAACCTATTGGCAAACTAATTAAACGGGGAGCGACCCATTATATTTCGGTTAGTTTTGACAGTCTTACGCGGCGCTTAATGGACCGCTGCCGGGTAGTAAAGCAAACAAAAAGTTGGGTTATTATCGATTTGCGCCAATGTCAAAAAGAAAAAAGTTGAAAGTTTTAATGATAACTCCGTATTTACCCTATCCGCCGTTTTCAGGAGGGCAAACTCGGTCATTCTATCTCTTGAAGCATCTAGCCAAAAATGTGGACATTACTCTTTTTAGCTTTCTTTTACCCGACCAAACGGGGCAAAATATCCAAGAATTAAACAAATTGTGCCTCCGGGTGAGAACTTTCTCGCGGGGGAAAACCTGGCAATGGCGGAAGATTCTCTTTACTGGTTTTAGCCCGTATCCTTTTTTAGTGGCCAATTACTTTTCGCTGGCCTTGAAGCAGGCTTTGCGTCAGGAATTGCAGAGGGAAAAATATGATTTGATCCACGTGGAATGCTTTTATCTGATGCCCAACATTCCTGAGACCAAAACACCGGTTTTATTAGTAGACCAGACGATTGAGTTTGCCGTTTACCAGCATTATGTAGCCTCTTTGCCTTGGTGGTATTGGCCCCTTAAACTGCTTTTTTATCTTGATGTTGCCAAAATAAAATTTTGGGAGACATATTATTGGCGGCGAACGAATAAATTGTTAGCTGTTTCTGAGGAAGACCAACGAATTATGGAGCACTTCAGCCATCGCCTGGTAGGAATTGTTCCCAATGGAGTGAGTGAGCGCTTTCTCAAACTAAAGCCATTACCTAAATACCGACAACCAACGGTGCTTTTTGGAGTGGCTAACTTTAAATGGTTGCAAAACAAGGAAGGCGTGGTTAAATTATTGCGAGATATTTGGCCACAGGTAAAAGAAGTAATACCTAATGCCCGGCTTTTGATCGCTGGTAAGTATGCTCGGGAATTTTTACGCGGGAAAAGCGACTTATTAAAAATAGGGGATATTTGGTCGGGGGAGGTGGGTGACGCTAGCCGAATTTATAGGCGCAGCTGGTTGCTTTTAGCGCCCATGGCCAGTGGCGGGGGGAGCCGAACTAAGTTTTTTGAAGCGATGGCTTTAGCTTTACCGGTAATAACTACTCCCGAAGGCATTGAGGGTATTCAAGCTAAATGGGGACGGGATGTCTTGGTGGGCAAGAGTGATCAGGAAATTGTTAGTTTAGCGATAAGACTTTTACAAGATAAGGGTCTCCGGAAAAAGGTTGGCCAGGCGGGGAGAGATCTGATTTTGAAACACTATACTTGGTCAAAAAGTGCCCGGGCACTTTACCGGATTTATCGGGATTTATCCCAATGAACGAGCAAAAAAAGTTATCAATTATTATTCTTCATTACAATGCTGATCACTTTTTATTTACTACTTTGGCAAGTTTAGTGGATTTTTCGGGAAAATTACCACGCTTAAAGGCCGATATCCGTCCGGTGGAAATTATCGTTGTTGATAATAATTCGCCAACAGCGGTTAAGAAGCGGTTAGCAAGATATTTTCGGGAGCGTGGTGGTCAACGGTTAGTTTGGCAGGGTAAAAGGGGTTGGCAAATAGATGGTTATCAGTTGGTCATAAAGTATTTAGCTCTAAAAAAGAATCGGGGTTTTGCGGCGGGCAACAATGTGGGGGTACGAATAGCCCGGGGCGAAGCTGTTCTTTTCTTAAATCCTGATACCGTGGTGCCAGCTAAAACTTTGTGGACCGCCTGGCATTATTTAAAAACACATCCTCAAGTGGGTGCAGTAACACCCCGGTTGGAATTAGCCAATGGCCATCTTGACGAAGCTTGCCACCGGGGATTTCCGACCCCCTGGCGGGCATTTTGTCATTTTAGCGGCCTGGAACGATTGTTTCCCCATAGTCGCTGGTTTGCTGGCTATCACCTAGGCTGGCTGTTGCCTAATAAACGCCCTCACAGAATAGAGGTAGCGAGTGGGGCTTTTCTTTTGGTCCGCCGCCAGGCTGGCGAAGCGATTGGCTGGTGGGATGAAGATTATTTCTTTTATGGTGAAGATATTGAATTTTGTTATCAACTTTATCACCACCATTGGTCAGTTGTCTTTTTACCTCAGGTAAAAATTATTCATTATCGCGGGGTAGCTTCAGGGCTTAAAAAACATAGCCGTAAGCTGGTAAGAACGTCTTTGGCGGAACGGATAAGAGTAGCCCGAGCGTCAGTAGCGGCCATGCGTATTTTTTATAGTAAACATTACCGAGAGCGCTATCCCCGTTGGTTAGGTTGGCTGATGACCGTGGCCTGGTGGTTGCTAGAAAAATACCGGGTTTGGCGGGTGGAACAAGGATGAAGCCGTTGATTATTATTGATGGTCGGCTGGCTAATCTCCGCCATGCCGGTTTGGGGCGCTATAGTTTGAATTTTTTGCGTTTTTTGCCCGAAGTGGCCGACCGGCAATTTCGTTATGGAGTGTTAGCTCGCCCAGAGGACATTTCCCATTTGGGAAAATTAACGAGAGGGTTTTATTCTTTTTATCCCTTGGCAGCTAGCCATTACTCTTGGCAAGAACAATGGCAAGTTCCATTTTTGCTTCGGCGGCTCCAGCCAAATTTAGTCCACTTTCTTCATTTTAATGTCCCTTTATTTTTGCCAGTGCCTTTTGTGGTTACAATTCACGATCTTATTAAACATCACTCTTTTGGTAAGGCGGCTACTACCCGGAGTTTTTTGAGTTATCGCCTGAAACGCTGGGGTTACCGGCTTGTTTTTCGCCAAGCAGTCTGTCGGGCTAAAGCAATAATTACCCCCAGCTGGTGGACAGCCCAAGATTTGCGACGCCATTATCAATGTGTTCAAAAAGTCAAGGTGATTCCCGAGGGGGTAGATCCTGATATTCTTTCGAGAAGAAAAGCTAGGAAGTTACCAGATGGTGTTCAGAAGCCATTTTTACTTTATGTTGGCAGCCTTTATCCCCATAAGAATGCAACTTTGCTTTTGAAAATGTTGCAAGAATGGCCGGCGGCTCCCCAATTGGTGGTAGTGGCAGCGCGAAGTGTTTTTCGGGACCGTTTTTGGCAAGAAGCCCAGAAAATGGGAGTTGCTAAAAAAGTGCTTCTGGTGGGATTTGTTGAAGATAATGTTTTGGCAGAATTTTACCGTCAGGCTTTAGCCTTAGTATTTCCTAGCCGTTTAGAGGGTTTTGGTTTGCCGGGGTTGGAAGCAATGGCCCGTGGCTGCCCGGTCATTGCCGCCCGGGCCGGTGCTCTTCCGGAAACTTTGGGACCGGCCGCCCTTTATTTTAATCCCGATTCTTCATCAGAATTGCGGCATCAAGTGGAAATAATTCTGAATGAGCGGCAACGGCAAAAATACTGCCGGCTGGGCTTTCGGTGGGTTAAACGCTACAGTTGGCAGAAAATGGCCCAGGGAATAATGGATCTCTATCGGGAGGTGCTTTGATGAGGGTTGCCTTGGTTTATGATTGGCTTAACCG
>WFSR01000013.1 GCA_015485895.1 Candidatus Microgenomates bacterium | reverse complement strand
CCATACCACCTGGCAAACTCCCCTTGGCCAAGTTCCCGTCGCCCAACCCGTCAATCAGACCCTAGCTGCCCTTCCCAATGTCGCCGTCAACCCGGCCGCCCACCAAAATGAGCATTGCCTGGAAGTCCAACTCCCCTTTTTGCAAGTTGTCCTCGATCATTTTGCTATTGTCCCCATTCTCTTCGGCACTACCAATCCCGATTTCCGCCGCCAATTGGCCCAAAGTTTAGCCAACTATCTCCGCCAAGCCGCCACCGCCCTGGTTGTCAGCAGCGACTTATCCCACTATCCCCCGGCCGACCTGGCACCAACAATTGATAAGACCACCATCGCCGCCATCATCGCCAACCAACCGGCCGCCTTCCTGGCTACCGTCCAAGACCAAGAGGCTCGTTATGGGATTGCCACCGCCGCTTGCGGGGCCGCCGCCATTGCCACCGCCCTGGAAATCACCGCCGCCTGGCCGGGCCACTGGCATCTCCTCGACTACCGCCACTCCGGCCAACAGAGCCCTTTTCAAGACGAGGTTGTTGGTTATGCCGCCCTTGGCTTTTGGCCCGATGAGAAAACTTAACCGGCAGCAACAAAAGGAGCTTCTCCAACTGGCCCGGCAAACTTTGGCGGCCGCTTTTCGCCATCAGCCGCTCCCCCAATTCCAACCCGATGCCGCCGAAAAACAGCCCGCCGGCGCTTTTGTCACCCTCAAGAAAAACGGCCAGCTGCGTGGCTGTATCGGCCAAATTATCGGCCATCAGCCCCTCTGGCAAACTGTCCAGCAAATGGCCCTGGCCGCCGCCTTTGACGACCCCCGCTTCCCGCCCCTCCGCCGTGAAGAACTGCCCGCGGTGGAAATTGAAATTTCCGTCCTTTCCCCGCCCCAGCCCGTCGCCAGCCCGGCCGAGATTGACCTTCAAAACGAAGGCGTCATTCTCGAGCTCCATGGTTGCCAGGGCGTTTTCCTCCCCCAAGTCGCCCAGGAAACCGGTTGGGACCGGGAAACCCTTTTGGGCCAACTTTGCCAGCAAAAACTGGGCCTCGGTCCTGACTGCTGGCGGGATCCGGCGGCCCGGATCTTCAGCTTCGCTACGCAAAGCTTCAGCGAAGCAACCACCAACTAACAACTAACAACTAACAACTAACAACAAGATGGATCTAGGATCTAGGATCTAGGATCTAGGTTAAATAAAGCACTAAATTCCCTGCTTGCGCAGGCAGGCAATGTTCAAATACTTGAGCCTTGTCATCCTGAACGAAGCCGAAGGCGGAGTGAAGGATCTAGCGAGCGGAGCGAGCGCAGGAACTAATATCCTTAAACTTAGAGACATACCCTGCGCCTTCGGCTAGATCCCGCCCTTTCATAAGAAAGGGCGGGATGACAAGAGGTAACGTCTTTTGTTTGGGTCATTTAGCCATTTGGTCATTTGGCTTTGTTTAGAGTTTAGGATTTAGAATTTTGGTATTGCCCCGACGTTCGTCGGGGTTAATGTTTTCCCCAAAAGCGAGCCAGTTCCTCGGGGGTCAGTAAAATTGAGCGGCGGCAAGTCTGCAAAAGAGCATAACTAGGCTGGTACTTAAAACCAACATAAGCAACTATCTTGCCCATTTCTTGGGCACCTTTAATCGCCGGAGCCAGATCCGAGTCGGAACTCACCAAAAACGCCTGGTCGTATTTGTCTTGGCAAGCGCCAATCAAAAGGTCAGTGGCAATTTTAACGTCAACGCCCTTTTCTTTAAAAACACCGTTAGATTTCAAAAGATAACCAAGGTAATAAGTAAAACCTTGCGAGCGAAGATGGGCCAAAAGGCGTCGCTGATTAGCGTGCAGTTTCTTAGATTTTAAAGAACCAGTAACCCTAACGGCGCCAACATAATAAGTTGCTTGAGCAATTTTCGCCCTAGGAGCCAAAAACTTGGCAAATGAGGAAAAATTAAATTCAAGAAGGCGATGAAGCTTGAGCTCTTTGAGCTTGAAATAGAAATTGCTACCATCGATAAGGATAATTGCCCTAGTCATAAACTCATCATAGCATAAAAAAGCCCTGCGAAAAACCTTACGGTTGTCGCAGGGGGCTTTAGTATTTTTATTTTACCACTCCCCCACCGCTTGTCAATAGCCATCACCTAGACCACCCTAGAACTTGACATTATAAGATATGAATGTTAGAATCGGGCAGTTGGAAGAAAACTGGAAGTTTGCTTTCAGC
>WFSR01000012.1 GCA_015485895.1 Candidatus Microgenomates bacterium | reverse complement strand
GTTTAGGATTTGGGTCATTAGGATTTAGGATTTATTTAACCTAGTTCCTCCAACCTAGCTCCTAGATCCTAGCTCCTAGTTCCACTTTCACTTTCCACTTTGACTTCTTTTTCACTTTGCACTTAAACTTTTCACTTTTCCAACTCCCCTTGACAACCTCTAGAAACTTTGCTAGAAATAGATAATGAAGAAAATATTGGCAAGCATTTTCGTTGTCAGCGCTTTCTTACTTCTCTCTCACCCGACCCAAGCGGCCGAACCGACAACAACAATTAGTCCCAGCCCAGAAGCATCGGCGCCCACTGCTGTTCAAATTTACCACCCTCGCCTTTTGCCGACAAGCCCTTTTTATTTCCTTAAGCATCTTAAAGAACAATTGGAATTAGCTTTGACTTTCTCCCCCGAAAAAAAGGCCGAAAAAGAAGTGGAGTTTGCCACCCGCCGGCTGGCGGAAGCCAATGTTGTAGCGGCCAAGCATCCCGAACTGGCCCAGAAATTGATGGACCGCTACCAAAAATGGTTGGCTAAGGCCCGCGAGAGGGCCCAGAAACTGCCACCAGAAAAACGGATGCACATTATGGAGGGAATGAATCGGCAGATTAAACGCCACCTTTGGGTTTGGCAACATATTGAAGATAAACTGCCACCCCAAGCTAAGGAACGAGTCCAGCGGGCTTTACAAGTAGGTATTGAGCACCATCGGCAAGCTATCCAAAGAATCCAGAAGCATATTCAGCGATTGCCATCCGAGGTGCGAAAGAAACTGGAGCGTCGCCAGAAGAAAATGGAGGAAGAATTACGTATTTTGGAAAATACTGCTAGTCATAGCGATCAGTTGAAAATAAAGGACTTACGCCGTCTCCGCCGAGTTTTACCTAAACCACGTCGTCATCTTCCCCAGCGCCGGCAGCGTCATCCTTCTCAGGTTCACATCACTCCTCGTCAGAGAGCTGCACCCACATCATCACCACTAACTGCTCCCCAATTGTCTCATCACCAACTGTCAACCTCTCCAGAAACCGGAGAAACGAATCATCATTAATTTCCAAGCATTATGGTTAACCAACTTCTTAAGGAGCAGACTCTTGTTTTAATTAAGCCCGATGGTGTTGAACGGGGTTTGGTTGGCGAAATTATTGGCCGCTTTGAAAAGGTCGGCCTTAGATTGCGGGCCCTAAAGTTAGTTCGGGTAACTCCTGATTTGGCTTTCCAACATTATGGCCAGAACGAAAACTGGTTTCAAAAAGTAGGCCAAAAAGTTTTGGCTTTCTACCAAAAGCATGGCTTTGATCCCGGTGAAATGCTCGGCACCATGGAACCGGCTAAAATTGGCCACCTGGTCCAAAAATGGAATGTCGACTACCTTACCGCTGGGCCGGTAGTGGCCATGGTTTGGGAAGGGCCGCAAGCAGTCAGTCTAGTTCGCAAAATTGTCGGGCCTACCTATCCCGATGAAGCACCGCCGGGGACCATCCGCGGCGATTTTAGCCACGAATCGGTTCTTTTGGCTAACGCCCAAAAGCGGTCAGTCCGTAATTTGATTCACGCTTCTGATTCCCCCGAAAGCGCTAAATTGGAAATTGAGCTTTGGTTCCACCAAGACGAAGTTATTTAAAACCGCTTTGCTGCTTTGGGTACCAGGTCGGGAAAAGCCTTGGTAATCGCCGCGATGTTTTCGTCAACTTCCAGCATCTCCAAAACCTGCCAGACCATAATTCTTGTCCCCTTAAAGACAGGACGGCCATGGCAGATCTTGGGATCGGCAATGATGTAATCGTTGATAACTATCCTTCTCATACTGATAATAGTAGCAAAAGCAGTCTACTTTACTGTATTTAGAAAAATTCACCACAAAAATTGCTAAAATACTAAAAGATGATTTTGGCAAGAATAAAGTGGCTTATCTGGAATAAAATCACTTCTTTGACTTCGAGGGGGGCTTGGTTGGGAGTGTGGCTATTTAAAGGCCGTTTCCTGGTCGGGGTAATGGCCATTATCTTTGACGAGAAAAATCAGGTTCTTTTAGTTCAACATCAATGGCATGAGAAACACCTTTGGCGATTGCCTGGTGGGTTGGTGGAGAAAAAGGGGAGCTTAGAAAACAACTTAGCCAGAGAAATTAAAGAAGAATTAGGTGTAGAACCAAAGCGTATCAGGTTGGTTTGGGCAGAAAAGGCTTCTTGGCAGCGGCGAATAGATGTGTTCTTTCTCTTCACTCCGCAAAGCGAAATCAGAAAATTGCCACCAAACAGCGAAATCAGAAGATTTCGCTTTTTCCCTTTAGATAGTCTCCCTCGGGGCCTCTTTCCTGGACAGAAACAGATTATCCTTTTGGCTTGGAAGCAATCAAAAGAAAATCTATTGCCTTAGGCTCAACTCCCGGAGTAATAAACAAATCAGAAGGTAATACTTTTCGCCGGCCGCTTCCATATAAGACCTCCCACTGCTCAGGAATTAGATCTCTAACCTTTCCCGTTAGAGGGAGTTTTGCCAAGAATTGTTTTCTTTTATGGACCTTGGCAGCAAACTCATTGGGAATGATACTATAAAAATCTACTCGGCTAAAAAATTCTCCTAGCGTTGTTAGTAATCTCTTAGGAGAATAATAAAACTCCCCAGGTCTTGGCTTTATTAAATTATCAGGATTAGGAGTAGCAAGTGACATTTTACCGTCACTTGTTAGAACCCTCCATATTTCACCGACCGTTGCTTTTCCTCCTTGTGGCATAAGATGTTCGATAACATGATGAAAAAATACTCTTTCTATGCTATTAGTAGCGTAGGGTAAATGATCCGCTAAAAGTTGAGTATACAAGATGTTTTGGGCCGGAGAAAACCATTCTTTTTGTTTCAAAAGAGCTCCTGGCAAACGAGCAGTGCTTATAACTAATCGTGGAGAAAATAAGGAACATCTCAAAGAGCCATGGCCCCATCCCGAGCCTAAATCGAGGCAAACTTTTTCTTTCACACCGATTACCCGAATAACAAACTCATAAGCCCTAGCTGTTCTAGCCCTAATAAGGGAGTCTGGATAGCCGAAAATATCTGCTTCCTCTGAAAGCCAAGGAGGAACCCATGCGATTTCCTTATTTTTCATCTAAGGTAAACCATAAAACTGAAACTATAACAGCCGTTTTGTCTCTATCCAAACAACATAATGATGATATAGTATAATATTATAATTTCTATTTTTCATCTAGAATTGATACTTTATTGCATTTGGAACAATTTACCACAAAGGCGCTTTTTGCATTATCGTCATACCGATTCCCTGCCTCCTTTGGTTGGGTAGCCAATTACCATTATTGGCAGCACGCTCTCTGAAAACCCCGCTTTCTATTATGAAAGGGAGGGATGACAAGATACTAAGCTCTAAGCTCCAAGTTCTAATAACCTAGCTCCTCCAACCTAGTTCCTAGTTCCTGTTACAATAAAGCCATGGCTAAAAAATTCTTTATTTATACTTTCGGCTGCCGGCTCAATCAGGCGGAAAGCAACCTCATCCGCGGCAAGCTCAAACAGCAAGGCTGGCAAGAGGCCGCCCCTGAAGAGGCCGATTACATTTTTATTAATTCCTGCGCCGTGACCCAAAAGGCAGCCAAGGAAGTGGCCCAATATGTCCGTCATTGCCGCCGCCACTATCCCCAAGCCAAAATTTGGCTTTTAGGCTGTTTTGTTGACAGCCTCCGGGTGGCCGGCCGGCCGTTCGATTTGCCAGCTGATCGGTTTTTGACGAATAAGGAAAAACGCCAATGGATAGGCGAAACTATCCCACCCGCTCAAGGGCGCAATTTACTAAAAATTCAAGATGGCTGCAACCAATTTTGCAGCTACTGCCTAGTCCCCTATCTTCGGGGACGGAGCCGGAGCATCCCGGTAACAACTATTTTAGAGCAAGCCCGTCAGCTCGAACAACATGGCGCCCGGTGGTTGGTTTTAACCGGCGTTGATATCATCCAATATCGTGATTCTGAAACTGGGTTCGACTTTGTCGCCTTGGTAACCCGGCTTCTTCGGAAAACTCGGCTGTTTCTTAGCTTTGGTTCTCTTTCGCCACTCATTGGCCAACCCCGGTTGCTTCCCCGCTTTCTGGCCCTCTACCACCGTTACCCTCAGCGACTGGCACCCCACTTGCATCTTAGCCTCCAATCCGGTAGCGATAAAATTTTACAGCTTATGCGCCGCCCTTATCGGCAAGCATTTTATTGGCAAACAATCCAAAAGTTGCGGGCAATTCCCCGGTTAAATTTGACCACCGACATTATTGTTGGTTTCCCAGGTGAAACTGATGCTGATTTTCAAGCCAGCTGTGATTTTGCCCGCCGGGCTAAATTTGGCAAGATTCATATTTTCCGTTATTCCCCACGGCCAGGCACTTTGGCAGCGAAGATGGGTCCCAAATGGGGTTTAGTCCCCGAAAATATTAAGAAAGCTAGGGCACAGCAGCTGGCCCGATTAGAGCAACGTCTCCGTCACCAATTCTGGCAACAATTCTTGGGTCAAAAATTGCCTGTCTTTTTCTTTTCTCCTCACCAAGGCCAAACGGCAAATTTCATTCCGATAGCTAGCCATCACCCTCAACTAACTAGTCAATTTCAGCTCCGGCGGCTGACACAAATTAGCGATGAAAAAGTCTGGCTTGATTAAGTTAGGTCAATAGGAAAGCGGCGGCAGAGATCTCGAACTTGCTGGCGGATCTTTTCTCGTTCCCGGTTTGAACTTTGACGAACGACTTGATCCATCCAGCCGGCAATTAGGGCCATTTCTTTTTCACCCATGCCCCGGGCAGTGAGAGCCGGTGTCCCAAAGCGAATTCCTGAGGGACGAAAAGGTGGTTGAGGATCATTAGGGATAGCGTTTGCATTAACAACAATACCTGCTTCTTCCAACCAAATAGCGGCCGTTTTGCCGTCAATTGCTAAGGAACGTAAGTCTGCTACCAGTAAATGGCTGTCGGTTCCTCCGGTGACCAGACGCCAGCTATACCTTTTTAATTCCCGGGCTAAGACTTTAGCGTTGGCAACTACCTGTTGGCCATAGCGGTGGAATTCAGGCTGGGCCGCTTTTTTAGCCATAATAGCAATGCCGGCAATGACTCCCAAGTGAGGTCCCCCCTGTAAACCAGGGAAAATAGCTCGGTTGATTTTCCAGGCTAATTTGGGATCGTGGCGAAGTCCTTTTTTGGTAACTAAAATAACTGCCCCCCGAGGGCCTCGCAAGGTTTTGTGAGTAGTGGTCATCACAATATCAACCCAACGCACCGGTGAGGGATAAGCGCCAGCAACTATTAGACCGGCGACGTGAGAGATGTCGGCTAAGAGATAAGCGTTCACACTAGCGGCCAATTGGGCAAATTTTTTCCATGGTAAGCGGCGTGGGAAGGCTGTTGTCCCGGCAACGATAATTCTAGGTTTCTCTTTTTGAACAATTTGAGCTAAAGCAGAAAAATCAAACCAAGGCGGGCGGTGGAAAACAGTGCGATAAAGAAGAGGGCGAAAATAGCTGCCGGAAAAGGTAATTCTAGGATGGCCATGAGTCAGATGTCCGCCATGGTCCAATGCCAAACCCATAATGGTATCCCCTGGTTTTAAAAGGGCAAAGTAAATAGCGGCATTAGCCGGCGAGCCAGAGTATGGTTGGACGTTAGCATGGGGAACGCCAAAAAGGTGCTTAACCCGCTCCTGAGCTAGTTTTTCGACTTGGTCAACAAACTTCATCCCTTGATAGTAACGGCGACCCGGGTAACCCTCAGCGTATTTGTGTATTAAGACCGAACCTACTGCCTGGCGGACTTCGGGATAAGTGTAATTTTCTGAAGGAATCATCATTAATGTTTCCGCCTGGCGCTTTTTTTCTTGCTGAATAAGTTTCTCGATCATTAGCCAATTATACATTTTGGGTGATAAATTCCAAATCACGAATCCCGACGTTACGTCGGGACAAATCCTAATTACCAAAATCCTAAATCCCCGACGTTCGTCGGGGCAGGCAAGCACCAAGCACTAAATTCCAAACAAACCCTAATTACCAAAATCCTAAATTCTAAACTCTAAACAAATTCAAATGACCAAAATCCAAATGTTCAAAACATCTTTGTCATCTTTCTTTTGTTTTGGTCATTTGATCATTTGAATTTTGGATTTGTTTAGGATTTAGGTCATTAGAATTTAGAATTTGCCTGCCCCGACGGGCGGCGGGGTTGGAATTTGTGATCTGTCTGCCTGCGCAAGCAGGGAATTTGGTGCTTATTTTTCCTAGTTCCTAGCTCCTAGTTCCATCTATTATTTCTCATATTAATCCTTCTTCCTAATAAAAGCTTTAGGCTTTAAGCTTTCGTCTTTAGGCAGCCTTTCAGGGCTTTTTAACTTTCCACTTTAACTTCTTTTCCACTTTGCACTTTACATTTTTCACTTTCTTAGTTCTTAGCCCTTCGCCCTTCGCCCTTAGTTCACAGCGCCGCTGCCCTCGCCCTTCGCCCCTACCTTTTAGCTTTTTCTTACTTAGTTCCAATCTGTGTTATTATTAAAATATGAAACAAACAAGAGTGTTAAAGGGCTTCCGCGATTTAGAGCCTCAAGAAGCGGCTATCAAATGGGAAATGATAACCCGAATTCGTCGGGTGTTTTCTCGTTTTGGTTTTTTGCCTCTAGAAACGCCAGGCTTGGAATATGCTGATGTTCTTTTGGGTAAATATGGAGCGGAGGCAGAGAAACTTTTTTATATTTTTCAAGATCACGGTGGCCGCCGGGTGGGCTTGCCTTATGATTTGACAGTTCCGGTGAGCCGCTTTTTAGCGGGTAATCCTCAACTAAAAATGCCTTTCAAGCGTTATCAAATCCAAAATGTCTTTCGGGCCGAGAAGCCTCAACGGGGTCGCTATCGCGAATTTACCCAGTGTGATATTGATACTTTTGGCAGCGTTTCTCCCCTGGCGGATGCGGAAATTTTGCTTGCCCTGGTAGCGGCGTTGAAAGAATTAGGCCTTGCCCACTTGATTTTGAGAATTAATTCTCGGCAAATTTTGGATCAGGCTTTGGAAAAGGCAGGCATTGTTTTGGAGAAGCAACGTCTGGCTATCTTAAGAATTATTGACAAGAAGGAAAAGATTAGCCCCGCTGTTCTCCAACGAGAGCTGGCAAGGATTGGACTTGAGAAAAAAAGTCAACGGAGCTTAGAGGATGTCTTTGCTACCCTACAACCGGATGGTAATCTAAAACAGATCATCCAATTAGCGGAAGGGAATATACCTTCTGGTGTCAAATTAGAATTTGATCCTTATTTGGCTCGGGGTCTTGATTATTATACCAAGATGATTTTTGAAATAAACATTCCCGGTGTCCAATTGGGTTCGGTGGCTGGCGGGGGTCGTTATGATAAGTTAATTAGCCAATTAGGAGGTCGCCAAACACCGGCGGTTGGTGGTAGCTTAGGATTAGATCGTCTTTTAGTTTTTATCCAAGAGAAAGATATGTGGTCAAAAATTACCCCCGAGCCTCTAGTTTTAGTCGCTTTTTTCCCAGAAACAAGTGCAAAAGCTTTGCGTTTAGCCCAAACCTTGCGGCAGAAGAATATCCCTACAGAAATTTATTTGGGCAAACAAACAAAATTGAAGGCACAAATTAACTATGCCGTTACTCGCAATATCCGTTACCTGGCAATTTTAGGGTCAGAGGAAGTGAAAACACAATCTATTATTTTGAAAAATCTTCAGAAAAGAGAGCAGAAGAAATATTCACTAACTAACCTAGTTGGGTTTTTGCAACAGCAGCTTAAAAAAGATGCCGGAGAGGTTCAGCCAGACCTAAAATAAAGAAAAACATCGCTACCATAGGCCAGAAAGAAAGGCGAGTTTTTTTTAGATGCTGGTAAATTAAAATAACTAGTATGTTGATAGCGCCTAGTCCTAAGGCTCCACTAAGGTCGAGGATGTCCCCTAAGAAATTTATGGGGAGGAAAAGGCCAGCAGCAAAAATTGAAAAGTTCAGATAATGGATTTGGGGAGGGGAAAGGCGTATTTCCTGCAGAAGATTTTGCAATACCTCTGTTAACCCAAGAAAGGAGGTAAAACAGGAAAGTGTTCCCATAATTGCTGCTAAGAAACCCAGAACAGGAAATGCTTGTTGGAGGGCGGTTAGAACATCATTGGTGGGAACGACTAGAGCCC
This sequence comes from Candidatus Microgenomates bacterium, assembly GCA_015485895.1. Lineage (GTDB taxonomy): Bacteria > Patescibacteriota > Microgenomatia > UBA12405 > UBA6130 > S016-97. The sequence goes on along the minus strand of WFSR01000012.1, from coordinate 70,126 downwards.
AAATGGTAAAACTAAAAATAAAGTTTACTAGAGCAATGATTATGGTGCCGATAATGCTTGCTTTGATTAAGGCCCGGCGGTCTTCGTGGAGAAGAGTTTTCATTTCAGGAATAACAGTTAAACCGGCTAAAGAGAAGAGAAGTGGACCATAAAATGCCAAAGGATGGGGACCAAACATTTTTAAATTGTTTAGGTGATAGTGATGAAAACCCAAAAGGGGAAAAGAAAAAGCTAAAATGATAAGGATGATTGTTAGGATCGTCTCAACAGAACTTAGGCGACGAAGGCGACCTTGAAGGGCCAGAAAAGCTAATATTAAAAATGCCAAGCGACCTGTTAGAGGAGAGAATGCGGGAAAAATAATGGTTAAAAACGAGCCTCCTAAAATTGTGTAGATAAGAATAGCCCCAGTTAGTGTACTGGCTAAAACAAATAGAGCTAATAAACGGCTTTTTGTTCCCAAGTATTTTTGGGCATAATAGCCAAGTTGGTGATTACCGGGCGTGGCTATTGCAATTCTAGCGTAATAAAGATTTACGGTTACCGTAAGGCCGGTTAGAAGAACAATACCAATTAGGCTAGGCAACCAGCCTGATTGGGCAAAAAAATATGGTAGAGCAAAGATCCCTGCTCCTAGTGTGGTCCCTACTAATAGTAAAACTGCGCGCAAAAAGTTCATCGTTGCTCTAAGTTTACCATTTGAATTGTTGACAGGAAAAGGGTAATGTGTCAGGATTAAGAAAATGGAAAAACGAGGTTGGTGGGCAGTGGGATTGTTTTTCCCATTGGTAACTTTTTTGATCGCCGGTGAGGTGTTTTTCTTAATGCTTCTCAGTGCTTCGGCAACCAATATCAACAGGGCTGATAATTTTACTTTTGGCAAATTGCCAGCTTTAGCTACATTTCAGTATTCCACTAAAGCGCCACAAATCAGCCACTATGTGATTGCTGGTGATGCTCGCCCCCTCCTTTTGCGTAAATATCTCGAATATTATCATTCACCATTAGCACCTTATGCTTCATATATTTTTAATACTTCGCAAAAAATGGGTTTAGACTATCGCCTTTTGGTAGCTATTGCTCAGCAAGAATCTAATTTGTGTAAAAAGGCCCCTCCTCAATCTTATAATTGTTGGGGTTGGGGAATTTATGGGCACAAGGTAACTCGTTTTCATTCTTATCCCGAGGCAATTCAAGCTGTTGCCCGCGGATTAAAGAAAGATTATTTAGATAAAGGCTTGACATCCCCAGAAGAAATCATGGCCCGCTATACTCCCCCATCTAAAGGTTCCTGGGCCTTCGGAGTAAATCAGTTTATGAAGGAGCTTGCAACGGGCCAATGGCATTAGCCTCCTCTTTTTATAACGATCCCGACTTTGATTACCGGAAATACTGGCAAGGTCGGGAGTATGAAGATTGGGCTGAGCGTTGGGCACTTCAACAACTTTTTGCTCGGATACAACACATTAATGGCCCTCCTCAGAAGAAAACTGTTCTAGATGTTGGAGCAGGCTTTGGTCGTTTAGCTAAATTTTATTTGCCTCGAGTAAAAGGAGCTTTGCTTTTAGAACCAGCTGACAAACTTATCAAGCAAGGAGAAATTTATCTGAAAGGTTATAAAAATTTTCATTACTATCGGGGAAATGTGGAAAGTTTGGTTCACTTTTCTACATCATTTGATATTGTTTTAATGATTCGGGTTTCTCATCACCTGAATAATCTTTTTCATGCCTTACAACTTCTTTGGCAAGTAACAGCTCCGGGGGGATTTCTAATTGTAGAAATTCCCAATAAATTCCATTTTCGACAAGTAATGCGCCAGCTATTGCGATGGCATTTTGGCTACTTTAATAACTTTTCTGTAGATCGTCGCTCCCCGAAAAGACAGAAAAAAAATGTTATTCCATTTTGGAATCATTCTCCCTGGCGAGTAAAAGCAGATGCGAAGATGATTGGCTGGGAATTAGAAGAAGAATTATCTGTTTCTAATTTCCGTTGTAGGTGGATCAAAAAGTATTTACCCCAGAGGCTTACTTTCTTTTTAGAGCGTCATTCCCAAAAATTATTAGGGCATTTATACTTTGGTCCCAGCATCTTTTTCCTTTTTAGAAGAGCTAACGACTAAACTCGACTTGACAAACCTATAAGATGATATTATAATACTTTTAGATCCTGGGGTTGACCTGGTTCAAGGGTAGACTCTGGGATTTTTTATGACTAGAAAAATTTTGTTTCCCATAATTTTAGGCGCTTTCTTAACTTTTCTAGCCCTAACTCCGGCTAGGGCTAGTGACTTTATGGTCAGCAGGCAAGAATCATCTGCTCAGTTGAAAGGCAACATCGTGATTATTAGACCTCACAATAGGGTTTTTATTCTTTATCACTTTCTGAAAGAAAAAGAATCACCCTTGGCACCGTTTGCTGGTGATTTTATTGCTACAGCGGACTATTATCATGTTGATTGGCGACTGCTCCCGGCTATTAGCGGGCTGGAATCTGATTTTGGTCACCTGATGATTCCTCATACCTATAATGCTTATGGATACTTGGGTGGTTATTATTCTTTTGCTGGCTGGAAAGCATCGATTGTTTTTATGAATAAATATTTAGCTGATACCTATTACAAACATGGATTGATAACCCCAGAAACTATCAGTCGTATTTATGCGCCCCCTTGTCCTTACTGGGGTCAGGCGGTACGGTACTTTATGTATAAGCTGGGCAATAATTGACCGTCTTCTCGCGAGGATTTAAAAGTAAAAACTTTTAGTAGTGTTACAATAAAAGGAGTTTAGCCAGAGTGCTGGAATTGGCAGACAGGCACGGCTTAGGACCGTGTGGCTTTTAGCCGTGGGGGTTCAACTCCCCCCTCTGGCACCAAAATAGGATGTTAAAATAAGGGAGAAGCCGAGGTGGTGGAATTGGTAGACACGCAGTCTTGAGGAGGCTGTGCCCAAAAGGCATGGGGGTTCGACTCCCCCCCCCGGCACAAACAAACAACAAGAACGAATAACAAGGCATCTCACCACCATTAGAGGTAACTTTTAAGTTGAATTATTAGTAACATAATAGCCAAGAGATAAGCATAATAACACGATATTGTTCTAAAAATATATAACTTCTTGCGGATGTTACCGATTTCTATTATAAGTGTTACCACATATATTGTGATCGAAGATGTACAAAAACCACGATAGATGCGATAAATACTGCTAGCCAATAAATTTCATAATTCCCCTTAGATATTTTTGTGCGCCCGGAGGGAATCGAACCCCCAACCATCCGCTTAAGAGGCGGGTGCTCTGCCAATTGAGCTACGAGCGCCAATTGGGTTCGGGGACGTGGATTCGAACCACGATTCGTGGCTCCAAAGGCCACTGTCCTACCGTTAGACGATCCCCGATCGGAGCGACGGAGGGGACTCGAACCCCCGACCTTCTCGTTGGCAACGAGACGTTCTACCAGCTGAACTACCGTCGCATTAGGAGCGGGATACGGGATTTGAACCCGTGTTTCCACCTTGGAAGGGTGGTGTTGAGCCACTCAACTAATCCCGCTTCGGTGCCAGGGCTCGGAGTCGAACCGAGATCCCAGGTTTTTCAGACCCGTGCCGTGACCACCTTGGCTACCCTGGCCAAGTGGGCGGTAGAGGACTCGAACCTCTGACCTTTCGCACGTCAAGCGAGCGCTCTACCAACTGAGCTAACCGCCCTTTTTCGTTATAATAAAGCCAGAACTATTATAACTAAAAAGGCTATGAGAACGCAAACTAAAAATCGTTGGCACTTGGAAAAACAGCTTCCTTCAGGGGCGCGTCTAGGTCGGCTTTATACTTCCCATGGGATAATAGAAACTCCAGCGTTTATCCCTGTGGGTACTAAAGGGACAGTAAAAAGTTTAACCCCAGAAGAACTAAAACAATTAGGGGTGCAAATTTACTTTGCCAACACTTATCATCTTTGGCTTTCACCGGGCGATAAAATAATCGCCCAATTAGGAGGCCTTCACCAATTTAGCCATTGGAATGGTCCCATTATTACCGATTCTGGCGGTTTTCAAGTTTTTAGTCTCGGTCGAAAAAATTTTTCACTCCATGGCAATCTTGCGGGTGCGGGTAAACTTTTGCGTATAAATGAAAAGGGGGCGAAATTTCGTTCTCATTTGGATGGGAGCATCCATTTTCTAACACCAAAAAAATCGGTAGCTATTCAACTGAATCTTGGCAGCGATGTAATTTTGCCCCTCGATGATTGTTCTCCTTACCCGTTAACACTTGGTGAAGCTCGGGAATCTCTCCGTCGGACCCATCTTTGGTTTCAAAAATCCTGGGCATATTACCAAAAGCAGGCTAGTAAAATGGCTGTTCCCCCACTCTTTTTTGGCATTATCCAGGGGAGTTATTACCACCGTCTCCGGCGACAATCAGCGCGCTTCCTGCGCCAATTTCCCCTAGCAGGTTTTGCTATCGGTGGTGTTTCCGTGGGTGAGCCTAAACTAAAAATGCGCGAAGTTGTCGCTTGGATTATCCCCGAACTGCCTGCTAATAAACCCCGTCATCTTTTGGGTGTTGGTGGAGTTGATGATATTTTTGATTTTGTTCGCCTGGGGATCGATACTTTCGATTGCGTGCTTCCTACCAGATTTGCTCGAATGGGTAAGATAATGATAAAACGACGGCCCTGGTATTTGGATATTACTAAAAATAAATTTGCTACCGATCCACGCCCACTAGATCCCAATTGCTCTTGTTATACTTGCCAGAATTATAGCCGGGCCTATCTTCACCATCTTTTCAAAAATCGTGAGCTGTTGGCTTACCGCCTAGCTACCTATCATAATCTTTTCTTTTATACCACCCTCATGAAGTGCATCCGTCAGGCCATTCAAACTAATACTTTGGACAACTTAGCAAAGGAATATGAGGTAATTTGAAATATTAAACCAAGAGAAAAACCTCTCCTCCGCGGGGACAATACTCCCAACTTATCTCTTGGCGCTGGCCATTTTTTATCAAGTAAAGCTTTTTAAATTGGGGCAAATTAGAAAACGGCAATAAAATTTTTACTGCTTCGCCTTGCCGGCCAATAATAATTTTTTTCCGTCCGGTATGTTTAGAGATGACGGTTATTTTTATTAATTTCAATTTTCGCCAAATAACCTTTTTTAAGCATTTTAACCCTTTGTTTTGCTGGGCGCTGACGAAAACAGGGTCCAAATTAAATTGCCAAACAAAACGCCTAATCTTTTCCTTTTGTTTAACTGTTAACAAATCTTGCTTATTAATAACCAAAATGGCAGGAAGGAACACTCTGTTGGATAAAAGGGCGTCTAGATATTGATTTACTGTCAGCGGCTTAGAAATTACGATTCTCTTCCCTCGTAAGCCTAGCTCTTTACTTATTTGAGTTAGCATTCTTGCCTTCTGTGGTTGCAGATTACCCTCAATAATTATTTCATTTCCTCGGTGAGAAAAAATTTTAAGAGGTGGTTTTTCTTCGTTTAGGCGTACCCCAACTGCGGTAAGTTTACGAAGAATATCGGCCAAGCGCGAGTATGTTTGAGGATCGAAGACTAAAATTAGAAGATCGCTGCCCCGAATAGCGGTTAGAATTTGCCGCCCTTGTCCATAATGAAGTGGACCATCGGGAAGAAGGCCAGGAGCATCCAAAAGCTGGATTTTAGCATTCCGATAGAAAAGCATGCCGGGGATAACTCTCTTGGTGGTAAAAGCATAATTGCCAATCTGGCTTTGTGTATTAGTAAGATGGTTAAGTAAAGTAGATTTTCCTACCGATGGAGGACCAAGCAGAAGGCAGCTGCCATCGCCCTGCTTGCGGACTAGAAAAGTAGACTTAACTCCGTGACCAGGCTTTTTTGTTGCTTGATCTTCTAATTTCTGGCGAAGAATGGCCAATCGAGCTCTAAGAAGACCAATGTGGTGCTCTGTCCCCTTATGATACGGGGTTTCACGAATCTCCTTTTCTATTTGATTTATTCTCTGGACGATGTGTTCTCGATTAGCCGACTTTATACCTAACATGCTATAATTTCCCGATGCTTAAAAAAGTAGTCCTTTTCTCATTGTTGTTTATTATAGCAGGGAATTTTTTCGCCAACCGGGTTCGGGCGACTTCTGATCTCTCGTGGGCTAAAAATAAATTTGGTATTCACCTTTTAGATAATCCCAACGATATCATAAGTGCTAGCAAACTCCTTAATACTCACGGTGGTGATTGGGGATGGGTAGTCTTAGTTCTCCGTGATAATGATTTAAATACTCAAAAATGGCAAAATATTTTTAATCTTTGCCGGCGTTATCATTTATTACCTTTAATCCGCCTTGCTACCCATGCCCAAGGGCGAGTCTGGGCAAAGCCTAATCCTAGCGATATTACCAGTCAGGCAAAGTTTTTAAACAATCTTCTTTGGCCTACAGGTGAGCGCTTTATTATTATTTTTAACGAACCAAATCGCGGGGATGAATGGGGCGGACAGGCAAGTCCTCAAGAATATGCATCAATTCTCCAGCAAACAATTCAAATTTTTCATGCTCAAGCTAAAAAATTCTTTCTTATCAGCGGCGGTTTAGATTTAGCGGCCCCTAATAAGCCCCCCGCCTATTATTCAGCAGAAATTTTCTACCGCCAGATTCTAATTGCTGATCCTGATGTTTTTGAAGCTCTAGATGGTCTGGCATCCCACTCCTATCCCAATCATGGCTTTCGTGGTTCTCCTAATGATTGGGGCAAGACCAGTATCCATGGTTACATTTGGGAACTTAATTATCTTCGTTCTTTAGGGGTGAAAAAGCAATTACCTGTTTTTATTACCGAAACTGGTTGGCCCCACCGCCAAGGGCAAAAGTATAATTCAACATTCTTACCCAATTATCTTATTACTCAATATTTAACCAAGGCGGTCCGCGGTTGGTTGGCTGATACCCGAATAGTTATGTTTTCACCTTTCCTTCTTCATTATTCTTTATCCCCCTTAGATCACTTCAGCTGGCAAAAAGATAACGGCGATCTTTACCGATATGCTAAAGTGTTTTTAAAGTGGCCTAAGAGTATTAACAGCCCCTTTCAGTTAATAAGGGCTAAAATTATCTCTGAGAGAATTCCGTTTTTCTTGGCCCCGGGTGAAGAGAGCAGGGGCAAATTACTCTTGGAGAATGAAGGACAAAATATTTGGGGTGGAAAAGAGAATCGATATTGTTTTAAATCTGACAATGGCTTGGGTAATCAACTTTGTGCTGTTCTCTCATCTCCTCTAGAACCGGGGGGAAAGGCCTGGTTTACCTTCTCTTTTTCTGCCCCTAGGCAGACTTCCCAACACCTTTTTCGCTGGAAGGGAGTACAATCTGGCGTTGACCATCATTTTTTTATTTTTCCCAAACGTTATCTTATGGCTTACCTTTGCTCACCAGGGTTAAATAAAATGGCCTATCTAATCAGCGATCTGCGCCGGTATTTGAAACACTTTTCTTGCAAGACCAAAGAAGTTTTGTTAAAGTGATCCTATGGAAAAAGAAAGAAAAATCAGTTTAGATGGTCACCGTCGAGAACGATTCCACCAAAAGATACCTAGGATGGCCGTACGGATTATTGCTTGGTTGGCAGGTAGTTGGTGGGGGGTCATTCTTCATGCTTTGTGGTTTGGAGTTTGGTTAACTTACCATTTTAGTATCAATCTCCTGACTTTGGCGGTTTCTTTAGAAGCCATTTTTTTGGGTATTTTTCTTTTAATGGCCTCTAACCAAGCCGAGATAGAGAGAGACCGACGGGAAGCAGCAGCTCAAAAACGCTCCCAGGAAATTGTCGACAAAATTTTAGATATTGGTGTCAAAATAGATCGCCAGCAGCAGCAGATTCTCAAGCTTCTCACTGACCTCCAAAAACAATCCTAATTTTAGTGACTTTGGGAGTATATTTTGCTAAAATTCACTGCAGAGGCCGCGGTGCTGGAATTGGTAGACAGGCGAGACTTAAAATCTCGTGTCCTTCGGGACGTGAGGGTTCGATTCCCTCCCGCGGCACCGGGGGTTGGCGCAATTGGCAGCGCGCACGGTTTGGGACCGTGAGGTTGGCAGTTCGAGTCTGCTACCCCCGACCATGGTGGCTGTAGCTCAATTGGCAGAGCATCCGCCTGTGGAGCGGAGGGTTGAGGGTTCGATTCCCTCCAGCCACCCCCAAGTCCCCGTAGCTCAGTCGGAAAGAGCGTCCCGCTTCTAACGGGAAGGTCGAGGGTCCGAATCCCCCCGGGGACACCGTAGTTTTAGAGGTGAAAAATAGGTTCTCGCTTAATATTGTAAGCTTCGGGGTAAAAAAGGAAAACTGCTGGGCTATCCTCAACTAGAAAGCGCTGAAAGTCGGCGTATATTTTTTTTCTCTCCGCTTTTACTAAAGTGCGACGACCATCCTCGAGAAGAGTGTCGATGCGAACACTATGGTAGTGGGTGATATTACCCGGTTGATCAGAATGCCAAAAATAATACTGGTCCGGATCAGCAGGGATAAATCCGTAACCCAAAAAAGCGTCGAAATCATCCTGCGGTGTTACCCCCTCTACTACCTGGATCTCGACATTTATTCCCAGTTGACGCCAATGTTGTTTTATATCTTCGGCGGTGCCCAAAAGATCAGCCAAGGTCCAGAGATTAATAGTAAATTTTCCTACTTTTGCCTTCTTTAGGATGGTTCGAGCGTGGCTCAAATTATAGTTGTAAGTTTTCACATTGTGGTCATAAGCCCACGAAAACGGTGATATGGGCGTTAGGGCACGTTTTTCCCCTAATGGTTTTGGGACGGTGTATGCCAACGCCTGGCGGACTTTCTTGTTGTCTAAAGGAGGTTTTGTTAAATTAAAAAATATTGCTGCGTATTCCCTGACCAGGCTTCTTTCGGGCGTGATGACGAGATGGCGATAATTTTTAATAAAGTCAATATTTCTCAATCCCCATGCTTCATGTATCTCGCCCAGCAAAAATGCATCTTGCAAATCATCTTGGGTAGGATAAAAGTGGAAAATAATGATTTTACCTTTCTTATTCTTTAGCATCAAAGTGCTTATAATATCGCCACGACGGAAGTGTAATTTCTTTATCTGATAAGCACCCAAGCCGATAATTCTTTTCCGCCAGAGGGGGCGTGACACCGCCGCTAAAAGTGGAGCAAATGGTTCAGGGATGGTAAGCTGTAACTGATATTGATTTATGATTTGCATTTTTGCCGGTTTCAAAATATAGTGAACATCCGAAGCTATAAAATGTTTGCCATCATGCCAATATAAATTTTTGCGGAGTGAGAAAGTGTAACGAGTGCCTTTTGTGTCTACTTGCCACTTTTCTGCTGCGCCGGGATGGGGATTGCCATTCTTATCTAAAGTAACTAAACCGAAAGAAATGAGCTTGCGGATACGATCCGGCAAAGTATCCAGGGTATAATTGCCAACGAGTCCTATTCGAGATACATTTTTATGATAGCGGAACAAAAATAATTGCCCTCCTTTTTGCCAGAAGAAGAAACTCCCTATAGCCAAGATAAAACCTAAGAAGAGAAATTTGTAATTAACCTGAAAAAAGTAGCGAAGCTTTCTCATTTATCCCCATATTAAACGTAATCCAGAGACGAGAGTAAAAGTTAAAAGAATAAAAATAGTGAAAAGAAAAGATATTTTTTCCCAACCACGGAGGGTAAGGGTAGGCCGAAACCAATTTGGAGAATTTTCATCAGCAACTGGTGGCCTAAGCAGAATAAGAATGATAGCTAAACTACCCAGAACGATTTGTAACACTTGCAAGAGAGTCGTCATTTACGAATCCTGAATATTAAAAAAGCCAACGGAAAAGCCCAATCAATAAATTAAGGCTGAAGGCAGCTACGACATAGGACCAAAATCCATGGAAGGAATAGTTGGGGATGATAAGACCATTGCTTTGAATACCAGGGAAAAGAAAGGTTTTTATTTGAAAAGATGGAATAATAGCTCCTGCCAAAAAAAGAGCAAGAACATCTATCAGCCATCGTAAACCACCTAGGGTAATAACATTTATTGGAAGCAAGAGTAGTTTTACCAACGGCTTAAGGAAATATTCAAAAACAGTAAGGAAAAAAGCTACTTCTACCAAAGTGAAATACCCGTTGGAAAAATGAAAAACATTACTTATCTGAGCAACTGCTAATAAACTTAAGGCGCTAATGAACCAGTACTTAAGTAACTTTCTCATACCTTAGCTTAGCAAAAAGCTTTTTAGTTGACAAGTCGTTTTCAACGCTTCTCAACATATGTTGTAACCAAATTCTGAAATTTAAAGCATTCATTAGAATTTAGAATCTAGATAGACGGCAATTATTCTCCATAATCTATGATCTATCTTGGTTTCCAGTTCCATAACAGCTTTTAGCAATTTTGGGTATTACCAATGTGGCAAAGAATCACAGTTATTGTAATCTCTTTACTTGGTAAAAAACTATAGCTAGACAAATAAAACTAGAGAGGATGCCAATAATGCAAAAACGAAATTTACTTAGGGCTGATAGATAAAAACCCCTATTTAAAGGTGCTTTTGCAATGAGAGGTTGGCCGTTGATCGTTATTTTAAAAACAAAATCATGGCGAAATGGAAGGAGCAACGGAGATATATGAATGGGGATATCAGTAGTGCTTAAAAGTGGCAAGTAGGTAAGTTCGCCTTTCTTAAGCAATTTTGTATCTAGTAATAAACGATAAGGGGAAGGGTGAATATTTATAAGACTTTTATTCTGGAGAGAAAAAACAAGATTAAGCATAAGATTGTGAGAAAGGGAAATCTTTTTTATTTGGAGAGAGAAGGCTGGTTGTTGCTCCTGAATATTGATATTCTTAGCAAAATGGATATCCCAACTTTTACCGGAAGCATAACTTCCCGGTGGAGCTGGACTTTGGTCGTTACTGCCATGAATAACTAAGGCAAAGTGATTTAAATCAAAATGGGAAAAGTAATCAATGCCCCCGGTGGTATTACCCCAAGTAGGATCTACATCAACCCACAGTTTACGGGTTTTGTCCCAATACTCTGGCCAAGCGTGTAGAATTTGTTGCCCGCCAGGACGGATCTTAGGGTTGTTTGTATAAGCATATCCCTCGACTTCACGAGCAGGAATACCAGCTGCCCGGGCTAGGGTAATAAATAGATCTGTAAATTCTGTGCAAACCGCATGGTCAGGATGTAAAAGAGCATCTACTCCACCACGACGTTGACCAACATTGTAAGAAGACAAATTATAAGATAAGTGCTTGACGACAAAATTATAAATTGCCCGTGGAGTTTTAAGCTGTTGTGCCTTTTGTACAACAAGAGTATTGTCGGCAGGCCAAAATTTGGTTGCCCTTAAAAAGAGGGTATTATTTGGAATATGATTGTAAAAAGCTTTACGTTCGGGACTGGCGAATAAAAGCACTTGCCCTTGAGCTATAATATCTTTATTCTCGCCGGGATTTACAATATAGTGAGCCAATAAATTATCGTTCTCGTCCATAGTTATTTTGAATGGCAAAGGCGAGATGCTGGTAAAAAAAACATTTTGATAATTTGTCACCGGTGGTAAAGGGATTCTCTGCTCTTCTTGATGACCGCTAATATTGCCAAGTTTGTATCGAAAGACAAAATTAAACGCTTGAAAATCGGCAAAGCTCAACGCAATAACCCCCTTTTGGAATTCCTTTTTAGTAAAAACAATTTTGCGTTCTTGGTCTAGAAGGATATTCTCCGCTGGAGTAATTGAACTACGGGCCAGGTTATGAAAATTCGAAGGAACTAAGATCACCGTTTTATAGTTTTTGAAATCCTGGATATTTTGCGGCGAAGGCAGAACTAAGTACCAAACCTGGCCATGGCGTTGAGCGAAATGAGGCCAATAATAAATAAGTGTAAATGCAGTTTCTTCACCTTTGCCGACCCCTGCATGATTGAATTTTAAGCGTAATGTTAATTTTTTTAACGTGTGTTTCTTTTCCTCTATAATATTGCCACCTTGGTCATAGGCACTAATATTTATAGCACTATCAGGGAGCGACAACATAAATTCTTGAGGGTAAATGTTGGCGAAGTTATTAACGAGACTGATATTCGCCGTTACCTTAGCCCCACCACGGTTATCTAATTTGTAAAATGATGTTTGGCGTATTTGAAATTCATTCGAACTCGATGCCTGGCTAATAGAGAAACAGCTAACTAAAAATAAATAAACACTCAAGAAAAATAAGGGGTATAAAAATCGTTTCATTAATTCTTTTTATCATAACAGGCAGGAAAAGAAAAGCTTATTGACTTCGGGTTTTTTTCGTGTTTTAATTTCATTATGACTCACCCGACTCTTTACCGGCGGCAACGAGAATTACTCAACTTCTTAGAAAAATACATCGTTAAGTTCGGTTATGCCCCTACATTAAGTGAGATGGCAATTGCTCTTCATATTTCTGCCCCTTCTACTATTTATGGTCATCTTCGCGCCCTAGAGAAAAAGGGCTTTATTCGACGTTATCGGGGAGCCACCCGAGGAATCGAGCTCCTTGAAAATTTTTCTACCATCGGCCAACAAATAGAGCTGCCAATTTTAGGGTTCATCGCCGCTGGTTTGCCTATTCAGCCCTATACCGATCCTAATGCCACTCTCCTAGTACCAGCCAGCATGGCGCCCAAAAACAAACCTTCATTCGTTCTTCAGGTAAAAGGTGAGTCGATGATAGATGAAGGCATTTTAGATCAAGATTACATTATTGTCGAGAAAAGGGAAAGCGCTGAGAATGGAGATATTGTAGTCGCTGAATTGGAAAATGGATTTGCTACAGTAAAAAAATTTTATCAAGAGCAAGACAAAATCCGTCTTGAGCCAGCTAATGGTAAAATGAAACCGTTATTTGTTTCAAATGTTATTATCAGGGGGAGGGTGATTGGCGTCATCCGTCATCTGAATTAAATGGCAACCAAGCTTGGTAAACTTTATGTGGTATCCACGCCCATCGGTAACCGCGGCGATTTTACCCAGCGTGCTGTTGAAACACTGGCGAAAGTTAATTGCTTAGTAGCGGAGACCCCGTTAGTATCCAAACATCTCTTGCACTTTCTGAATGTTCGCACAAAATTGATTATCCCTTTCCGAGAAAATAACCGCCTCCATCAATTACCAAAAATTATCAAATTACTTCAGGAGGGGAAAACTTGCGCTTTGGTCAGCGATGCTGGTTATCCTCTTATTGCTGATCCAGGTTTAATGCTGGTGCAAGCTATTATTGCTAAGCAAATTCCTATGGAAGTTATACCTGGCCCATCGGCCATCTTAACAGCTCTGGTGGCATCAGGCTTCAGCGCCCAACGTTTTGCTTTTTTAGGTTACTTTCCTCGCCATTCTCGTCAGAGAGAAAAATTCTGGCAAACTCTACTGGCACTCAAAGAGATAGGACTAACTAGTGTGATTTTTTTCGAGGTTCCTTCACGTCTCTTATCTACCTTATATTTTCTAAATCGAAAAAATAATAAACTAAAATTAGCAATAGCTAAGGAACTAACTAAGCCATTTGCTCATGTGTACCGAGGTGATGTAGAAACCCTCTTGCCTCAATTTGAAAGAGAGAAACCCCGCGGTGAATTTACTGTGGTTTTGGGATTAAAATGACTGTTCCTTTTTCTGTTTTAAAAAAGGCGGCTTTAGCGTCACTTGAGCATCCAGGGCAAGCAAAACCTCTGCCTAAAAATGAAAAGCCTGGTTACTCACATCTTTATCTCTGCCGCCATGCCCAAACATATGATAACATTCGCCGGATATTCTCCGGGCGCCGTAATAGCAATCTTACCCCCGAAGGAAAGCAACAAGCTTTGCACCTAGCGCAACGCTTAAAAAATAAGCATTTTGACCTTTTTATCATTTCCCCTCTAAAACGTTGTTTAGAAACGGCATCGCCTCTTTGCTACAGCCATCCTCAAACTCCTTTGCTTAAAGAAAAACGCCTTCTTGAAAGGGATTACGGACAATTAACAGGAACCAGCAAACGAAAATTAATGAAGCAAAAGCCCCACCTAGCCGTTCTTTATCGTCGTTCCTATGACTTCCCTCCTCCCGGCGGAGAAAGTCTTAAAACGGTAAAACAAAGAGTTTGGCCATTCTGCCATTGGCTTAAACGTTTCCTAAAAGAAAAGCAAAGGAATGTTTTAGTGTGTTGTACCAATAATACTATGCGCCTAATCCGTCAGTTTTACGAAAAGCTACCACTTTCAAAGATGTTAACCTTAGAAAACCGTTATGCTGATTACGCTGTGTATTCCATTCCCGTGACTAAGAAGAAATAAGTTCCTTTTCCGCCTGGAAGATAATTTCTCTAGATTTATCGATTACGTCGGGATTTACAGAGATACTGGTAATACCCCACTTAACCAACTTTCTCACTAATTTTGGATAATTACTTGGCGCTTGCCCACAAATAGAGCTGGTTACTCCCATAGCAGTAGTGGCTTTAATTACTCTTTTAATTGCCCAAAGAACAGATTTATCGCGATCATTAAATTCCCAAGCTACGCGGCTATTGTCGCGATCGAGACCAAGGAGAAGCATAGTCAAATCATTGCTGCCAATTGAAACGCCGTCAATGCCTTCCTTAAGAAAATCATTAATTTTAATAACTGTAGCTGGAATTTCAACCATAATCCATAATTTAAAGCTAGATGATCGCGGCAGGCCTACATTTGCCAGAATGCGTTTTATCTGCCGTAATTCGTAAGGACTGCGAACGAAAGGGATCATCAACCAAAGATTCTTATATTTGCTCCGTACTCTTTTAATAGCTTCTAATTCTAAAGCGAATGTTTCTGGATCATTAATATAGCGCATAGCTCCCCGAAAGCCCAAGAGGGGGTTTTCCTCCTCTGGTTCAAACTTTTCTCCCCCTTTTAAATGGCGGTACTCATTGGTTTTAAAATCTGTAGCTCGGTAGACAACTGGACGTGGAGCAAAGGCTCTGCAGAATTTTTCTAAATCTCCAGCTAAAGTTTGAATAAAAAATTCTTGCCGTTTCTCTTGCAAAAGTTCTCGGGGATGGATGCCAATGCCAGCAATCATAAACTCAGCCCGTAATAATCCTACTCCATCAACATCCATTTTAGCCACCTCCGACGCCAATTCTGGTTCAGCCAAGTTGACATAAAGTTTGGTAGCTGTTTTCAATTGAGTATTCTCTATCGCCTTTCGTTGTTGTCTTTGGTGAATGGGTTTACCTCCCTGGTATACGAGTCCTCTACTCCCATCGACCAAGATAATGTCCCCATCCTTCAGGGTTTTAGTTGCTTGCCGAGTGCCGACTACACAAGGCACAGAAAGCTCACGGGAAACAATAGCTGCATGTGAAGTCTGCCCACCCTGGTCAGTAACAATAGCCACGGCTTTCTTCATCGCCGGAACGAAATCTGGAGTGGTCATTGGGGTTACTAAAACATCCCCTTTCTTTATTTTACTTATTTCCTTAGGAGATCGTATAATCCGCACCGGTCCCTCTCCTTGTCCCGGTGAGGCACTTTCGCCCGTTAAAACTAACTTCGCTTTCCTAATTTCCCTTTTCTTTTTTTGCCCCTTGTTTAAGGTTGTAATAGGTCTAGTTTGAACAATATAAATATGATTCTTCTCGATAGCCCATTCACTGTCTTGAGGAAAATAATAATGTTCTTGGAGATGTAATCCTAATTTTGCTAGCTTAATAATTTGAAGGGGGTTGAGCTTTTGCTTTTCTTGCTGTTTTCCGGTTATTTGCTGACGATAATTCTTCCCATTTCTTCTAATTAACTCCACTCGTTGCTTATTAACTACAATTTTCTTTACCTCTAATGTCGTTTTATCAACCTCATAGTGGTCGGGGGTGACTTCACCTTGAACAATTAATTCTCCCAAGCCCCAAATAGCTTCAATTACCAGGGTACTTTTATCATTAGTAACTGGATTTACAGTAAACATTACCCCGGAAATATCTGATTGGACCATTCTCTGGATCGGGACGGCGATACCCAACCGGAAATGGTCAAAGTGTTGTTTTTGGCGGTAAAAGATAGCTCTTGGAGTAAAAAGAGAGGCCCAACATGCTTGTACCTTGCTAACCACCTGATGCTCACCATGGACATTCAAATATGTTTCTTGTTGACCAGCAAAGGATGCGTTAGGAAGGTCCTCCGTTGTGGCAGATGAGCGAACAGCTACGTAAGGCTGCTTTAGCCCTCCTAATGCCCCTAATTTATTGTAAGCTTTCATTATTCCTTGTGCTAACTGTGGATCAATGGGCGCTTTTGAAATTAATTCCTTTATTGCTTGACTGGCATTGCTTAATTCTTGGGGATTATCAATATTAATTCTGCTCAAAATTTCTTTGATACGTTTTTTCAGATTATTTTCCCGTAGGAAGTCAAAATATGCCTGGGTACTGACAATAAAGCCCCGGGGGACAGGAATGCCAGCATTATACATCTCACCTAAATTTGCTCCTTTACCCCCCGCCAACCTTACATCTTCCTTGCCAACATCCCGAAACCAAAGAATCCACTTATTCTTTCCCATTATTCTCATAATAATCTCTTAAAAAGAGATTAACAAGAGCAATTTCTAACCCTTCTGGCAAATGGCCAGTTTTCTGCTGATAATCTAACCAGAGTAAAGAACGATACCAAAATCTAACTCGTCGCCAGCCTAATTTGTTTAGGTGTTGCCGCTGTTTATTCAATTGCCAGCCTGCTTTTTGCGTTTGACCGTAATTTAGCCAATAAAGTTCGTGGAAATAACGTTTTAGCCAGTAGATAATTAGCTGAGGAGGCATTTTCAAAAATAGTTGACTTAGGAAACGCAAAGGGTTAGTCGGGGGGTTTCCAATACTTTCCAAAAGGCTAAAGATAGTTATTGCTGGCCGACAAAGGAAAACATTTTCTCTAGGGAAATATGACAAAACTTTTATATTTCGTAATTGCTGATAGCTGACAAAAATGATATCAATATTGCCAATATCGCCTGGAGTAAAATCGTGAAAGAAATGCTGCCAAGTATCAAGATGAATTGCTTGAGAATTTCCGATTATAAGGAGAGGTTTTGCTTCTAAGAAAAGACTAGTTTGCTGGTAAAAAGTTTGCCAAACATCTCGGTTAAATTTGCGCCCGTCATATCTTATTACTCTTGGTCGATTAACCTTCTGACGTAATGCCACTACCTGCCGTTCCACATCAGCAATGTTCTCGCCATGGACTAAATAAATCATTCTTCTACCTTAAATATTTCATCGCCTTCTTTGGCTGGTTGATTTATTTTCAAGCCAACAATATCCCCCTTGGCCGCTTGCTTTATATTTTTATGTTCAACCTGCATCGAGACAACCTCTTGCTCAAACTCTTGATTGTGCCCTTTTATTTTTATCTTGTCACCAACCTTTAGAGCATTATCTGTTATTTCTACTACGGCAACACCAATCTTGTCAAAATAATGGGTGATTTTCCCAATTAAAACATCGCTCATTTATATCACCCCCTTTCCCTTTCTATCTTACTACATTTTATCACGAGAAGAAAATGACCTGTTACGCAAGTCCTACCCAATCAAAAATCGGCTTAAAAGAGAATCTTATTTGACTAAGATTAATTTATACCTCGCTTTTGAGTGAAGGGCTGGGTCTTCAGCGAATGGTAGATTGCTGGTACAATCGGGATCTAGAGTGATATAATAAGTCGCTGCGCCCGTAGCTCAGCTGGCAGAGCACCTGCCTTTTAAGCAGAGGGTCGGGGGTTCGAATCCCTCCGGGCGCACCTATTTAGATTCCACAACTTCTCTAGTTTTCTTAATGGTAATGTGTTGATAATATTTTTTTTCTCCGCCCATCCACGGCGGGCGACATCAAGGCCATATTCCATAAGGTCCATGTGCTCAACAGCGTGGGAGTCAGTATCAATTACTAAAGGCACATCTGCTTCAACAGCTTCCCTTACCAAAATGTCGGGAAGATCTAGGCGCTCAGGCCATGAGTTAATTTCCAGAGCAATATTATGTTCTCGGCAAAAGGCAAAAATTTTGTTCCAATCTACATCATAGCCATCACGCTGATAAATTTTCCTTCCCGTCGGATGGGCCAAAATGCGCACCTTAGGATATTTTAGAGCTCTCAGGATTCTAGTGGTCATTCTCTTCGAAGAAAGAGTAAATTCCGAATGAACGGCTATGATTGCATAATCTAAAAGTTCTAAGGCTTTTTCAGGAATAGCTAGTTCCCCATTTGGTTTTATATCTATTTCTAGGCTATTTAAAGCTATAACGTGCAATTTTTGTGATAATTGCCTATTAATTTGATCAATCTCGTGTCTTTTTTCCTTCAAAAGGGCAAAAACATCATCAGGAGTATGGCCTCTCTGAGAAGGATTATGCTCACTAAAGCCCAAATATTCATATCCCAAGCTGGCCGCTTTTTTTATCATAGTAGAAAAGTTATCCTTACCAAGATCATGACTAGTTTCAATAGGAAAGTTAGAATGGAGATGAAGATCACCGCGAATGTCAGCTCGCTTCACTAATTTAGGTAAAGTATGATTAATAGCTGCTTCTATCTCTCCTTGATCTTCGCGTAATTCAGGAGGGATATAGTCAAGGCCAAGAAAATTATAGAATATCCTTTCAGTTCTTGTTTTTACTAACTTTTTAGTTTTAAGGGAACGAATCCCGTATTCGGAGAGGCTAAATCCCTTTTCACGTTCCATCTCTCGTAAATGGATATTATGCTGCTTGGACCCGGTGAAATATTGAAGCATAGAGCCCCATGTATCGGGAGCTTGAAAACGAACGTCTATTTGCACCCCATTAGAAAGCACCACGCTTGTTTTTTTCTCACCCTGATTTAAAATCTTTTTCACCTTAGGAAAATTGAGAAAATACTCTAAAGCTTGCTTATAGTGTCGTGTTTTGACAGCCATATCTAGATCACCCACCGTAGCGCATCGGCGGCGGAGACTTCCTAGAACTTTTACTTCTAAGACTAGTGGGCTTTGGCGGAGATACTTTTCAACGTCTTTGGCCAAATTATCAGCTAACGCTAGAAGCATTCGCCGGCGCTCTTTTTTCTTTAAACGACTGTTAGCAATAGCTTCTAAAATCTTGTTTTCTGATTGGGCGCCAAAACCAGACAGCTGGCGTATTTTACCCCTCTTTGCGGCGTTAGCCACCCTTTGAAGAGCGTCTTTTTTGCTCCATATTTTTAGGGCCTGGCAGAGACGAAAAGCCGTTTTAGGACCAATTCCGGTAATTTTTAATAATTCAAAGACGGCAGGCGGAATGCCAGCCAACACTTTTTGAAAGTGCTGAGATTTGCCAGTTTTCATAAGCTCATTTAAATGTCGGGCAATGCTCGCGCCTACTCCTGGAATTTGCGTTATTTGGTTATTTTCCCAAAGATCTTGTATCTCGCTCGTTAAGTGTTCTATTGATGTAGCAGCTTGCCGATAAGCTGCTACCCGAAACCGATTAGCTCCTTTTATTTCGTAAGCAGCGGCCACTGCCCGTAATAAATCAGCTACCTCCTGATTCTCCCAAATCTTTTTAGCCATATCTTTATGGATACTTTTAATATAAAATCTTTTTTATATTGATTCAACTGAGGTTATTTGTTATGATAACTTATAAGTTGATTGCCATATAACATATGGCTTACTTAATAGTAAGGGGCTGTAGCTCAATTTGGTTAGAGCATCCGCCTGTCACGCGGAAGGTTGCGGGTTCGAGTCCCGTTGGCCCCGCTTTTACTCTTACTACCTGCCCACTTTAGAGAAAGGAGGTGAATAAAAGTGACCCAAAAAAAAGAAGGCAAAACAAATATTCTCAAAAAATTGCATCACGCTGAGCCTACGGTTAGTTTCTTTTTAGGCATCTTTGTCGTTTTGGTAATTGGTATTCTTGGGGGGCGTTATTTTTACTATTATTACCAAAAGCACCCCTTAGGGAAAATAAGTCATCAGGGTCAACAGGTAACACCTACGCCTAAAGAAACAGCTGAACAAAATAATCAAAAGCAGAAGTACTATGTTGTCAAACCAGGTGATTATCTCTGGAAAATAGCCAGTAATTATTATCATTCAGGTTATCAATGGGTAGTTATCGCCAGAGCCAACAAATTGAGCAACCCCAATTTACTCTATAGTGGGCAGAAATTATTAATTCCGCAAATAAAGTTACCGAAACAAAGTGCTACTCTGACTAGAGGGCAAATTATCCCCAGTCAGCAGGCACACTATACCGTTCAAAAAGGCGACTCTTTAAGCTTGATAGCCTTACGTGCTTATGGTGATATGTTTGCTTGGCCGCGTATCTGGAAAGTTAACAAGGCACAAATTAAGAATCCTTGGCTCATTTACCCGGGACAAGTTTTGAAAATCCCGCACCATTAGTTTGCTATCAAAACAACGCTAGGCTAAAATAGACTATGCGACCATAGTTGAGTGGCCCAACATCACCTTCCCAAGGTGAAGACGCGGGTCCGAATCCCGCTGGTCGCTCTTATGATTAGCTGGTATAGCTCAATGGCAGAGCAGTCCCTTCGTAAGGGAAAGGTTGGAGGTTCAACTCCTCCTACCAGCTCTTAGTAATGAGAAAATTTAAGACAACCAGTAAGCAAATGGCACCTCGTTATTCTTCCAACGAGCAGTTCACGCGACGAGCAATCTTACTAGGGATTTTAACGCTAATCCTTCTGGTCCTCTCTATCTTTTTCGGCATTCCGTTTTTAATTCGGCTAGCTACTTTTTGGGATCAGCAGAAACAAACTCCGCCTGCGAAAGAAATAATCGCCCCTCTTCCTCCTCGTTTCACTAACTCTCCCGAGGCCACTAATAGTGCTACTATAACCCTGGATGGTCTTGCTGATCCTAACAGTGTTATTGCCCTTTATAGCGGCACTAAATTATTGGCTACTACTAAGAGCGACCAGCATGGGTCTTTCTGCTTTGATCATATTGGTTTGCAACCGGGCAAGAATAGTTTTTGGGCTATTGCCGAAAGAGACCAACAAAAAAGTAACACCTCGGGAATTTACACAATTATTTTTGATAATCAGCCACCGCAATTAGAAATTAAAAAACCATCTAATGCTACCAGTGTAAGCTATCAAGAGACAGCTGAGATTCAAGGCAAAACAGAACCCAATGCCAAACTTACGATTAACGATCATCTAGTATTGGTTGATAGTGAAGGGCATTTTTCTACCAAGATGGAGCTTGCTAGTGGTGATAATAAATTCATTATTCGCGCTGAAGACAATGCCGGGAATATGACTGAAAAAACAATAGTAATTACCTACCATCCTTAGTGGCTGCCAGCAAAAATGCCAAGAGAGTGATAAGGAGAGGATAAAAAAGGGTGTTGTTGAAAAGACCACTTAACAGCCATAAAATCGTTAGATGTTGACCTTGCAATGTCATTCTCTTCATCAAGTTCCAGAGAAAGATGAAATAGCCAAAACAACTAATTAACCCCCCCGTAGCTAATAGGAAGAGAAAACTGTTTTCAAAACCCATGCTGGCATGGCCTACATTTATACCCTGGCGTAAACGCCAAGAAGCTAAGTTGTCAAAACCTATACCTAATAAAGGATGATGCTTAAAAATTTGCCAGGCCACTTTCCCGTTTCGCCATCGTCCATTTATAGATGCTGTTCGTAAAATTTTTGTTCCCTCGCTAGTATTATGTGGGAATATTAGGAAAGTTCCTCCTAAAAGCACCAAGAGATATAGGGCGATATGTTTCCGCCGACTTAGTAGCCATCCTGCTGCTAAGATCCAAATAGATCTAGCGTAAGTCAAGAAAAGGGCAAGCCAGGTAATTAGCCATAATCCAAATGTAGCAAAAGAATTTAGAAACGAGTTCCAAAAAATCAATAATAGTAGATAAGCAGTAGCCAGAAAACCTGGATCATACCAGTTGCCCACCAGACGATCAATGTGGGGATCCCACCCTAGAACTTGCCAGCTTAAAAAGTTGCGCACTAAAAGATATTGGCTTAAGCCAATGATCATTAGCCACCAAGTAACCCAAAAGATTCCGCTTTTATAGCTATTGTTTCGCTTATTCAAGAAATAGGCCAAAAAGGCATAGTAAACTACGGTTCTCCCTAAATATAAAAAAGCTCTCCAGGTAAAATTAAAATCTACCTGCCATAAAGACCGTATATAGGAAAATATAAGTGCAGCGCTAAATAGCCAGAGAGGTACAAATTCTTTCCCAAAGAAAATTCGTCCATTTTTAACAACAAAGAGTAAAACCAGGACATCCAAAAGTGTAACGTGCCAGGGTAAGAGCGGAAGGCTAAGCCAGGCACCTAAAGGATAAATTATGAGAATAATTGTCTCGATGTTAATCATGATGGTAAAGGTGCCATAATTTAGCTCGAACTAAAAATGAATGGAAAGTCATTAGCATTGCTATGATCAAACCAGGTGTGCCGTCGCGAAAACCTTGCCAAAAGCAATAATCACAGCAGAATTTCGCTAATGGATAGACCACAACACTAAGGCTATTGACAGCTTTATTTTGTCGTTTCAATTCTCTGGCCCGTAAACTAGTATAAAAATTTATTTTCTCTAAAAAACTTCTCAAAGAGGGCAACCGATGATAAAGTGGCTCTTGCACGTTTCCCACTTTCCCTTTTATTGCCCATCTCTCGTGCACAAAACCTTGCCAACAGCCAGCATTTTTTCGCCCTAAACGGATAAAAGTATTGCGGGCATTTTCACCGAAATGTAGGGCATGCCCCCAAAAAATATCTTGTCTATGGAAACGATAGCCTTTCTCCCCTCCTCTTTTCTCAATACGTCGCACAATCTCTTTAGCTAGGGTGGGGGTAACGCGCTCATCAGCATCTACAAAAAAGACCCAAGGATAATTTGCCCGGTGCAGGGCTAAATTTCGTTGATCAGCAAAATTTTTTAAGTGATGCTTTAAAACTCTCGCTCCTTTCTGCCGCGCAAGTTTAACGGTAGTATCTTGCGAGTAATCATCTATCACCAATATTTCATCAGCCCACTTTAATCCATCTAAACACTCCCTTATTTGGAGAGCTTCATTTTTGGTCAAAACAACAGCGGTAACCTTAACTTTATTTTCCATTGAAGCCTAAAAGCTGAATTTCTAAACGAGGCTCTACTCCCAAAACCCGTCTGCTTTTTTCTTTAATTAAAGCAATCAAGGCTAAAATGTCTTGGGCCCGGGCCTTGCCGTTGGCATTAACAATAAAAGCCGCATGCCGATGAGAAATTTGAGCACCACCAATTTGTTGGCCCTTTAAATGTAAAACTTTATCAATAATATAGCCCCAACTCGAGCTGGGTAAATGGAGCCATTTTTGTTCTTTAGCTGATAAATTTTGAAAAATACACCCGGCAGAATTTTGAGGTTGGTTTTGTAATTTTGCTTTTCCCCACTCCTGCAAAAACAATTTGCCGCGCTTATCTTCAGCTTGGAAAAGCAATAACTTTGCCTTTAAAAGCACAGTTTGCGAGTCAAAAGGAGAACTATCATAATCAAAATCTTCCCGACGCAAGGAATAATTTTCTATTCTATTTCGCTGCCATATTTGCACCCCTAGTAGGTATTGGCTAAAAAAATCAGGGCCACCGTGAATGTTGTTTTTTATTGCCCCTCCAATAGTTCCCGGGATACCAGCAAACCATTCTAAACCGGTGATCTGATTTTCCGCTAACTGAAAAAGGAAGGTTTTTAAATCAGTGCCTGTTGCCACTTCAATTATAATTCCTTTACCGCGTTGTGGAGGTTTTAGAGTAAAAGTATTGTGCCAACGACTAGCAATGCCCATATCAGGTTTTTGAGCCGATGTGGATGAAATGACCTGCCATCCCTTGATGCAATTGATAATAACTAGACCTCTTATCCCTCGATCGCTAATTAGCACATTACTCCCCCCACCCAAAATATACCAGGGTAAATTCTTTTTTAAAGCCCACGCTAAAGCATGTTGTAATTCTGAAAATGAGTAGGCATCCAGCAAGTAATCAGCTGGCCCCCCAATTTTAAGGGTAGTATAAGGAGCTAACGGCATATTCCGTTGAATTGCTAGCTTACTCACGTAAAAGCGTGGTATAAATATCTAAAATTTTTGCAGCCACTGTAGGGGCAAAGTATCTTTTTCTAGCCCACTGGTAAGCTAAAACGCCCAAATCATTGCGTCGCTGAGAGTCAGTTGCCAATTGATAAAGGGTTTTGGCAAGAATGCTAGGATTACTCTCTGGTACTACTATACCAGCCGGACCAACTACTTCTGGCAAGGCCCCTGAATCACTAACCACTACTGGCAGTCCACTAGCTAAAGCTTCCACCGCTGCCATACCATATTGTTCTTCCCAATATTGTGTATGAATTGAGGGTAAAATAAAAATGTCAGCCCAACGGTACACTTTTGGCATTCGTCGATATTCCACTTTCTTAATTTTAACAAACCGAGAAAACCCGTTAGCCTTAATCCAGGCAGTGATTCTTTTCCTTTCTGGCCCTTGGCCAACTAGTAACAGCTTTAATTTTAACCCATCTTTTTGTAAACGCTTGAAACTCTGAAGTAAATCCCAAATGCCTTTCTCCTTGACCAATCTTCCTACGAAAAGGAGATGGGTAGCGATTTTCCTCTGAGGTTTTATTTTTTGAGTGAAAAACACTTGGCCTACTCCCATTGGTAAAACTTTAATTTTGTGGGTGGCAACTCCTTCTTTTTTCAAAGCCCGAGCTGCCCGTTGGGTTGGTGCTAAAAAAAGATCAATTTCCTGAGAGGCACGATATTTAAACGCCCTCCGCCGCCATATCTGTTCATTATTGAAAGGAATAGTCTCCCAAACAGTGCTTATAACCTTCTTTACCCAACCCCGCTTTTTAGCCTTTAAACATTGTTGGGTATAGTAATAGTAAGTCTCAGCAGTATGGGCAATGTCAAAATTATATAACTGCTTTTCTAATCCCCAAAGATAATGAGCATCTCCTATAAGACGGTTTAAAATTGGCATTTTATAGGGGAAGGAGGGCAAATCTACCGGCGACCAGAGATGTTGTTGCGGTAGCTCAAAATGGGAGTCTAAAGGCCACTGGCTAGTAAAAACCTTTAGAAAAACATCTTTCTCCTTTAGGGTATAATAGTTTTGCAATTCCCAAGGGCCTGAGAAAGCCCCTCGGACTATTGCCACTTTCATAAACTAATTATAACCCCCAGACAATTATCTAGTTCACTGCCTGACTTTCAAGTCTGTTTCCGCATCCCAAACTTTTACCTCTTGACTGTCGAAAAAGACAAGATTAAACTAAACCATAATGTTTAAAAAACTCTGGTATTTTTTTCTTGACTCTCTTCAGGCTTTGGTATTTGCCTTTTCCATTTTCGCTCTCACCTATTTCTTTATCGCCCAACCAAACAAAGTTAAAGGCCATTCAATGATGCCCACCTTCCATAACAGCGACCTCCTCCTGACGGAGAAAATCTCTTATCGTTTTCATCCTCCGCAGCGAGGTGATGTGATAATTTTTAAAGCACCCCCCAGCGAACCATGTGCCATCGATCAATGTGAATATATTAAACGCGTTATTGGTTTGCCTGGTGAGACAATTGAGCTACATCAGGGCCATGTTTACATTAACCGGCACTTGTTTAAAGAATCTTATCTAGCATCAGACATAAATACTACCGGGGAGGAATTCCTAAGAGATGATGTGCCTTTTACTATTCCTCCTGGCCATTATATGGTCTTCGGCGATAATCGTCCCCACTCTCGTGATTCCCGTGCTTTCGGACCCATCGCCGTCACTCGTATTGTCGGTCGGGCAATTTTCCGCTACTGGCCACTTAACCGTGTTCAAGTAATTAAACGCCCTTCGTACGCTTTGACCAGCCAACTAAATCGCTAAAGCGGAAGAATAATTTTTCTTTATTGCCATAGCCTCGAGCCCGAAGACTAATTTTTAGCATACTTCTCGTCTGATCAATTTTAATCATCATCCCGGGAATGTTAAGTTTCTTTTCTAAATAATTATGCAAACTTTCTATATGAGAATAACTTATTACATCCCTCTGCGCCTCGTTTTCTCCCCTTTTTGTTATTCGTGCCAATTCTTCCGTTCTCCTAACCGAAGCGTGCTCTCGTAAAACTTGCTTGTAAACCTCAATTATTATTTTTGTATTCCCTAATCCCATCAGTGCCCGAGCATGTCCCTCGCTTATCAAACCGCTTAAAAGGCCATCTTTTAAAGCATCTGGCAAACGTAAAAGACGAATACTGTTAATAACATAAGCAGAGCTTTTCCCTATTTTTTGGGCAATTGCTTTTATTGACAGATCAAATTCATCATGAAGACGCTTAAATGCTTTAGCTCGGTCGAGAGGATTTAACCTTTGTTGTTGAATATCTTCTACCAGGGCCATTTCCAACATTTGCTGGGGAGAAACTTCTCGCACAACTGCTGGAATAGTTGTTAGACCGACTAACTTTGCTGCTCGCCAGCGACGCTCACCGGCAATGATTTGGTATCCCGCTGGTGTGCTGGCTACCAAAATAGGCTCTAAAATTCCCTGAAGAGCAATTGACTCTTTCAGCTCTTGCAACGATCCTTCATCAATGT
This sequence comes from Candidatus Microgenomates bacterium, assembly GCA_015485895.1. GTDB lineage: Bacteria > Patescibacteriota > Microgenomatia > UBA12405 > UBA6130 > S016-97. The sequence goes on along the minus strand of WFSR01000012.1, from coordinate 43,490 downwards.
TGTCACGGGGATGAAGGGGATTAGGTTGGAGGACATCAATTGGCAATTGTTGAATTTTTGCCCCCTGCTTTGCCATCCTCATAGAACGACTACTATTTTTTTACCTTTTTGCTGGCGGAAATGGACTCGCCCGGCCCGGAGAGCCGTAATAGTAAAATCACGTCCTAATCTTGTGCCTATACCAGCCCGGAATCGCGTGCCCACTTGACGAACAATGATATCACCAGGGCTTACTAACTGGCCACCATAACGTTTTACTCCTCGCCTCTTTCCCGGGCGAGGGCTACCTTGGCCTGTTTTTCCTGCAGCTTTACTTTTGGCCATCTTTAGCAATTTTAATGACTCTTGCTACCGTTTGCAAGGGGCGAAAACCTTTGTGACGACGATAGCGTGCTTTTGCTTTATAAGTTCTAACCGTAATTTTTTTACCTTTTTTCTGGGGAGCAAGCAACTTAAATTCTACCTGATACTTTTTAGCGTCACTACCCAAAGCGACAAGCTTATCGTCATCAAAAAGAGCCAGAACCTCACCTGTAGGTTTCTTGTTAAGGAAATCTACTGTCAGCTCTTCACCAGGACGAACTAAATACTGGTGGCCTTGTAAGGCAATTATTGCCGTTAACATTTTGTAATTATACCAGCTAAAGCAAAATAAAGGCAAGCGCTAGAATACTGGCGAGTAACGAAGATCCTCCATAAGAAAAAAATGGCAATGGCAATCCGGTAACTGGCAAAATTCCTAAGTTCATCCCTAAATTAACCAGCGTTTGCAACCAAAGCTGTGCCAATAATAGAAAGCGAAAAATGAACACCCATTCAGTTTTGGTAGCTAAAACTTTTTGCCCCAAGGTCCAAAAGAGGATGGTATAGAGAGATAAGATAAAAATCACCCCAGCAAAACCGGTAGCGTGAGCCCAACTAGCAAAGATAAAATCTGTATGAGCCTCAGGGAGAAACTGTAATTCCTGTTTTAAATGCCAGAGGCCATGGCCCAAAATGCGGCCCGACCCTATATTGACTTTTGCCTGGAGAGTATTATAGCCAGCTCCTAAAGGATCACTACCGGGATGAAGAAAAGTATTCCAACGCTGTTTTTGATAAGGAGAAAGTAAATAAGGTAACAAGAGAAAAAAGAGTAAAACGCCACCGCCAAGCGCTACCCAGAATTTTCTCTGCCGCCAATAATACAAAAGAGCTAAGAAAAAAACTAAACTAAGATAAAGGATGGCACTTCCAAAATCTGGTTCCTTCAAAAGCAAAAAAATTACCGGGAGTGGTAATAGCACCAGAAAACCGACCGTCCATTTTTTGCCCCTTTCTATCAAGGAAACAAAAGAAAGAATAAAAAATGGTTTTACTATTTCCGATACCTGAATTGAGAAAATACCCAGATGAAGCCAACGGCGAGCTCCTCTAATGGTTTGCCCCCAAAAAAGGGGCAAGAGCAATGATATTACTATACTCAAGTAAATAAGCCAGTCAAATTTCCGCCAAGACGATAATGATGGCCGCCAGAAAATAAGAAAGAAAAAAACCGTCAGTCCAAGTATCCAAAAAAGTAGTTGGGTGCTAGCATTAGCTTTAAGTGTCCAGAGAGTAAACAAATTCAGACCAGCCATAATGAAAATTAAGAAAAATACCAAAACTTTGCCTGAAGAAAGCGAAGAAAAAAAATTATTCATTACTTAGGCACGCCGTAAGAAAGCAGGAATATCGAAAGGATCATCTAAATGAACACCTAAATCCGCATTTTCCGTAGCAATTTTTTTTAGCATCTTGTCCATTTCTATCTTTTTTTCTTTTTTCTGTTTTTCATGCTCCGGGTTTTTCAACGATGTCGCTTTTTTATCTCCCTTGCGAGAAATCAAGTGTTGTAGAGCCGCTTGCTCTTCAAAACCAGTTGCTATCAAGGTTAAGCGAAGTTTACCTTTAAATTTATCATCTATTCGTGCCCCAAAAATAATATTCGCATCCCCCCCTACTTGCTGCGATAACTGTTCTGCCAACCAATGAATTTCCTCCATCTTTAAGTCCTCTCCGCCGACTACATTAAATAAAACCCCTCGAGCTCCACGAATAGAATTGCCTAAGAGAGGCGATCTTAACGCTTCCTGGAATGCTTTTTCACCTCTCTGTTCGCCTTCCCCTAACCCAACACCTAAAAGAGCACTGCCTGCATCACGCATAATAGTTTTAATGTCAGCAAAGTCAACATTAATAAGTCCCGGAACAGTGATAATCTCAGCAATACCTTCCACCGCCCGGGCAAGGACAGCGTCTGCCATTTTGAATGCATTGAGAAAAGTGATGCTATTTTTAATATCTAGAAGATGTTGGTTAGGAATGGTAATCAGAGCGTCAGTTGTTTCCTTTAGGTGTTTAATCCCCTCCTCGGCAATCACCATGCGCCTTGTTCCTTCAAAATGGAAAGGTTTCGTAACCACCCCCACCGTAAGAATTTTCAGCTCCTGTTTTGCCAATCGGGCAATTACCGGAGCGGCACCGGTTCCTGTCCCGCCACCAGCTCCAGCAGTAATAAAAACCATATCCGAGCCTTCTAATAGCTGTTTTATTTTTTCTTTTGATTCTTCAGCTGCTTTAGCCCCAACCTGAGGATCTCCGCCTGCACCTAAACCACGTGTCAACTTATCACCTATTTGCACTTTTATCTGCGCCAATGAAGCGGAGAGTACTTGAGCATCGGTATTTACAGCCACAAATTCTACTCCTTCTGGAGGTTGTTGTTCCAGCATATGGTTTACAGCATTCATCCCTGCTCCACCAACACCGATGACTTTAATTTTAGCGACTTGGGCTGGCAAAGGTTCCAAAAGCGCCATTATGGTAAGAGGGGGCGTAAAATATTTAACATTCGCTCAGCCGCTCCTCTAAAATTATTATTGCGGAAGAAAGAAAAGGAAGGCATAAAAATAGACTTACTTGCCTCCTCATTATTTTTAGCTGCATATTCTAATAATCCTAAAGCACTACTATAAGATGGAGTAGTAATCTCTTCGGCAATGCCACCCAACTGATGCGGGCGACCGATATGCACAGGCAAACCGATGATGCGCTGGGCAATAACAGTTAAATTAGGTAAGAGTCCGCCGCCACCGGTGACCACCACACCAGCTGGGGTAGCTCCCAACAATTTTACTTTTTGCAATTCATCTCTTGTTAATTGACAAATTTCCTCTAACCTTGGCTGAACAATGCCATTTAAGGCAACATCAAGGTCAATATCCCGACGGCTATTGATGCCAATTGCCGCTGGAGAATACCGTTCCTTTAGCCTTTTATTCTTCTTCCCTTTACTTAAAAAAATTTTTAATTTCTCAGCCTCCTCCAGGGGAAGACGGAGGCCTATAGCTAAATCATTGGTAACATTTACAGACCCCACCGGTAAAACCTTTACAAAGACTGGTGATCCCTCTACAAAGACGGTGATACTGGTTACCGTCCCTCCAATATCTACAAGGACAGACCCCAATTCTCTCTCGGTTGGGGAGAGGACAGTCTCAGCACTCGCAAAACCGCTATAGACCAATTCCAAAGGTGTTATCCCAGCTTCCAAAAGAGCTTTACGAAGATTATTAAGAGCAGCCATAGAGGCAGTTAGAATGGTTGCTGAGACCTCTAGGCGAATTCCTGTCATTCTTAGAGGATCAACTATGCCTTCTTGACCATCGACGATAAACTGTCGTGGAATTACATGCAAAACAGTGCTATTTTTGGGGAGGGAAATAGCTCGGGCCGCTTCTAAAACTTTTTCAACATCCAGAGAAGTAATTTCCTTTTCTGGCTCTGTAACAGCAACCACACCCGTAGACTTTAATGATTCCAAATAGGGAGCAACAATACCAATATATGCTTTCTTAATAGGATTGCTGGACATTCGTTCGGCTGCTTCTACACTACTTGCTAAACTATTGGTGGCTTCCTCTATGTTAATAATCTGCCCGCGCCTAAATCCCTCAGCCGGAGCAGAGGCGATGCCAATAACATTTAGCTTATTCTCTTCGGCTAAATGCTGAGCCACCAAAGTAGTAATTTTCGTAGTTCCGATATCAATAACGCTAATAATTTTTGAATACAACATGCGGTTTATCTGGCATTAAGTCAATTAACCTCACCCTCCTTCTTGTCATTTTAACCTTTTTGAGAATAACTTGTAAAGCTTGTTCCTGGGCAACGATATCCTTTTTAACATCAAAAAGAACGTTTATTCCTTCAGTAAGAATGTAGCGAATCCCGTGAGGCTCGATAAAAAATGGTCCCCGGAAATTGATCCCATTACTAATAAAAAAGGCGTCAATATTGTCAGCTACTTGCTGGCGTTTAGGAAGAATATTTTTGGTAATTTGTCGAGAAGAAAGTTGTAAACTTGCTAAAAATAAAATGATTAAAATGGCCAGAAGAAATAAGATAATGTCCCGTTGTTTTAATGTCCCCATTTTGTTACCAAAGCAGCTAACTTTTGCCTGCTGGTGGCTAGAAGATGACGTTGTTTAGCAATATCCTTCCTTCGAGGCTTTAGCTGCTCTACTTTTTGTTCCAAAACAGACCAATGGATATTAGCCAGCTGTTTTTGGGAAATTAGCACGCCCAAACCTAAACCAGCTAAAAAACGGGCGTTTTTTTCTTGTTCGCCAGCTATAGAGATCGGTAATGGGATCAAGATAGCTCGACGGCGCCACCAAATGAGTTCGCTTACGGTATTAGCGCCCGATCGTGCGATTACTAACTTAGCCTTAGATAAAATCCAACCAACATCAGCGGCTGGGAAGGTCGCCGCCACCAAATAACGTTGGCGCCAACGATTGGGAAGAGATCGCCGTAAATCAAGAAAGTGCTGGTAACTAAGTTCACCAGCTTGGTGAATCACGTAATAAGAAGGTAAAATATTACTCAGTTCTCGAGCCAAAAAATTATTTAATGCCACTGAACCCGTTTTGCCTCCAGTAAGATAAAGGATAGGCTTATTGCGATAAAGTAACAAAGTCCTGCTCACTAACGATTCCTTTACTATCATTGTTTCCTCACGAAGTAAATTGCCAGTTAAAACTACTTTCTGCGAAGGCAGTTGTTCTCCTATTATCGGAAAAGATAAAGCCACCTTTTTTGCCCATGGTAAGGCAATTCTATTGCCCAGCCCCAAAGTAGTAGTTTGTTCATGTAGAATTAGAGGAATTCTTAAGAGAGCAGCGGCTAATGCCACCGGAGGGGTAAGATATCCACCAAAACCAACTACCACATTAGGGCGCAATCGCAACATAGCTAAAAATGCCTTAAAAAAACTCTGCTGGAAGGCCCAACCGGCTTTAAATGATTGCCAAGACAATGATCTAGGCCAACCGCGAGCTGGTAGAGGAACAAAGAAAACATTTTCCCTTTCTCTAAGTACCCTATATTCATAAGAAAGTAAACGGGCATTTTGTAAGGAGGTATACTTGCTACCGAAATAATATATCTGCCAAAACCGCTTTTGCAATTCTTGTAAAAGAGCTAAGGCTGGGGTAGAATGTCCGCCTACCAAGATTGCTTTTTTCATGTGGTGGTAGTTAAAAATTTAAGAAATAATCCCACCCCTAATACAATAGATACCAGAGATGATCCTCCATAAGAAATTAGGGGGAATGGCACTCCGGTAAAAGGTAATACAATCGCCACTGCCCCAGCGTTTAAAAATCCTTGCGTAGCTAGCCAGCTACCAAAACCCACACCGTAATAATAAGTTAACGGATTATTGGATTTAGCAGCAAGGAAAAATATCAAATAAATGCCCAAAAGGTAAAGTATTAGAATAACTGTCAAACCTGCAAAACCTATTTCCTCTCCAATAACGGCCAGAATAGAATCTGTGGTTACCTGGGGAAGGTTTTGGTATTTCTGTCGTGACTGGCCCAAACCACTACCCCAGAAGCCACCGCGGTGTAAAGTTAAAACCAACTGGTAAGCATGATAAGTTTTATTTAAAGGGTCCGCAAAGGGATCAAAAAAGCCCTGAAGCCGTTGACGACGATAGGAGGAACTAAAGATGAAAATGCCCCCAGCGGTAAGGCTTAAAAATAATAATATTATGAAAAGGTGCCAACGAACACCCGCTACAAAATACATTGCTCCCGCTAAGCTTACCAAGATTATAATCGTGCCTAAATCTGGTTCTAAAGCTATTAAGGCGATTGGCAATAAAAGGATAGAAAGAAAAACTTTTAGCGATATTTTACCTTGCCTCGATAAAAGAATGCTAAGATAAAGCAAAAAGGCAAGCTTCATTAATTCTGCTGGCTGAAATGCTAGAGAGCCAATAGCTAACCAACGGTGCGCACCCCAAATTTCCTTGCCTATCCCCGGAATAAGCACCAGACCTAAACCGAGTACACTTAGCAGATAAAAAATTAAGCTTGCTCGCCGCCAAAATGTCACCGGCAACTGCCAAAGTAAACCAAGAGTAATTAAACTTAAAACTAGCCAAAATGTTTGCCTTTTGACGAAATAGAGAGAATCGTGAAAATGCAAGCGTGCTTCCGCTAGAGAGATATCGCCAATGAAAAAAATGCCTAAAATGGCAAATAAGGCTAAAAAAAGTAACAACCATTTGATAAGTTTTTGATTACGCTTTTCCATAATATTGTTTTATCCAATAATAAAAATTACGGTAAGGCGAGGCAAGCCGAAAATTTTGACCTTGCCACTCGCCTAATTTACCCCAACCGGAAAGGCGAAAAACCTCACTGCCGGAATAAATTTTTTCCCCTCGATAACCCCCTATAAAAGTGATCCATTCCTGCGAAGGAAAGAAATGAGCTCCCAGGTATTGTTTTTGAAAATTATAAGCGCCACTTGCGACACTTTTTTTAATAATTCGTTGAGAAGGAGCCCTTGAGACTATTTCGCCCCCTTGCAATTTAGATCTCTGCCACTGATTTTTCACCTTTAAAGGTAAGAAACTAGCATAGTGATAAAACAACAATGGCCTAAGCTTTTGCTTCAACTCACTTAAAGCACTAAACGCTGCCGAGGCCGTTAGGCGAGGATTTAGCTCTTGGAAATAAAGTTGGCCGTTTGAAGTAAGCAAAAAATCAAGACCAAAAAAACCCCGAAATCCTTGCTTATGTAACCAAAAGCCGATGAATTGGCTAATTTTTTTAGCATTATTTTCCAGCTGCTTACCCGGCGACACTGCCCATACCCGACCGCAAGTTGCCATTGGTAAACCTGGACATAACATCTTCTGGCCGGTAATTTGCCAAGCCAGATAAGAAGAATAAACTTCTCCTGTTGGGGTTACTACATTATTGTTAGTAAGCGTCCACCCTAAAAAGAATGGCGTTATCTTTACCCATTGTTTAGGGTATTTTTGCTGTAATCGTACAAATTCTTTTGCGGAACATACCTTAAAAGTTGAACGACCTGCCCAACCAAGCCCTAACTGTAGGACAAAGCATCCCTTATATTGTTGCGCCAGGACCCGATAATTCAATCCTCCTAGCTTTTCCACCTGAACCGGTGGAAAATGCACCTCCGGGTACCGATGCAATAACTGCCAGAGTTGAATTTTATTTTCTAATCTTTTCGCCAACGCCTGGCGATTTCCAATTAATCGCCAGCCTTTTTTCTGGGCAATAATCTCTATCTTTCTACTTGGCTTAAAGAAAGTTAAAAATACTTTATCTCCCCGCGTATGGCGGATGATAAATTTCTGTACCAAGGGATGGTTAAGCAAATGCCCGCTACTGCGGGGAATAACTTTAGTTGTTTTGTCGCCGAGAGTAAAGATGCGGTTAGCAAAAGGTAATTTCTTAATAACCGGATGGGCGCGATAAGTTATTAAGTAATAATTAGGAAAAAACCAGAAACCAGGTAAACCTTGATAAAAATCCATTCCTAAATAGAAAATCGGGGCCCGGAGATTAACCATAATACTTACCCGTTAGCAAGCAAACTGATCGCTGCCAATGTTGATCAGCTTTTATTTGCCGAGCTGCAGCTACGGCAGCAGCCCCCTCAAAAGAAGTAATTATTCCCCCTTGCTTTAGCCATCGCCAAGCCTCCATAATTTCTGTATTAGTAACTACCACCGCCTGGCCATACTTTTTAATTAGAGCTAGAATCTCTCTCTCATTAGGAATATACCTAGCGACTAAAGCAGTAGCTAAATCATTCGGTTCTGCTGGTGGACAAGACACTAAATGGCGCGCCAGAGGGCAATGGCCAGCCGTTTGAACCAGCACAAAAACAGGCTTCTTCTTAGTACTTCTCCAAATATCGCTAACTCCCAAAAGAGTGGTCCCGCTGCTCACTGGGAAAAAAATCACTTCGGGATTAATTTCCATTTTTAATTCTTCTCCTAAAGATTGAAAACCGTACCTCGCCCAAGAACTAATAGACTGACGTAGATGGGGAAAATTATACCGGCGAGCAAAACGAATACTTCCACTCAAAGGTCGAGGGGTAACATAAAGCTTAGCTCCCAATTCTTGGAGATATTTTTTCTTTCCTGGAGAAAGGTTAGGGCTGACAAAAACGTGTGCCGTTAAGCCTAACCGCTGGCTCCAAAAAGCCAGGCTAATTCCCGCATTTCCCGAGGAGCTAATCACTACCTCATTGGTAGTTTTAGGAAGGTGGCGCAACTGCTCAACTATTCCCCTATCTTTCACTGAACCCGATAATTGTTGGTCTTCTCTTTTTAAATAAAAACCATGGTAAAAAATTAGAGAAGTTTTCTTGCTTTTCAAAAATTTCATTGCTAAAATACAACCATTAAAGTATTATAGCCTAAAATGTAAAATGAAAAAAACTATCAAGTGCCCTGACTGCCATCACCCTATTACTATCGATCTGAGCACCGTAGCTGTGGGAGATATTGTGGAATGTCAATACTGTGGAACAGAATTAGAGATAACTTCCCTTAAACCTTTTAAAACTGCTATTCTTGAAGAGGAAAAATAATTAAAGGAAAGAAAGCCAGAGGCCTAAAATGGCAAAAACTATGCCCACCACCCAAGTCCTCATAACAATTTTGGTTTCCGGCCAACCTCGATATTGTAACCAAAGATGAAGCGGAGCTGCAGGGAATAACTTCCGATGACGCCAGGCTTTACTGATAATTTGTAGAAAGCTTGAAAGCCCCTCAAGGTTAAAAATTGCACCTACTATTAGAACTGCCAAGATCTTCCCTGTTAAGAGACCAACCACGGCAATAGTAGCCCCGAAAGCTAAGGCACCAATATCACCTAATGTGAGACGAGCAGGGGCAATGTTGAAATAGAGAAAAGCTAAAACTGCACCTACCCAGAGAGCAATGAAAACCCCTAAAAAGGTATCAAACACTTGGGAGGAAATAACCCAAAAAGTAAGCAAAAAGATCAAAAGCAAACCGCTTGATAGCCCGTCGAGGCCATCGGTAATATTAAAAGCATTTGCCAACCAAACAATTAGGGTAGCCGCCAATAAAATATAACCGTATCCCAAATGAATTACATGGTAAAAAGGAAGATAGATAAAATTAATCCCTAAGTTGAAATAGAGCATTGCCGCAATAATAAAAGCTAGAGCCCATTGGAGGATGAACTTATGACGCATCCGGAGACCAAAAAAGCCACTCTTCTCAAAACCGAAAAATTTCATAATGTCATCGTAAAAACCTAACGCACCAAAGGAAATCATTGTAAAAAAAACAATGTTAGCTTCGTCAATAAAACGGTAAGCACTATAGAAGTTTTGGCGGTCGTATATTTTTAAAACCGGAAGGAGAACAAATTGAAGACTTAAAATAGTTACTAGCATGAGGAGCCCTCCTCCTACCGGAGTGCCGGCCTTATGAGCATGCAACTTATCGAAAATAATTGCCCTTTTATTTTGGAAATCACGGGTAATTTGTCGGCGGCGGACAAAATGCCAACGATAAAGTAAATTTATAAAAGGAATAAAAAGGAGAGAGTTAACGAAGAAAGAGAACAATACTAAGCCTAAGTAAATAAATTCCATAAATTAGTATAACACCCCAAATTAAATTCCAAGCACCAAATTCCAATAACCAAATAAATCCTAATTACCTAAATTCTAAATCCTAAACAATACCAAATGGCCAAAATCCAAATGTTCAAAACATTTCTTTTTCTTCTTTCTTTTTTTCTTTATTCTTTCTCTTTTGTTTTGGTCATTTGATCATTTGAATTTTGGATTTGTTTAGGATTTGGGTCATTAGGATTTAGAATTTGTTTGCAATTTGGTGCTTTTATTCTCGTCATACTGAGTTTAGCTCAGCATCTTCAGCCGAGTGTCGTATCACTATTATTGGTAGCACATTCTCTGGAGATCCTGAACCAAGTTCAGGATGACGAAGTGTTGATAGCTGCTGGTAGAGGGCGTGAGTGTTCATTTGATCCTCAACACTTACCCGCTATTCTTATTAATCGTGCTCTGTAAACATCCGCTTAAAAACAGGATCGTGGCGGCGTAAATAGTCAATAAGCATTGCAGCGTGTTCTTTTTCTTCATCTCGGTTGTGAGCTAGCACTTTTTTCAATTCTTCATCTTGAGTGGCCTGAATCCGTTCTTCATAAAGATTAATCGCGTCTAGCTCTTCGATCAGTGATTGCCGAGCCCGGGCCAAATTTTTTTCTTTGTCGCCCATCGCTAGAGCGTCATTTAAATCAAGTGGTGGCATAATATCTCACCCCCTTTCTTCATTCAGTTTATCGCATTGCGAGCAATCGTGATAATAATGGCAAGCGGGTCGCCGGCAGGCAACTTGCCTTCCCTCTAGCACATAACGGAATCGTTCCAGATGGCGCAAAAGAGAAGCTTTGAGATAAAAAAGATCGCCTTCCTGAGGGGAATATTTCTGCAAAAATAGTTCGCCAGCGGTGGTGGGATTATCAGCCCAAAGACTAGTTAATCCCGGGGCCTCCTTAAGAGCTAGCCGCATTAAAGGACCAATGCCAATCAAAATATCCGGTTTTAATTTAGCCAGTTGTCGCCCGAGCCGCCGGTGTTCCTGCCGAGCATAACGGCCTAATTCTCCCATCTCCCCCATAACCACAATAAGGCGCCGATAGTGTGATCTTAAGGTGGTGATTAAGGCTAGACCAGCTTTAGCCGACGCCGGGTTAGAGCGCCGGCTATCATCCAAAAGCCAACTACCATTGAGAAAAGGTTGTAACGATAAACGCCCTGGTAAAGGTTTAAGCTGACTAGCGGCATTAACTAAAAGCGATCGCGACAAATGGTAGAAATCCAAAAAGGCCAGCGTAGCTAAAAATGATTGGGCAAAATGTTTGCCTAAAAGAGGCGTTTTTATTTTTACTTGCTGCCGTGAAAAAGCAGTAGTTAACCAAAACTGGCTCCCCTGAGGGGTAATTTTACTCTTAGCTAGCCAATAATCTCCATGTTTCTGCTTCAGAGAATAGCTTCTTTTCTCACCAGAAAAAATTCGGGCCGCCCGGCAAGCTAGAAGGTCATCAGCATTATAAATAAGCAGACCGTCAGTTGGTAGAGCCCGAACTAATTTGGTTTTCTCTCGCCAAATCCCTATTTTGGATCCCAACAATTGCTTATCGGCATGAACAGGTGTTATCCCGGTAAAAATTACCACCGTTGGCTTAATGAGACGGAGATGAAAATCCATTTCTTGAGGATGATCAATCCCTGTTTCCAAAACAATCCACGGTGGCCAGCGCCAACGAAGAATAGTCTGTGGCAGATTGAAGATGGTGTCAAGATTACGATCAGTTACCAAGGATCCACCAGCTTTATCCAGGGTTCTGCTTAAAATGTAAGTTGTTGAGGTTTTACCATAGCTACCGGTTATCATCACCACAGCCCGGGGGCGATGTAACTGTGACCATAATTTAGCTAAATATCTTTCCCCTAGATGATAGAAACGCTTCCAAAGTGGAAGATGGGAGTAAAAGAGGAGATCATTTTTTAAAGTAATTATCATATCCTAATAATGTCACCTCCTAACTGTTGAAGCCTGCTAGCCAAGTGTTCATAACCACGATCTATTTTTTCAGCTCGCCGCAAAACACTTTTGCCTTTAGCCATTAAGGCCGCTAAAGTAAGAGTAGCCCCAGCACGAATATCGTTGACGGTCATCGTTGTCCCTTTTAAGCGAGTCGGGCCGCTGATGTAAATGCCGTGATGAAATTGCGGTTGGTCATCCTCTAGATTAAAGTTATAGTAATTCTTGGGATTAATTACCTGAGGTTGGAAGAATTTAACTCTTGCCCCCATTTTTTGGAGATATGGAACGTATTGAAAGCGGTAAGGGAAAATCCTTTCTATCACCTCGCTAGTCCCCCACACCTGGGTCATTAAAACTACCCATAGTGCCTGCCAATCGGTCATAAAGCCAGGGTAGGGAGCCGTCTCTATTTTGCTTGCATGCAGGTGCTCTCGCCAAGCCACTTTCATCTCGTTAACACCAATCTCTAAACCGGCTCCAATCATCCGCAGCTGTTTGATAAAAGCATAAAGATGATTAGGATTAATATTAAAAATATCTACCTCACCTTTAGTACCCAAAGCAGCACAAGCAAAAGTAACCGCCTCGTTACGATCGGGAATAACAATATGTTCAGCTCCCCGAAATTTTTGTCGTCCATGAATAACGATAGTACGTGGAGATATTCGCCTTACCTGGCCACCGAGTTTATTAAGAAAATGGATAAGATCATCCACTTCTGGCTCAGCAGCAGCATTTTCCAAAACTGTTTCTCCTTTGGCCCAAAGTGCGGCCATCAAAAGGGTATCAGTACCAGTGTGGGTATTTTTAGCAAAGCGATAACGAGTTCCCTCTAGGCGGTGAGGGGCAAAAAATTCCAAAGATTGTTTACTCTGCTTGATGTGAACTCCCATCTTTTGCAACCCGGCTAAATGGCGATCTAAAGGCCGGCGGCCAATCTTATCACCCCCCGGCCATGGCACCCGAACCCGGCCGAAACGATAAAGTAAAACTGGAACGAAAAGAATACTGGCCCGCGTTTCTCTGCCTACCCCTAGCGGTAGTTGATAATGCTGCAAACCTCGAGGATCTACCAAGACACTGTGCTCGCCTACCCAATGAAAATTAGCACCCAAATATTTGATAAGAGAAAGGGTAATCTTCGTTTCTCCAGCTTTGGTCACATTGCTAAAGAGTGACTCTTGACACCCAAAAAGTGAGGCAATAAGCAATTTAAAACCAGAATTTTTAGCTCCCCGAATAACTACCTCACCGCGCAACGGCTTTTGGCCATGAATAATAAATTGGGCCATTAACGATGCTCTAGAAAATTAATAACTCTTTCTTTTAGACCCCGCAAACCGCCCGAAGACATAAAAACCAAAACATCGCCAGGCCGAAGTTCTTGTTTTACTTTCTTTTCAAGAATTCGGTCATCGGGACAATATTCAATATTTGCGCCCCCCAAAGCTTTAGCAATTAACGGACCAGTTACCCTTTCCGCTGCCGGCCGGCGGTCGAAATGGACTCGCGTCAGCCAAACTTTATTAGCCAAACCGAAAAGCCCTTTTATTCCCCTCAAAATAGATTTATCTCGCCAACCACTATAGTGGGGATAAAAAACTACCAAAATGCGCCGCTGAGGAAAATGATCTCGTAGAGCCTGCAAAGCTGCCTTAATCCGCGGTGGAGTCTGGGAAAAATCCTCAAAAATCGTAATTCCCCCAATAGTGCCTTGATATTCTAACCGCCTTTTTACCCCTTTAGCTTTACTAATTGCCTTTCTAACTACCGGCCAGCTAATACCCAGATGATGAGCCATGGTCACTGCCGCAACAATATTTTCAGCATTATGCTTGCCCAAAAGAGGAGATTGAAAAAGAACTTTTGTGCCCTGGCAATTCACCGTTATTTGCATTCTCTGAGAACGGGGCTGCCAAGCTGCCAGGAAGCAATCACCTTTACCTTTTTGGCTCGAATACCACACCACCTGTTGCCGATGACGAAGGAAATCTAAATGTTCACCAAAATAATTGGCTACCACTAAACCATTGCTAGGTACTAAACGAACTAGCTTTTGGAAAGCTTGATAATACAGTTCTGGCCGAGAGTAGACATCAGGGTGCTCCCAATGGGCCGCGGTAAGCAAAAGATAATGGGGATGATAAAGAAAAAATTTAGCTTGAGGTTTTTCCGGGTTAATCCAATACTCATCACCCTCCACTATCGACCAATTGCTTTCAGAAAAAGCTAATGATGGCCAACGGTTAAGTGGCCAGCCACCAATCATATAAGCCGGCCGATAGTGAGCTTCTTTTAAAATGGTTACCAACAGAGAAGTGATTGTTGTCTTGCCATAACTACCAGCCACTACCAGAGAATTTTTTTTCACCACAAAACGGGCTATCGCCTCAGCGTGGTTAAGAATAGGCAAATGATATTTTTGCGCCTGCAAATATTCCGGGTTGTGGCGATCGATTACCAAAGCGCTGCCGCCTACCAAAACCAAATCAGCATCCCGAGGAACATGATGAGCAGCATAACCCCGATAAAAAGGAATTTTTGCCCGAGCTAGAGCGGTTGTTAAAGGGGGGAAGACATTTTCCTGGTCCGACCCGCTAACCTTCCACCCTGCTTTCTTAAAAGCTCGGGCCAACCCGGTACCAATGGTCCCCACAATCCCAATGATATAAACTTTCTTTTTCTTCATTTAACCCTTCTCTTTGTCTGTTTTTGCCAACCACCGTTCTAATTTCTGGCGCCACCCCGTATCCTGCCAAAGGTAGCCTGACCAATTTTCTTGCAAAAGCCAGCGCAATTCCTTCTGATTATCCGACCAATAAAGGCCATTAAAAAATTCTAAGCCGGGAAAATTGCGCTTATAATTCAAACGCCCATAACAAGTTCCCAAATAAAGATAGTCTAAATTTTGTTGGCGGGCCCAGCGAATTAGAAATAATCCACTGGCAATAGCCAAATTTTTTTGACGGTATTCCGGATTTAAAAAGACATAGGCCCAATGGGCAATAGGTGGTTGAACTAACAAAAGAGAATAACTAACCGGTTGCTTTTGCCAGCTAATAACCAGCTGATAATTAAAAAATTTTCCCTGCCAAAGCTTCTTTAAGGTCGGCGTTTTAATATCCCAGCCTGCTCCCCGAGCCCAATCACGCAAGAGTTTTTGTTTTTCCGGCAACAAAGGAGGGCTAATTTTCTGCAGGGAAAAGTGAAAGCCTTTCGTCCGTGCCAAAATTCGCCGATTTTCTGAAGAAAATTGACCTCGCCGGAGATTGCTCCGACAGCTCCGACTTAAATAAAATAAATCTTGGCGCTGGCGAAAAGGCAAAAAACCTAAAGCATAAATTTTTGCTAAACTGTCGCCTGCCTCTCGCCAAAGCAAAACCTGATAAGGAAACTGGTATCTCCAATAATCAGCCTTAAAAGGCGAAAAGATTAGCCTCATTGTTTCTGCCCCAACGCTACTTTAACCGCCTGGTGCTCTGACCAAGGATATTCTTGATGACCATAACAAATAGATTGTTCATGGCCTTTGCCGCAAAGGACTACCAAATCTCCCGGCCGCGCTAAACGGCGCAAAGCAAAATTAATAGCTTCTTGGCGATTTTCGATTTGGAAAAAGACCTTTTTCTTTTTTCCCTGTTGCACTAGCCGGGCATCTTTTTTCTTGGCCCGGCACATTTTTCCCTGCCGGCAACCCCGAGCAATGGTCTTAATAATAGCCTGAGGATCTTCGCTACGCGGATCTTCGGAGGTTAAAACGGCAATATCAGCCCAGTGAGCAGCAATTTTCCCCATTAAGGGGCGTTTTCCCCGATCTCGCTCACCAGCAGCGCCAAAAATCACCAAAAGCCGGCCAGGATGCAATTGACGTAAGGAGCGCAACAATTGTTCCAAAGCATTGGGAGTATGGGCAAAATCAATCATTACCAAAAATGGTTCTCGAACAACAATTTCCATCCGTCCCTGGGGCGGGATAAAAGTTCCTAAGGCAGTTCTAGCTTGGTTAATCGAAACTAAATGTTGGTCTAAAACAGTCGCTAAAGCAGCAACTTGATTATAAAGATTAAAAGTACCTGTCAATCTACTTTGGAAGTGCCCTTGTTTTTGGTGATGTAAATAAAGGTCAAACGCCGTCCGCCCAAATTCAAGATGAACATTTCTCACCTGCCAAATATTATCCCGCTTTCGTCCATAAAAGAAAATTTTTTTCGAACGGCACCTCTTTCTAACATCTACTAAAAGTTTCTGGTCTAAATCGCCATTAATAAAAAGGCGCTCAGCATGGCAAAGAAGTCGCATTTTTGCTTGGAAATAATTTTTCATCGTTCGGTGGTAATCAAGATGCTCATGAGTTAAATTAGTGAAAACAGCTTTTTGAAAATGGATACCCCAAAGACGGTATTGATCCAAACCATGCGAAGTCGCTTCGAGAACCACCCATTTATCTGGTTGTTCCCGAGCCATCCTCGCTAACCATTTTTGCAACTTAGCCGGCGGCGGTGAAGTTACATGCAGGCCAGTTGGCTCATGTTCCTCACCAATATGAGCAGCAATTGTAGAAACATAACCGGATGCTAGACCCGCTTCACGCAAGAGATGATAGATTAAAAGCGTAGTTGTTGTTTTGCCATCGGTTCCAGTAACACCAATAAAATTAAGATGGTGACTAGGCCAACCGTAGCGCCAATTTGCAAAAATCGCCTGGGGTAAATGAAAAAACTGGTTTTTAAACCACTGGAACCAATTAGTCATTAATTAGATTAATTATAGCACGAGAACCATCAGCTACCCTGCGGTTGGATACCCCAATAAGTAAAAAGTTGGCGGGCAATTTGAAACCAGAGAGGAGCGGCTGTTTCCGACCCCCAAGGTGAGCTTGTCGGCTCTTGCAAGCTCACCAGCATAGTAAACCGAGGATTGTCAGCTGGAGCAAAACCAGCAAATGAAGCGATCGTTTTCTTCTTGGCATAATGCCCTTTTAAAGGAATTTGTGCCGTCCCTGTTTTGCCGGCAATTTTATAACCAGATAACCGCGTCCATTTTGCTTCTCCTTCATTAACAGCAGTGACCAGCATTTCTTTTATTTCTCGGCAAGTTTGCGCTTTAAGAGGCCGCCCCAAGATATGTTTTCGTGTGAAAAATACCTTATGCCCAGCCACAATTCTAGCTACAACTCGCGGCTGGTAAACTACTCCCCCATCAGCCAAAGCATTAAAGGCAGTAATAAACTGAATTGGAGTTACAGCAATACCCTGACCAAAAGAAATAGTAGCTAAATCAATCGGATACCAATGGTCTGGAGATTTAAGCAACGGCAACATTTCTCCTTGAAGATCAATGCCTGTTTTTTTGGTCAAGTGATACCTTTGCAAATAAGCAAACAGTTTCTTCGCCCCCAGCTGGCGGGCCACATACACCATCCCCACGTTATCAGAATTTTTAATGATATCGGTCATTGTTGAATTAGGATGATAGACCTCATTCCAGGTCTTAATTTCATACTTGCCAATACGAATAGGCCCCTGGCAAGGACAACGGCTTTCCGGTTTAACTACGCTTTCATTTAAAGCTGCCGCCATAACCAATGGTTTAAAAATTGATCCAGGTTCAAAGGAAGCTGAGATAACTGGATCGAGAAAACGTTGGTAAGAATACTGTTCATATCTAGAAGGATCATATTTAGGCCAAGTGGCCAATGCTAAAATTGCTCCCGAGCGGCTATCCAAAATCACCACCCATCCTCCCTTAGCTCCATAACGGTGGACGCCGGCAGCCAAGGCTTGATCAGCGATAAATTGCACCCCGCGGTCTAAAAAGAGATAAAGATCCCGGCCTTGGCGCGGAGCGACATCTTTATTATCATAATTTAGGAAATGCCAAAAACCAGATTGCTGAACTCCCATTAATCCAGCTAGTTGTTCTTGATAAAAACCTTCCAAACCAAAGTACCCTCGGGGTTGTCCTAACTCATCCCGCCCCACAAAACCCAAAAGATGAGCGGCCATCGAACCTTCAGGATAAAATCGTTGCCGGCGTAATTGGAATTGCAAGCCGGAAAGATGCAAATCGTGAAGAGCTTGATATTGACCGTAATTTAAATTCTGCGCCAAGGCAATCCATTTTTGGGCCGGCTGATGCAGCACTTTTTTTAGAAGCTCTTTTTTCTCTTGATTCTCCTTATTAGCAGGATAAAAAATAATTGGACTGACCTTCTTAAAAAGTTCTGAAAGATTAATTCTTAACGCCGGCCGCCATAAAAAAAGAGAGTAAATTATCTTATTACTTACCAGTGGGAAGCCATCCCGGCTATAAATTTTCCCTCGAGCAGCAGAAATCACCCTTTTATTTTCTTTTCTGTCTACCAAAGCATCATAAAAATGATTTTTAGCCAATACTTGCCAATAAAAAAGACGACCTAAAATTGCTGCCAGCCAAAAGAAAAAGAAAAGGCTCAAAAAAACAAGACGCTTGCCGTTCCTTTTCATTGCCGCCAAGCAATTGTTTCCTTTGAAATCTGCCAAAAGTGCTCGACTAATCCGATATCCAGCTTACCAGCCATTTTGGTCAATTCTTGTAAAGATGTTGCTCTAGCTAACTGATTTTCTTGACGGTCCACAGTAGTTATCAACGATTGCTTTTGGCATCTTAAATTAGCCAAATCTACAGCTAAATCAAAATTCCGGTTGCGACACCAAAGCCAAAGCCCAATTTGACTAAGGACAAAAAGCAGAACTAAAATTTTTTGCTTAGTTTTCATTTTTTTCAGCTGCCCTAAGGCAAGCACTGCGCGCCAGAGGATTTTGCTCGACCTCGGCGGCGGTGGGCCGTTGGGCTTTTTTAGTTAAAATTTTTAAGCGTCCTTCTTTTTCCTGGCGACGAAAAAATTGCTTAACTAAACGGTCCTCACCAGAATGAAAACTAATTACTACCAACCGCCCTCGGGGTGCCAAACTTACTAGCGCCCCCTCTAGTCCTTTCTCTAAGTTCTCTATCTCCCGATTCACCAAGATACGCAAAACCAAAAATGTTTTGGTGGCCGGATTATTCCGCGGGGAAACATGATGGCGCTGGTAAATCTTGGCAATACCCTCAGCAATATCAGCAGCCATCAAGTCCTGACCAACTGCCTTTTTTAAAAAACGAGCAATTTCGGAGGCAAATTGTTCTTGGCCAATCTGTAAAAGCCACTTTTCTAGCTGGGCTAACGAAGAGGTGGTAATAATATCGGCCGCTGTTTGTGGCAACTCGGGATTTAAACGCATATCTAAGGGGGCACCTTCCTGAAAAGAAAATCCCCGCCCCAATTGATAGTGCCACTTGGTTAACCCCAAATCAAAAACAACCCCCCTTAAGGGACAAAATTTTTCCTCCCGGCAAATTTGGGCTAAGTCGGCAAAATTAGCCAAGCGCAAATGCCAAGAAGCATTGGGGCAGGGATAATGCTCCTTGGCTTGCTGAATCATGAGCGGATCCCAATCTAAAGAAAGCACCTGGGCGCCTTTTTGATAAAGGGCATAGCTGTAACTTCCCCCACCTAAGGTGGCATCAAGATAACGCTCTCCCGGTTTGGGATCCAGATATCTCATCGCCAGCGCTAATAAAACCGGCTGATGGCGAGAGCGAAAAATATTTTTATTCATGGGTCAATTTCTCGGAAATACTTTTAATATTGCGGCTCAGATATTGTTGATATCGCTGCCAGCGGCGGGCATCCCAAATCTCAACATAACGGTTCAGGCCCAGAAAAATAACTTTGTCTTTGATCTGACTATAACGGCGCAAATGGGGAGGCAAAATAAAGCGGCCTTGTTTGTCAAAGATTATTTCCGCCGCATTACCAAAAAGAAAACGGCTCGTCTCGCGAGATGCTTCCCAAATTGGGAGATGGTTGCCCAATTGGCGGGTCATTTTTTCCCACTCGCCATAGCTCATCGCCAAAAGACAACTATCATAGCCACGGGTAATAATGATCCGGGAGCCTAAAAGTTGGCGTAATTTTTTGGGGAAAGCAAGGCGACCCTTTGCGGTTACTGTTGCCTGGTATTGTCCTAAAAGTAATTCACCACTTTTTGCCATTTTGTGCCACCTCACACCATTTGTAGCCTATTTTTTCCTTTTTGTCAAGCAAGCGTCATGCTATAATCGGGCAAGCCGCCATCGTCTATCGGCTAGGACATCACCCTTTCAAGGTGAAAAGGCGGGTTCGATTCCCACTGGCGGCACCCAGAAAAAACAAATTCCAAATTCCAAGCACCAAATTACAAACAATACCAAAATCCTAAATCCTAAATAATGTTCAAATGACCAAAATCCAAATGTTCAAAACATCTTTATCATCTTTCTTTTGTTTTGGTCATTTAATCGTTTGGTAATTTGGTTATTGCCTGCCCCGATGAACGTCGGGGTTTAGGATTTGGGTCATTAGGATTTAGGATTTGTTTGGAAATTGGTGCTTGGGATTTGGTGCTTTTAATTTATATCTCGTCATGTTGAACTTGCCCGCCCCGCCCCGACGCACGTCGGAGCTTTGGGGGCTCATCTTCAGCTGGGTGGCGTACCACCATTATTGATGGCACACTCCCTGAAGATCCCGCTCTTTCTCACGAAAGGGCGGGATGACAAGGTGTTGATAACTCAACAGAAGGTGTGAACGTTTATTTGATCCTCAACAGTTAGCTCCCTATTACCTTTTTATAAAGATCTTCAAACTTCTTTAATGTTTCTTCTTGACTATGTAGCTTAATAATTCCAAAACTGTTTTTGCCCATTAATTTCAATTTTTGTGAGTCAAGAGATAATAACTTAAGCATTTTCTTAGCTAAATCATTGCTATCTAACTTGAAGAGAAAGCCATTTACTCCATCTTTAACCAATTCAGGTAAGGCAACGGCGTTAAGAGCTAAGATTGGTAGTTTATGAGCCATAGCTTCCATAACTGCTATCCCCTGAAGTTCGGCAGAACCGGAGGCAATATATGCATGAGCTAAACTAAGCAATTGATTTAACTCGCTATTATTTACTTCTCCGGTAAAAATTATTTCTCTGCCCAAACCTAATTCTCTTGATAATCTTTGCAGTTTTTCCCCATCCGCCCCTTTGCCCACAATAATAACCTGAAAAGGCTTCTTTTTGATAGCCAGTTTTGATGCTTCAAGGACCAAATCAATGTTTTTATCTTTCTCAAGTCGGCCAACAAAAATGAAAGTAAATAAATCTTTCCTTATTTTGAATTTAACGTAGACACGATTACTCACCCTAACATTCTTAAATTTCTTTAAATCAATCCCATTGGAAATCACTTTGACTTGATTTTTTAATCCTAATCTTTTTAGCATACTTGCTGCGGTATAAGAAGGAACAGTAACATAATCTAGCTGACTATAGACTTTTATAAAATCACTCCACATATACTTTGATATGTAAGGATGGGCTATTTTGGGTATATATTCTAATAAGTTATCTGGCATAAAATGGTTCGTCCCTATTATAGGTATTTCATTTTCTCTGGCTATTTTCAAGCAGGTTCTCCCCAGAAGAAAATGATTCTGAATATGAATAATATCCGGATTAAAATCTTTTATAATTTTTTTAATTTTCCCATATAAACCCTCTGGAAAAACAGCTCTGAAATAGGGATGTATAGGTTTTAATGAAATTGATGCAATTCTAAATACCTTAAGATTGATATTTTCCTTGCTTGTCTCATCTCTAAATCTTGTTCCTGGAGCAATAACCACAACGCTATGTCCTCTTGATACCAAGCCTTTAGCTAAATTTTCTGTAAATCTTGCAGCGCCATTGACATCTGGTGGATAAGTTTCGCTAGCTATTAATACTTTAATTTTTTTCATGGTAACTTTCTCTTTTTGTTACTTAATTTAATTAAAAAATAAACTAAAAGGATTGTGGCCAAAAAGGTAATGGTTAATCCAACATAGTTTATCGCATTGTCTATCCCTACCCAAAAAGATGTTAAATAGAAGCCTATTGATATAATTACAGCAGATTTTATTAAGGTAGCGATTAAATCCAAAACCAAGAACTTCCTCCAAGAATAATGAGCTAAGCCGGCACCTATCAAGATGGGCAATCCGAGGAAATGTGTCAGTTTTCCAAAGAAGATTATTTTATTTGAATGATTATTAAAGAAGATCATGCTCTTTTTTACTTTTGCTAAAGTTTTTGATGAAAAAGTAAGTTTTTTTAACAAGCCTGTCCCACCATGATAGCCAATTGCATAGTATAAACAATCGGCAGTAAAATCCCCTATAACATAAACCAAATAACCTAAGTAAATATTTAGATAACCCAATCTAGCTAAAGATCCCGTTAACATTCCTACCGTAGGTCCTTCAATAAAAGTGCCTATAAAAACACCAAAGTATTTGGAAATTTTAATAAAACTTGTTATAAATGCTAAGATATTAATCACCTTTTATCTCTTTTAAGATTAAAAACAAGCCACTTTTTCTTTATGAAAATAATATACACACTGAGATAAATTAGCGTTATCACCAACAATGCATCAATAAAATGGACTGCAAAAAAAGCATAAATGTATATCCAAGCATCATGAGTCCATCTATCCAATAACTCAAAATCAGGACTTTTTAGTTTGACAACATCGTAATGCACAGAGTTGTCATTAACATTTACTTTAATATAATGATAAAAATAATGTTTTGGGTCGGTTCCCATTAGCTCCGCGCCACCGCCACCCGTAATTATGTACGGAGTCTTTCCCCATTTTCCTCGGAAATAACCATGAATATGCGAACAAAACAACATGGTTACCTTGTTTTCATCGAAAAGATCGTTCAGTTTTTTAGCAAATATTTTATCCTTTAATGCATGAGCAAGAATTGTTGTACTGTTATTTTGAGGATCATAGAGGGGAACATGCATAAAGACGAAACGATATTTATACTTTTGACTCTTTTTAAGCTCATTTTTTAGCCAAGCAAATTGCGCATCATCAAGATTCTTTTCATTTGAATCGTCTAAAACAATAAAGTAACTATTCCCTATGAAATAGGAATAATAAAATTGACCAAATAAATTGTAATAGGCATCTCTTCCGTTTCCCTTTGCTTCATGATTGCCAAAAACAGTCAATAGTGGTTTATTAAGACCCTTAACCTGATTTAGAAAAAATCTAAATTTTTCCCTCTCTCCATCCCAAACCAGATCTCCATCATCAATAGCAAAGAGAACATCATCATTGTTCAGTTTTGATATAAGATTTTCAAATGTTTTTACAGAGTTTTTATTATCGCCAAAAACGGCAAATGAGAAATTCCTTTTAGAATGATCTATTTTTTGGAGTTGGTGATAATTCCAATCTGAGACTTGGGGAGCAGTTAAGGCTGAATGTATTTTAATTCCAGTTGCAAATAATAAAATCGAGAATAAGAGTGTAACTACATATTTGTGAAAGATTTTAGTTTTCATTTTTTATAATCCTAGAGTATAAATTTATAACTAAATTATTAAATCTCCGTAGTTTATCTTTAAAGGTAAAAATAATAAAAGAAGAAACCAAAGCTACAAGACTTGAACCTAGAATATCAAATGGGTAATGAAGCCCGCAGAATATCCTTGCGATCCCACCTAAAATTCCCAACATGGAAAGAACTATGCCTATTTTTCTAGTTTTTTTAAAATACAAGAGCATGAAAGCAATAGATAGCATGAAAGTTGTATGGTCTGAGGGAAATGACGTTTCTGGTTTATGTTTAATCAAAAGAGTGCCTATCTTATCCATAAAAGGCCTGGGGTGGAAATAAAACGAAGTAATTAAGAAATTCAATAAAATCCCTAGTATTGCCGAATATCCAGAGTATAAAGCAAATTTTTTATTTTTGTTAAACCACAAATAAATCAGGAATAATATAAACACTATTGTCAGATATTGTGCGATAAGTGTTCCCAATTTATCTACAAAAATATTGTTTCCTGCAAAATGGTTTACTGCATTAAATATTATAATATTTGCGCGACTGATCATGTGCATTTTTCTAAATTAAAATATTATATAACTTTTCTTTTTTATAGATTAATACAATCTAATATAACCATTTGTTTCTTTAAAAACACCCCTTATGTTAGAATAATTAGTAAATCAAAAATGACCCATCGTTACTTTTGTCATATTTGTCGGAGCAAGTATCGCTAGTTTATTTTCCTCCTCTCTTTCAACTAGCCACTTTTTACTTCATGAGCTGCTTCCAACATTGGCATTCTCCAACAACACACACAGCTAACTAAAGAGCGGAGAAATATTTTGGTACCAGCAAATTTCCGGCTGACCTCCAGAATAGCGAATAGCAATTACATCCAAACGCCAACGGCTGGGCAAGTCGGGATGCTTTTGGGTATAGAGCCAAGCAGCCCGGATTAAATGCCTTACCTTCCATTTCTTTATTGCCTCTTCAGGGTAACCAGCCTTATCCGTTTGCCGAGTTTTAACCTCCACAAAAACCAAAGTATCCTTTTCCTTGGCAATTAAATCTAGCTCACCCCAAGGGGTCCGAAAATTACGATCCAAAACCGTAAGCTTATGTTTCTTAAGAAATTGAGCAGCTAAAGATTCGCCCTGGGCTCCAAAAGTCTTTTTCTCAAAGACGGGCCTTTTTCCCATGCCGCTGGCGCAAGTAATAAAGTTTGGCCCTCTTAACCTTTTTGCTTGGTTTACCAACTACTTTTATATCCCTAATCCATGGAGATTGAACTGGAAATATGCGCTCCACGCCAATACTATCGATAGCAATTCGCCGCACGGTAAAAGTTTTACTAGCTAAACTATTGCCTTTAATAGCAATCACACGTCCCTGAAAAGGTTGCTGTCGCTCTTTCCCTTTTTCCTTAATTAAATATTCCACCCGGACAACATCACCTACTTTTACCCGAGTGTCGTGCCAATTAAAATTATTTGCCATGCCTGTATTTTAGCATCTAAAGAAAAATAATCAAATCACCTCTGCCCCGACATTCGTCGGGGCAATACCTAATTACCTAAATCCTAAATTCTAAATTCTAAACAATACCAAATGACCAAAATTCAAATGTTTTAAACATCTTTGTCATCCTTCTTTTGTTTTGGTCATTTAATCATCTGGTAATTTGGTTATTGTTTAGGATTTGGGTCATTAGGATTTAGGATTTTGTTTGACCTAGTTCCTAGCTCCATTTTTAGCTTAGACTTCTTTTTCACTTTTCACTCAAACTTTTCACTTTCAAGTTATTGGTCCCACTCTATTCTTCCATTCCCTCATTTCCCAAGAGCTGTGTTAATTGTTGACGAACTTCGGGGTTAAGATCCAATCCCTGATTTGGCAGAAGCACTTTCCCATTTGGAAAAATTAAAACCACTTTCTGTGACCCCGGGTGCTGGCGCAAAATTTCATTAAGGGCCATAAGGCTATGAGAACTAAAATGAGGTGGAATACGTAATATTAATTGATTGCCATCGCCATTCCCATGTTGATTATCTTCTTGGGTTTGAAATGATTCAGGGGTATTAATTTCATCAACTAAAATGTTTACTTTATTGTCTCGGCGTTCACTTCGTCCCTCCACCACTACTACCATACCCGCATTTACCACCTGGCCACGCCGGTCAAGCAAATCAGGGAAAATTACCACATCGATAACCCCTGTTTCGTCACGTAAACTACCAAACGCCATTGCCCTCCCAGTTTTCCTGGTAGTTACTACTCTAACGTTTTCCAAAACCCCTACTAAACGTGTTTGTAGTGGCCTCTCCTCTTCCAAAACATTATCTATCTTGTGGGTGGCCAGGTATCGATAACGATCTAATTTATCTTTTAGAGGATGGCTGGTAAGATAGAATCCTAGTAATTCTTTTTCAAACTCTAATTTTTCTTCTGCCGAGAATTGCTGGCCAAGATCTAATGTCACCTTCGGTAGGTGGACCTCCTCGCTGCCTCCCCCAAAACCAAAAAGGCTCGTTTGCCCCTGCTGGCGATCGTGTTTTAATTTTTCAACTGCCAGCCGAAGTCGGTCTACCACCGCCAAGAGGGCCTTACGGGGCCCAAACTGATTAAAAGCCCCTACCTTAATCAAACTCTCTAGAACTTTCTTGTTTACCTTCTGGGTATCAACGCGATAATAAAAATCTTCCAGCGATTGAAAATCACCTTTTTTGTCTCGTGCGGCAGTCATTTCTTCAATAGCGGCCTCACCAACATTCTTAATAGCTGATAAACCAAAGCGAATCGCTAAACCACCAGCTGAATTAGTGTCTTTTTCTAAAGTAAAGCCAACTTTAGACTTATTAATATCCGGCGGCAGTACTCTTATGCCCATGCGGCGGCACTCTTGAATTGCTCGGGCCACTTTTTCCTCATGACCTTGGCCAGCCCCGGCTTCGGCGGTTAGCAAAGCAGCCATAAATTCCACCGGATAATTAGCTTTTAACCAGGCCGTCTGGTAAGCAATCATCGCATAAGAAACAGAGTGGGCCTTGTTAAAACCATAGCTAGCAAATCTCTCAATCAAGGAAAAAACATTTTCGGCAACCTTTTGAGAATATCCATTTTTTACCGCCCGCTCCAAAAATCGCTTCTTTTCTTGGCGCATCAGCTCAATCTTCTTTTTGCCAATTGCCCGGCGCAACAAATCCGCTTCGCCTAAAGTATAACTAGCCATTACATGGGGAATTTCCATACATTGCTCTTGATAAACTGCAATCCCGTAAGTTTCCTCCAAAACTGGTTTTAAGTCGGGATGGGGATAGTGAATTTTATGAGGATCTTTTTTGCCGGCAATAAAATCATCAATAAATTGCATCGGACCGGGTCGGAAAAGAGCCACCATAGCCGATAAGTCCGAAAATCGCTGCGGTTGTAATTTTCGAGCCAGCTTACGCATCCCTTGACTTTCAAGTTGAAACACCCCGGTAGTATCTCCCCGAGTGATCATCTGATAGACTTTGGCATCATCAAGGGGGATCTCCGACAAGTCGATACCTTTTTCTTTAGTTTGTTTAATGAAGTTAATTGTTTCCTCGATAATAGTTAAATTGCGTAATCCTAGAAAATCCATTTTAAGGAGACCAACCGCATTGTCATCAACATTAAGATCTAGAGAATACATATCATATTGAGTAGTTATTTTACCCTCGCGGGTATCTCGTTGGAGCGGAGTATAATTTACTAGCGGCTTATCGGAGATAACCACACCGGCAGCATGCACCGAAGCATGGCGCACTGTTCCCTCAATCTTCTTAGCTAAGTCAATAACTTTTCTCGTGGTTTCCTCCTCCTCATAAGCTCGTTTCAGCTCTGGGCTTTCCTTAAGGGCATTCGTAAGAGAGACTTTATGTCCGGGAATAAAAGGAATCATTTTAGCAATCCGATCGCCAACAGAATACGGATAGCCCAATACTCGAGCCACATCACGGACCGCCATTCGTGCCTCAATTGTCCCAAAGGTGATAATTTGCGCTACATGACTTTCACCATACTTTTTGCGAACATAATCAATAACTTCCTCTCGGCGGGCATCAGGAAAATCGAGATCAATATCGGGAGTCGATTTCCGTTCCGGGTTAAGAAAACGCTCAAAAGGCAAATTGTGGCGCAAGGGGTCAATAGAGGTTATCCGCAAAATATAAGAAACTATAGATCCAGCCGCACTTCCCCGCCCCGGCCCGACTCGGATGCCATGCTTCTTAGCCCAATTGACCAAGTCTTGAACGATAAGAAAATATTCAGCATAACCTTTATCGATAATAACCGAAAGTTCATATTCCGCCCTTTCCTTTACCTTTTTGTCGGCCCGAGGATAACGTTGTGGCAACCGTTCCCAAACTAAATTCCGTAAATGAGAAATTGCTGTCTCGCCAGCAGGAAGAGGAAAACGGGGATAAATTTTTTGCCCCAAAGGAATTTCCACATTGCATTTTTCCGCTACCCGCAGGGTATTTTTCAGAGCATCAGGATATTCACCCAGTGCGTGCCACATTTCTTCAGGCGTTTTCAAATAAAGATCAGGCGAATGCATCAGGGAAAGCCTATTTTTATCAGTTAGCTTTGATTGTGTTTGGATAGCTAAAAGGGCATCTTGGCCCTCGGCGTCTTCGGGATAAATATAGTGAGCATCATTAGTAGCCAGCAACGGCACTCCCAACTCTCGGGAAAGAGTTATAATTTTTTTGTTGGCTATTGCTTGGTCTTTAATGCCGGGATGACTCTGGATCTCCAAATAAAAGTCTTCGCCAAAGAGATCAAGAAAACGCTTTACTGTTTGGCGAGCTTCATTTTCTTTCCCCTGCAGCAAAAGTGAAGGAATTAGCCCCTTCAAGCAAGCACTACTGGCAATTAACCCTTGATGGTACTTTCCCAGAACCTCCCAATCAATCCGGGGCTTATAATAAAAACCCTCTAGATATGCTGCCGAGACCAACTTCAGCAAATTTTGGTAACCCTGAAAATTTTTTGCCAAGAGCACGAGGTGAGAGTAATCACCTTTCCCCCTCGTCCTATCTAGGCGTGATCCGGACGTCATGTAGGCTTCAACACCAACAATAGGTTTTATCCCCGCCGCCCGGCAAGCATTGTAAAATTTAATAGTCCCGTACATTGCTCCGTGGTCAGTTAAAGCTAAACTTTTCATTCCTAGTTCCTTAGCCCGAGCAACCAGGGGCTTAATCTTACTCAAACCATCCAAGAGAGAATATTCACTATGGACATGGAGATGAACAAATTCGTTTCTTTTAGCCATTGTTAGTCAATTCTTGTTGTAGTAATTGCTGAGCTTCCCGGGGGTCAGCCTTACCTCGTGCCAGCCGTTGCACTTGCCCTACCAGATACCCAAGGGCGCTAATTTTCCCCCGCCGATAATCAGCCACCGCCTTTGTTTCCTCTACAATTACCTGGGATACAATTTCAGCTAACTTTGCTCCGCCAAGCCGCTCATTTTGCCCTTTTTGCCATTCCTGCCAAAATTTGGCTGGTTTTTTTCCTTGCCAACGATCCGGCTTGTTCACAATTAATTTGGCAATTTTTTGGGCCTGGTCACGATTTTTAATCCAGGGAACCAACATCTGCCAAAATTCTCGAGCTTTGTCGTTGGCCACCAACGTTTGGCTCAATTGCCAATCGAGACCATATCTTTCCTGCCACATTTTTTCTTCTTCCCATGGCAAACGAGGCAATTGTTTCCTCAGTCTTGCAATAGCAGAAGAAGTTAATTCCAAAGGCGGAATGTCTGGATCCGGGAAATAACGGTAATCTTTAGCCACTTCTTTACGGCGTTGGCCAAATGTTACCCCTTGCTGGGCGTCGAACCCTCGCGTTTCCTGAACTGGTTGCTTGCCGTTTTGCCAAATCTTTTTCTGCCTTTCAATTTCATAGTTAATCGCCTTTTCTAAAAAACGAAAAGAATTCAAATTCTTCACTTCTACCCGATAGCTGGGCAATTCTATTTCTTCGCCATCACTCGGTCGAGTGGCTAAAGAGATATTGGCCTCCAAACGCATTGAACCCTTTTCCATATCGGCGTCGGAAATCCTCAGCCAGCGAACCAGTTGCTGAATCCGCTTGACATAAGCTTTAGCGGCCGCTGCCGAATGCAAGACCGGTTGGGTAACCACCTCCACCAGAGGCACACCACTACGATTAAAATCAATCCAGACCTCATCGCCATGATGCTCCAACTTGGCAGTATCCTCTTCGAGATGAATATCGTGAAGAGCCACCGCGACATATTTGCCTCCCAGTAAAACGGGCACCGTTCCCCCTTCACCAATTGGCGAAATATGCTGGCTAATTTGATATCCTTTAGGCAAATCAGGGTAAAAATAATTCTTCCGCTCAAAAAAGAACCGGCGGTTAATTTTCGCTTTTACAGCTAAAGCCATTAAAACAGTCATCTCAATCGCTCGCTGGTTAGGTACCGGCAAAGATCCCGGTAAGCCTAAACAGGTTGGACAAAGATGGGTATTAGCCGGCTGGCGAAAGTGCTGGGCCGAACAACCGCAGAACATCTTGCTGTTAGTCTTTAATTCGAAATGGACCTCAAGCCCGATGATTGGTATGAACAATGATGGCATTGATATGGCGTGAAATAAATAACCCCAAAAAGATAGCTGTCCCTCCAACAACTAATAGTAGCAAACGGATGCCTAAAATATCAATTAGACTAGCGATAATCAGCAAAGGAAGAATGGTTGCCAAATTCATAGTGGCGCTCAAGAGGGAAAAAACCCGGCCGCGGATTTTCGCCGGCGTGAATTCTTGAATAAAAGTTTGTGCCGGAATTACCACCGAAGCTAAACTAACTCCTAAAACGAAAAGTGAAATAGTTACCATAGCTGTCCGCCAAACATACTGGTGGAAAAAACAATCCAAAAGAGCAATATAAAGAATGGCTATCCCCGTTCCGATCGATCCCCCTACAATCCAATATTTTTTACGAAGCCGTTGGGCATTCCGGCTGAAAAGGTAACTACCACCAATAAGGCCTACAGCTAGGGGAACTACAAGGAAAACCCCGGCATCACGGAGCGAGCGATGTAAAACTGTCTCCGTCAAAACGGGAAGAATTGTCGCCGCTGCTGAGCTTGCCATTTGGAAAAGGGCAATGATTAAAAAGCCTGCTAATACTAGACGTCCCCCTTTTAACAAAAATTGCACTCCTTGTTGGATATCTAACCAAAGCCCATTCCAATCATAATGATGGTGACGTTGGCCAATAAGTCGGTTAGCTGGTAAAAGCGCTACTGCCAAAGTGGCCAATAAAAGCAATCCCGCAGAAATAGCCAAAAGTGTAACTCCTGGCAAAAATTGCAAGAGAATACTGGCCATGCCAAACCCCACCAAAAAAGAGAGCTGAGCCGTGAACAAAAAAAAGCTGTTAGCAGCTGGCAACTGCTTTGTAGCCACCACCTCTGGAAGTACGGCAGCTTCGGTTGGGCTATAAAATTGGTTGAAAATAGCGTAAACCAAAACCGCCACATAAATAAGATAGAAGTGTTTACCCACCAAAAGCAAGCTAGCCACCGTTAGCGCCTGAAAAAAATTAGTAACCATCATTATTTTGCGTTTATCCCAGATATCCACAAAAAAGCCCGAGAAAGGACCCAAAAAAACCGCCGGGAGACTGTAAAAAATCCAGAGCAAAGAAACAGCCACAGTAGAATGACTATTCTCAAAAATTTCATTAATCAAAATAAAGTTAACCATATTGATCGTCAATTGCGAAAAAATTTGCGAGGCCCAAACTTTTACAAAGTTGGTGTTGCGGAGAACATGACGATAAGAATCAGCAAGCATAATTCTCCAAAAAATGGGCAACCCGTAAAATTTCCCCTTCCTGAAACCGATTACCAATAAGTTGAACGCCAATTGGCAAATTTTTTTGGTCACGGCCAAAGGGCAAGGAAATGGCTGGCAAGCCAGCCACGTTAGCGGGCACAGTAAAAATGTCGGAAAGATACATTGCCACTGGATCGGCAGTTTTTTCACCTAATTTAAAAGCAGTTGTCGGCGTTGTTGGTCCCAAGAGAACATCAACCTTATTAAAAAGTTCCTGGAAATCCCGGATAACTAAAGTCCGCACTCGAGAAGCTTGAAGATAGTAAGCATCATAGTATCCAGCAGAAAGCACATAGGTGCCGGTTAAGATGCGTCGCTTTACCTCCATTTCAAATCCCTCCGCACGGCTAAAAGCAGTTACTGCCGCCGCTGTTTTGCCCCGTTTTGATTGCCAGCCAAAACGAATACCATCATAACGGGCCATGTTGGAACTAATTTCTGCCGGTACCAATACATAATAAACCGCCAACGCCTCCTCAAGATGGGGTAAATGTACTCTAACCAGTTTGGCGCCGTTGTTGGCTAAAACATCCGCTACCCGCATGACGGCTTTCTTAATTTCCGGCTGCAAACCATGTTGGAAAAATTCTTCTACCAAACCAACCCGCAAGCCTCGCACCGAACTGCCATTCAAAGCTGCCAAATAATTTTCAACCGGTGTTTGGCTGCTAGTGGCATCACGTTTGTCGTAACCGGCCATTAGTCCTAAAAGAAAAGCGGCATCGGCTACGGTTCGGGTCAACGGCCCAGGCACATCAAAAGACGACCCCATCGCAATCAACCCCCAACGCGAACAGCGGCCGTAAGTTGGCTTTAATCCGACTACCCCACAAAAAGCCGCTGGCTGGCGGATCGAACCGCCGGTATCTGTTCCCAGGGCAAAAACTGCCATCCCCGCCGCTACGGCCGCCGCCGATCCGCTTGACGATCCCCCTGGCACGCGGCTTAAATCATAGGGGTTATGGGTCGGCCCGTAACCAGAGTTTTCCCCCGACGCCCCAAAGGCAAAAGCGTCACAATTAGTTTTCCCCAAAATCACACCGCCGGCTTTTTGCAGCCGTTCTACTACCGTAGCCGTATAAGGCGGCCGGTAGCCTTTCAAAATTTGCGACCCGGCCGTCGTTAGTAAATTAGCTGTCGAAAGATTATCTTTAACTGCGAAGGGGATGCCCTTTAATTCGGTTTTTTGCCATTCCGCTGGTAATTGTAACTGTAAAATATGGGTCAGAAAGGCATGAATTTTTCCATCCTTCTCCGCAATCGCTTTTTGGCACTCAGCCCAAAGCTCTTGGGGGCTTAGCTTTTTCGCCCCAAGCTTTTTCCGTAATTCCAATAATGGCAATTGACAAAGTGATTTCATTTCCAGCCAATAGGTTTGCTGATAAAATAGCCATTCTTTTGCTGGGGAGCATTTTGCAAGGCTGCTTCCCGCGGTAACGACTTTTCTTTTTGGTCCGGGCGGCTCATCTGCACGTCTTTGGCAACCTGGAAAGTGGGTTCCACTTCTTTGGTATTTACCCGACGGATAATGGCAATAAAATGAAGGATATTTTGCAAATCTTTATCCAATTGCTTCTCTTCTTGACTACTAAGATGAATTTGGGCCAATTGGGCTAGATATTTAATATCAAGGCCATCCTTTTTCATTATGGTTGATTATAGCCAATTACCGCGGGCGGGTAAAGACTTGGGTGGCACTATACCAAATTTACACTTGGTATTCCCGAGCAGATGTTTAATTCATGCCGAAAGGAGGAACCAGCCATCAGACCCGCTCCGACGCCATGTCGGAGGAGCTGATGCTGGCGACTCTAGCAGCAACGCGTCATTTATTAAAAACTCCACTCTTCCTGGTTCACCTATTCACAATTCACAACAAACTATCATGAAGTATGAAAGACTTGGGTGGCGCGTTGTAAGGCCTGACTGCGCTCCCGAAAAAGTAGCCAGTGGCTCTGGCGTAAAGCTTTTTCAATAATAGCTAAAGTGCGATCATATTGTTGGCGGTCCACAAAGTAAGGCGTCCCGTCTTTGCCGCCATGAGCAAAAGTATAGCGCGCCGGATCCTCGTAAGAAGGTTTAGCCCCATAAATAATTTCGGCTACCAGGGAAATAGCCCGAATCGTTCTTGGCCCTACCCCAGGGGTCATCAACAACTTTTCAAAAGTAGTCGGTTGGCGAATTAAAGCCTGATTTACTGCCCGGCGCAATTGAGGCGACAAGAATTCATTTTCTACCGGATGATGATGAAACTCGATCCCCGGCAGAGACATAACCCGAAACTGCCAATCCCCCGACTTTACCGTTAACACCTTTAAATCACGGAGAAAAGTTTTTGGCTTTTGAATCACCTCAAGGCCTACCTGCCGATTTTGGCGGCTTTTCTTTGCTGTCAAATCAAGCACCGTTGACAAAACAACCGGCGAACTGATCCCGGTATGCGGCTCTTCGATAAATTGCTTTTGGGTATCGCCCCACCAGTGATACCGGCGCGCCCGGCCTTTTTGGATATTCATCCCCTGTTGAATCACGGCCCAATGGCCAGTTTTAGTAAAAATAAACGAATGGTGGTAAATTTGAAAGCCATCTTGAATTAAGGCGCTGTCTACTTTCGCCGCTGCCCGGGAAGAATATTCCAGGCGCCAGACCACCTTTTCATTTAACCCCAACTGCCAGCCCCAATTATTAATTTCTTCCGGTGTCCGCCGCGAAGTTTTCCCTTTGCCACCGCAAATGAAAACCCCCAAATCCTTTTCTAGCCCTTGGAAAGCAACTTTTAGAGCACCTAAGGTCGTCGTGGTTAACCCAGAAGCGTTCCAATCGAAAGCCAAAACACAGCCTAAAGACTGAAACCAAACCGGGTCGGCCAGCCGGCGCAAAAATTCTTCCGGACCAAATTCGCGGATAATAGCAATGCCAATCGCCCGTCCCAAGCGCACCATCCGCCGGAAAAGCCACGGCGGGCACCGGCCATAATCAAGGGTAAATTCCGCTACTCCCGTCCGCATATTTTGATTCTATACGATTTTTAATTCTCTATTTGGGCCCAAGAGGAAGTTTTTATAGTGGTTTAGAATTTTTTGAGCCTCGTTTTGCCAAGAATAATTCTTTTCAACCCACTTTCTTCCTTCGAGAAGTAGTTTTTCAGAAAAACCAGAATTCAATAGCCTCGTAATTAGCTGAGGATATTTTTGAAAATTATCTTCTATAACTAGGAATTTTTTAATATCTCTTTTTAGACCTTCTATGGCTAGATTAGTAGCAATTGTTGGTATTCCTGCGGCTAAATAAGTTAGAATTTTTAACCTAGTTCCTGAGCCGGATTTAAGAGGAGCAAGAGCAATTTTTGCTTTTGATAGTTCTGAATTTATATCTTTTATTCCGCCGGTAAAAATAACGTTTTTAAATTTATTAAACTCTTTAGAGAGGTTTTTGGGGTAGTTGCCTACAAAAATAAATTTTGCTTTTTGATTTTTTTCTACAACAGGTGAAATAATTTTATTTCTAATAATTTTAACAGCTTCTTCATTTGGTTTATAAAACATATTCCCTAGAAACAAAATTCTATTCCCCTTTTTCTTTTTAAAAGGAACAAAATCATATTTTTGGGGACTAATGCATCCGTGATATAGAGCAATCTTTCTCTTATCGATGCCTATTTTAATTAGATCATCTCTATCCTTTTCCGAGCGAGCTAGGATTAAGCCAGCTTTTTTTGCGGCTTCTAATTCATAAAAAATAGCTTTTTTTATTTCTTTTCTTTTTCCTCCAGTGCGCTTAATTAATGTATGATTGACATTGAGTACTTCCCAAACTTTTAGTACATTTTTGCCGACGAGATTAGCTTGAATGCTTATTGCCCCAGCGCTATCGAAGTGGTAAACATTTATTTTGTATTTTTTGATTAGATGCTTATAGAGGCTTGAGTTAGTGTAAAAATCGCTTGGCTTGATAAAAATTGTTTTAAAAGGCTTCTTTAAATATAGTCGATAATCATCCCAGCCTCGATAACAGCGAAATAGAAATACTTCGGTTTCGGCTTTTTTAGCGATCCCTTTCATCATTCCTAGGATTGATTCTGAGCCGCCTTCTAGTGGCGGCAAAAAGGGGCCGTCTCGAAAGTAGGCTATTCTAAGCATCTGATTATCTTTTTAATGATATTTTTAATTGGTAATTTTCCGGAAATAGTTATTTTTGGCACCTGCGGTTCCATTATAGGAAATATATTCTCATAGAAGTATTTCATTTTTTTGAGATGATCAGGGTCCGTCCAGGGATTTTCAGGATTTTCGCGGCGTTTTTTTCTGCTAAAGCAAAATTGAATTGGAGTCCGGAGGTAAATATAGAGGTCTGGAGGGAAAATAGTTTTTTTATAATTTTTGGAATACCATTTTCTTGCTATAGAGAATGAGCTATTATTTTTTGGATCAAATTTGGCTGCGTAATTGAAGGCTAAAGTTGAGATATAATTCCGATCCATGACTACGTGTTTGTGGTTGTTAGCTAATTTTTTTGCTAGAAAACATTTTTCTTCATCATTGACAAAGTATGGATTTTTGAATTTTCCCCCCTCTTTTCTCAGTGATTTGGGATCAATTATAATCTGCTCAACCATTCCGAAAGAATGTTCTCTTTTTAGAAGTTTGGCTATTGTTGTTTTTCCGGCTCCAGGAAGGCCCTCTAGAACTATGATCATTTTTTCTTTTTAACTTCAGTCAATTTTCCGTTTTCTATAGAGAAATACCAAGATTGATCTCTAAATAAAGAAAAGCTTGAGTGAAAGCGGTTTTTTAATAAAAGCTCTCTGACCCAATAGGGGATTTTTTCTATTAATTGCTCTTTAATTTCTTTTCTCCTGATAAGAAAGACATTTCTTCCCAAAATAAGGTCTTTTTCAACTTCAAGGTAGTTATTGGCGGAGATTTTTTTTAATAAACGCGCTTTTCCTATTCTTCTTTTTCTATTTTTGCTAATTTTCAATTCGGGAAAAATGTCTTTTATTTTCCTGCTCAATTCTTGGTTGTAAGTTGTTATTTCTAAAATACCATTCTTTTCCAATAAAGGAAATATAGTAAAGAGAAAGTTTTCTACTGTAGGAAAAAAGTCGATGACATTAGTACTAATTATAAGATCAAATTTTTCTGGCTTTTTTTCTGAATAGGTTTTGATGTTTTTGGTAATGATTTTATTTGGTAGTCGAAAGCTGGCATTATTAAATCCTGACAGTCCAATACCCTTTTTAATTAGATTTAAATAAATTTTGGACTTACAGTCTTTCTTTTTTGTAATTCCAAGCATTTTATTGAAAATTTCTTGAGCTGTCTCTATGTCCCTTAAGGATAGAAATTTTTTAAACCTATTCAGAGCTCGGAGATATTTTTTTTCAGGAATAGTTATTCTCTCCCTTTTATGAGGATTTGTTCTTTCTCCTACTAAATCAAGCAAAAAGGATCTAGCTATGGCTTGGTTTTTGCTGTAGCCGCTGGCTATTAACCAAGCTGTATATAGTTGCGAAATACTTGCAAGAGGATTTTTTTCTACGGAAGTAGTGTAGTATCCCTTTGCGGCAATATAGCATGAATAAAAAACACCTCCAATTATTAATATTCTAATGTTTTTTGGCTTATTTTTCCTTTTTTCTACTACACTCAAAACAAAATCTAACCATTCACGATTTTGATTTGGCCAAAAAAATGTCCTTTCCTGATTGTGTTTTAAGGCTTTATTAATTAGCGGAGTCAATATCTTTCCAGAATTTTTGTCCATTTATCGAATTCAAAAATCATCTCCTCGAGCTTCTCTTTCTAGTTCCTGAAAGAATTTTTTGCTTTTTTCGAATCTCTTTTTAGCAACTTTTTTGCTGATTGAATATCGAAGCCTTTCTAAAAGTTTTTTTCGACTACCCTCCCCTTCCTTTTTCCAATATTCTATTTCTTCTGCTAAGTTTAGTTTTGCTAAGGCAGCATAGGTAAGGGTTCGCCAGATTTGCAGGTAGCCAAAATTACCTAATTCATCAGCATCTTTTAAAACTCTGGCCTCTATTAATTTTGGGTTTTCCTCTTTGCTTTCTAAGATTATTTGACTACTTTTCCTGATTAGATCTTTATCTTTAATTGCTTTGCCTATTATTGATTCTAATTTCTGAGCAGCAATATCAACATGGTTTTTATTGGCTTGTGATTGATAATCAATCATTCCCTTTTCGTTGACTGCTTCGATTTTTCCAACATCATGGAAAAGAGCGGCTACGAAAAGAGCATCTAAATCCAGATCAAGACTTTCTTTTTTTGCTATCTTTAGAGCAAATTTTGCTACCTGAATTCCATGAAAGAACCGATACTCTTTTCCTCCGCCTAGCTCAAAAGTCCCCTTAAAACTCTTTTCGAGAATTCTTTCTAATTGTTTTTTTTGGTTTTTAGTTAACATTTTTCAGCAATTCTTTAACTTTATTAAATTCTGTTTCGTAAATATAAGCTGAAGAAATGAAAATTTTAAGCTTTCCAGGTTTAGTTCTTGTTTTTTCGGCAACTTCCTTTTGTATTTTTCCTAGGGCTAAAATATCCGCATACATTTTTTTACCGACGTCTTGGCTTCTAAAAAATGCGGTAGCTAGAAGTTTGCCTTCCCTGATTTTGAAGTCTAAGGCGACAATGCATGGCATATGGCCACTAAAATCTACCTTTGGGTCCATTGTTACTATTGTTGCTGATTTTGACTCGGGCTTTTTATTAAGTTTTTCTATAACCTTATCAATTTGGTTTATGCCAAGATAATTTCTTAATCTCAGACCATAACAGTAACCCCAATTTAATACTGATTTAGAGCCGTAAAAGTTTTCTTCAATCATCCATTTAATTATTTTCTTGTCACCATGTTTTTTTATGATTGAGTCTTTTTCTGCGGCTTGCTCGATTTCTAAAAATAAATCAATAACCTCTTTTAGCAACACATCGTCATCCTTTATATGTTTCCCTTTCTCCGTAACTGTTTTGCAGGCTTTTAGCCATGCTTTACCTGGAGTTTTTGCTTTGATTGTAATCATTTTGTTTAGACTAATTTTAACAATTAATTATTTAAAAGATAACTTAGTAATTTTTCTAAAGCTATTTTTCGGTGATTCTTAAAGTTCTTATTTTTTGCAAAAATTTCTTCTAAGGTTTCTTTTTCGCCCTTCGGGATAAAAATGCTATTTAGAGGAGTGTTTTTTTTAATTTCCTTGAATTTTCTAGGGTTGTCGATAATTTTTCCTTCTAGCTTGCCTACAAATATCCTGCATTGCTTTTTTTCGTCGCAGTATCCTATATAGGACTTCATTACTGCTTTTTCGCCCTTAGCCAATTTATATATATTTTCTATGCCGATTGTTTTTACCACATACTTAGCATAAGGGCTAGGAAAACCATTAAGTTTTTCAATTGAAAAAGAAAAATCGTCCACTATTACTGGTCCAGAAACAAGCTTGCTTATCTTTGTTAGTTTATCTTCAAACACTTCGATTGGGTCATTAGCTTGAATTTCCCTTATTTCTTCTATTTTTTCTGGCTGAGTTACTTGGTAGTCAGTTCCTTTTAGAAAAAGTCTTATCTCCTCTAATTTATTTGGGTTGCTGGTCCAAAAGATTATTTTTTTCATGATTGAATATTATAAAAAGAATTTGGGCTAATATCTAGATTTTGTTAGCTTCGTGCTTATATTTAGTAACTTGTCTAAGTCAGGTTCGCCAAGATGTATTGCTAAATCTCTTATGGCTTCTTCTGTGGTTCGAGGACAATGAACTCCATTAAATGTTCTCCGGTTTTCGGGTAGTGTTCTTTTTGGAAAGACTGTTTCTCTTAGGGCTGGATTGTTTCCATTGTAAAAGCCTGCCTTGGCGATCAGGGATTTAAGTTTACTCCTTATTGAGCTTTTTCCTTCTTCTCCGCTTCCTCCTATGATTTCCTTTTTTAGTCTAGTTAAATCTAATTCAGGACCGCATTTTATGGTGACTATTCCCCATGGATTTTCCCCATTTAGTTTCGCAAGATCTGGGAGGATTGGTTCGAAATCTTCAGAATATAGCTCAATTACGTTTCTGTATCTTATAAACCAAGTGTTCAAATCAGGATGATCAATAATTTCTATTGAAATAATCTTTACACCTCTTTTTTTTAATCCGGTTGTTACAACTTCCAATCCATTTGCTAGCAGACCTTCTGGCTTGATGACGATGGGGACTATTTTTCTTTCAACTAACTCTTGGGCCATAGACACTCTGTTTGATCCTGCTCGATCTTTAAAATCTCTTGGCAAACTATCTTCAATTGCAGTCATTATTCGATCGGAACTTCTGCTTTTTAAAGCTATTTCTAGCAGATCCATTGTTTATTCAGATAAACTTTAATTATTGAGAAAGTGAAAGGTGCCTGTCTTTTAATTTGCTTTTCTAATTTATTTAGAAGCTTTTTTTCTTGGGGATAACTTCTTCTGAGATTAAAATAGGCTTCAATTGGATTGATTCTTGCCATTTGTCTTATTTCCTCTAAAGAGTCAAGTTTAGAGTCATTCTCTTTACGAGAAATAAAATAGATGTAAGTGGGCAGCATTTCTAATGCATAATAATCGCGGATATTTATTGGCAATTTAGTTAAATCACGCGGAGAATCCTTTTCTGGGTTTATTGGTTTAAAAGAGTTGCTCCAAATAGCCTCTTTTATCCATATATTTTTAAAGAGTCTTTTTCTGTAAGTTTTGTAGTCTTGGGTTTTATATGGTGGAGAATAAAGATTTTTTCCGACTCCTTTTTCCCAGTTTTTTATTAACCTGTCGTTGAATGGAAGCCAGCCAAATTTTTTTGATAAATTTCTCATTGTTTTTTCTGGATCAAGTCTTAAAGATAAATCGCTTAAAATAGAAATTTTTTTTCTACTTTTTTCCTCTTGATTAATGTCATCCAAAAAAAATTTTATTTTCAGCCAAGATGAGTCATGCCATGCTTCTTCTGGTATTTTGTCTGAGAGTTTTAGAGCTTTCTCGTATCCAAATTTGTCTGAATCATAAGGGTTAACCCTTCTTTTTAGAAAAGAATAAATACTTAAACTCGGCTCTCTAATGGTAAAAACAAAGAAGCCGGTTATCTCTTTGAGAAGCCCCCATTCGTCAAGATTTATATTTCTTGCTATGTCTTTAACTACTAATCTAATTGGCCATTGTTGCTTTTTTTTAAATAGTTGATTGGTTCTTTCTAAGATATGTTTGCAGCCTTCGGAAAAATTATCTCTTTTTTTAACATTAAAGGGTTCTAATATTTGGCCATCAGAGTTTTGTGTTAAAGAGATGTGGATGGCAGTAGAGGCCGTTCTAGGGGGCGAAAGTACATAGACAATTTCTAATTTTTTTTCCTTTATTAGTTTTTTTATTGCATTATAGGATTGCACCTTGTGGCAATTATATCAGGACTTTTCGAAAAATACAATTGCTTCTTCCTGACTAATTTTTTCTATCTTGGGTTTTCATTTTGTGGTTATAAAGATTTTAAGTTATAAATTTGTTTTTTAAGAATTTTAAGAATGAGTAGGGACGGGGCTTGCCATACTATATTTAGACGTGTTTTGATTTTATCAGATTTTATTAACATACTAATCAGGAGATAAAAGGAGAGATCATGAAGAAGACTGTTGGCTTTTCCGTGAATTGGTATAGTCTCGACAGAATTGAGGCGGATCATCGGCGCTTGCCCGTTACCCAAGTGTATGTTTGGATTGGAACGGCTGATCATAAGTTGGTTTTAGTTTCTCCTAAGCCTGGGCGTTGGCAATTTCCTGGTGGGCATCCGGAGGAAGGCGAAGCTCTGTTGGAAACAGCCATTAGAGAGGTGTTTGAAGAAACTGGTCTCGACATCAGTCAGAAGAAAGAGAATTTGCGTTTTTTTGGTTATTATCTCGTTGAGGAAAAACAGGGAGGGAAAGTGATCAAAAGATATCTCCAAGTAAGGTATTTTCTTCTTCTGAGAGAGATGTCTGAAAAAGTTAAGGTTTTTGTCAATGAAAGAGAAGACGAAGAGAGAAAAGTTAATAATGTCGGCGTATTTTCTTTAGCAAAAGCATACCAACTAATTCCCTGGCTTTCTACTACCCAAGAACTAGCTGTTTTTAAAGAAAAAGTTGGTTGGTAATACATCTCTCACAGCTGTACTATTCTACTAAATCATCGGTCGGGGCAATAGTTATAATCAATAATAAACTTTATCATTCTAACCTTTCAAAAAATGAGATAGAATAGTCTTAGCAAATAAATACCAGGAATAATGGCAATAAAAAATATAAACATTAGCCTTAAAGAAATGGAGTTTGGAGTGAAAATCGATTCTCCCGAAAAAGTAAAAGCGATTTTACGCTCTGCCCCAAAAGTAGTTGATAAAATTACCCTTTTGATTACAAGCGAAATTTATAAAAAGAAGGGCGGCAATTTTTTCTGGCGTCTAAATAGAATCAAAAACAAGAAAAAAGTATTCTTAACCCTCAAAGAGGACCTATTAGGCCAAAATAATAGCATGGCCGAAGGAATGAAGGAGACAGTCGAAGTTAATCTAACATTAAACTCAACCCAAGCCAAAGTAATAAAAAGAATCATTAATCTTCTCGGTTATCAACTGGCAAAAATTATTAAAAAAAGAAGAATAATATATCAATTGCCAGCCGCTCAAATTACTTTAGATTTTTATTACCAAGAAAAACAGTGGTATCTAGAAATAGAGTCTCCTAACAAAAAAGAAATTCTAAAATTAAAGAAAATAATTTACGACAATAATTACTAAAAAACCAACTATCATCTTGGTTTGTTAGAGGCATCACCCAATTTCAGTGACATCGGCCATAATCAAGGGTAAATTCCGCTACTCCCGTCCGCATCTACCCCTATCTTCCATTATCCCTATGGAAAATGGTAAATAGTTCGTGACCTTTTTATCCCTGAGAAGCCTCATCTTTGCCGCTTTGAGCAAGTTCCACCAGCAACCCTAAACCTTTTAAGCCGTTTCTTAATTTTTCTATCCCATCGCCTATAGAAACATACTTCTCTTTTCTACCAAACAATTCTGGATATTCCCTACTCAACGCCCTAACTGTAAAATCCATCGCACTTCTATAATTTTTTTCCTCTTCCTGTGACACAGGCTTTACAGGTTCCTCCGGATAGCGGTCTCTTCCCTCAAGGGTTGTGCGCTCACCACGAATTGCATCGTATTTAGCTAATTCTTGTATCTTGCCGTTCTCTATCATGCCTCTAGCAATATCTACAAGAGTCTGGGGATCCCGAGCTAATATTTTAGCCTCTATTGTTCTTTCGTTTTCCATCGGTCCTACTTGTTCCATTTCAGCTGACATTTCTTCCATTTGTTTCACCTCCTTTCTCTAAAATAACTTTTTCACTTTTCACTTTACATTTTTCACTTTTAGCTTATCCCCCTCTATCTCCACCTTCACTTTACCCCCCTCTTTCACCTTTCCCTCCATAATCATCATCGCCAGCGGGTCGAGGATTTGGTTTTGGATTAGCCGTTTTAGTGGTCTGGCGCCAAAAGCTGGGTCATAGCCATGCTTAGCCAGCCATTTTTTCGCCTCGGGACTAATTACCACTTTGATTTTCTTATCCGCCAGGCGCTTTTCAACCTGTTTAATTTGCAGATCAACAATTTTTTGGATATGTTCTTCAGTTAACGACTTAAAGAGAATAATTTGGTCCAGGCGATTAATAAACTCCGGCTTAAATGAA
Organism: Candidatus Microgenomates bacterium; assembly: GCA_015485895.1. Lineage (GTDB taxonomy): Bacteria > Patescibacteriota > Microgenomatia > UBA12405 > UBA6130 > S016-97. Next base: position 431 of record WFSR01000012.1, on the reverse strand, counting down.
TGGTGAATAATCTCCATTACCTGGCGGCGCATTTCTTCCTCGCTAATTTTTCCGTGAGCATAATCTTGAATAATATTGCTCCCCAAATTCGAAGTCATAATAATAACCGTATTTTTGAAGTCTACTGTCCGCCCCTTGCCATCGGTTAGTCGGCCATCATCCAAAACTTGGAGCAAAATGTTAAATACCTGGGGATGAGCTTTTTCTACCTCATCAAGCAAAACCACTGAATAAGGGTGGCGGCGGACCGCCTCCGTCAGTTGCCCTCCCTCTTCATAGCCAACATATCCTGGCGGAGCGCCAATTAACCGGGCCACCGAATGCTGTTCCATATACTCGCTCATGTCCAAGCGGATAATAGCCCGCTCATCGTTAAACAAAACCGCCGCCAATGCCTTGGCCAATTCCGTCTTACCAACCCCAGTTGGCCC
>WFSR01000011.1 GCA_015485895.1 Candidatus Microgenomates bacterium | reverse complement strand
CGTCGGGGCAGGCAATAACCAAATGACCAAATGACCGAAACAAACGAAAGATAACAAAGATGTTTTGAACATTTGAATTTTGAACATTTGAATTTGTTTAGTCCGCCAGCTGGCGGATTAGGATTTTGGTAATTAGGATTTGCCCCGACGTCCGTCGGAGCAGGTTTGGTGCTTGGTGCTTGGAATTTTTAACTTTTGCTTGTTTTTTGGCTCTCGGTTTTGGGGAGGGCGGTCATGGCGGCAACTTTATCCTTTTTTTGCTGGTTGAGGCGCATCAAAATAACACCTTGAGTGGCGCGGTTGAGACGGGGAATGTTACGCAGAGGCAAGCGGATAACCTGGGCCTGTTGAGAAGTAATGATAATCTGGGCAGTATTTTCGTCAACGACTTGGGCGTCGACGATGTTGCCAGTTTTCTGGGAAAGATTAGCAGCCTTAACGCCAACTCCGCCGCGCCTTTGTTTAGGGAAGAGGTAAATGTTGGTTCGCTTGCCGATGCCATTTTCGGTAATAAGAAGAAGATCGCGAAAAACGCGCCGCCGCCGATCCTTGGGAATGGGCAATTTGGTAGGAATTATGTTGGCACTGATTACTTCGTCATCCTTTTTAAGTCTTATACCCCTTACTCCCCGAGCCGAACGCCCCATTGGTGGAACATCGGTTTCAGCGAAGCGAATGCTTTTCCCTTGACGGGTAACAATAATGATTTGGTTGTTGCCGGTGGTTAATTTGGCTTCGATTAGTTCGTCGCCGGGATTCATAACCAGGGCGATAATTCCGCTGGAGCGAATGTTGCGGAACTTTTCTAATGGGGTGCGCTTGACAATTCCTTTTTTGGTGGCCAGGAAGACATAATGGTGCCGGCTAGCTTTTGGATAGCGAAGGATGGCTTTGACCCGTTCGCCTTGACTGATACCAAGAAGATTAATGATGGCCTGACCCTTAGATTGACGATTTCCCTCAGGTAGTTCCCAAACCCGAAGTTGGAAAACGCGCCCCCGGTCGGTAAAAACGAGAAGGTAGTCATGAGTCTTAGCAAAAAGGAGATTTTTAATCTCATCTTCTTCTCTACGAGTCATACCGCTGGTGCCTTTACCGCCCCGCCGCTGGGTACGGAAAGTCTCGCGGGGCATTCGTTTAATATAACCGGCTTTGGTAACGGCAATGATAGTTGATTGATTGGGGATAAGGTCTTCATCGGAAAACTCCCCTATCTTATGAAGAATTACCTTAGTTCGCCGGGGGTCAGCATAGGTTGCTTTTAAATTCTGTAATTCTTTTTCTATGGTGGCAAGCATAGTCTTGGGGTTACTTAGGATGGCAGTTAATCTTTTGATCTCTTTGGCAATGGCTTGGTATTCGGCTTCAATTTTGGCTCGCTCCAGGGCCGCTAAACGGCGCAACTGCATATCAAGAATAGCCGTCGCCTGGAGGCTAGTGAGGTTGAATTTGCGCATCAAGTTGGCCTTAGCAACCTCGGCATCGGCCGATTTTTTAATCGTTTCAATGACTGCATCAAGATTATCAAGGGCGATTTTAAGGCCTTCCAAAATATGGCTCCGGAGCTTGGCTTCCTTGAGATCGAAAACTGTCCGCCGGCGGATGACCTGGTGGCGGAAACGAAGGAAGTGGAGGAGAATTTGCCGCAGGGTGAGAGTTTGGGGCACGCCATCCACTAAAGCTACAATGTTAACGGGGTAGCTAGTTTGCAGTTCGGTATATTTATAAATTTTGTTAAGGACGGCCCGGGGGACAGCCGAACGACGCAGCTCAACGACAACGCGGATGCCCTCTCGGTCGGACTCATCGCGGAGATCACTGATACCGGTAATTTTTTTATCGCGGGCGAGATTGGCAATTTTGCCGACCAGGGCTGCTTTATTAACCTGGTAAGGAATTTCGGAAATAATAATTTGGAAGCGTCCTTTTTTATTTTCCTGGATGGTTGCTTTGCCGCGGACAGGAATCTTTCCTTTACCAGTAGTGTAGGCGGCTTGGATAGCTTGGCGGTCAAAAATATAACCGGCGGTAGGAAAATCAGGACCCTTGACGATCTTCAACAGCTCTTCGCTGGTAGCTTCGGTTTCAAAGTGGAAATTTATTTGCTCCAGTTGGTAAACATCAGCTAAAATTTTCTGCCGTTCATCGCTGGTATTAGGGTCAATTTTATTGATTTCAAATTCTTGGTTGGGCTGTTTTTCTAAATGTCCCCGGCGGATCATTAGCAAAAGAGCATCAATAATCTCGCCTAAATTATGGGGAGGGATCTTGGTAGCCATCCCTACAGCAATGCCGTCACTGCCGTTGAGGAGTAAATTGGGTAGCCGGGTTGGCAGAACGGTTGGCTCCTGAAGGGTACGGTCAAAGTTGTCGATAAATTCAACGGTATCTTTTTTGAGATCTAATAAAAATTCCTGGGAAATTTTTGCCAGCCGGGCTTCGGTGTAACGCATTGCCGCCGGCGGATCGCCATCGATAGAGCCAAAGTTACCCTGGCCGTCAATAAGGGGGTAACGCATGGAAAAAGTTTGCGCCATTCGTACCAGGGCGTCATAAACGGAAACGTCACCGTGGGGATGGTATTTCCCCAAAACCTCACCGACAATTTTGGCCGATTTGGTGTAGCGGCCGCCAGGGGTAAGGCCAATTTGTTGCATGGCGTAAAGGATGCGGCGGTGGACCGGCTTGAGGCCATCACGGGCGTCAGGTAAAGCGCGCATAACGATAACGCTCATAGCGTAATCAAGATAAGCCCGGCGCACTTCGGCGGTGATTTCGGTGGGAACAACTTTGCCGATAGCGGCGGGTGGTTTACTTTTGGTGTTTGTTTTGGTAGCGCTCATGGGCAATAGTGATTAATTTTTTGATAGTGGCTAGCGAATACCATTCTTTGACCAGAATTCTTTTGCCGGGTTGGAGGCGGGAGTAGCTAAGCCAAAAATCGTGGATTTCTTGGCGAAAATGAGGGTAAAGATCATCAATTTCTTGAATATCATCAAGGCGTGGATTGCGGGCATTGACAGCGATGATTTTTGTGTCCCGCGAGCCGCTGTCGTCGACATGGAGGCCACCGATAACTCGGGCGTGGACGAGGCAGCCGGGGAAGGTTGGAAGAGTGGTCACCACCATAATGTCGATGGGGTCACCGTCCTCAGCTAGAGTTTGGGGGACGAAGCCATAGTCGGTGGGATAATGGTTGGCGCCGTAAAGAGCTCGGTCAAGATGAAAGATATTCCATTTTTTATGGAGCTCATATTTGTTGCTCGTTCCCTTGGGAATTTCGATAATAGCGTTGACCTCGGCGGGAAAATTTTGGTCGCTGGGAGCGATGGTGTCGATAAGAGTTTGTCTCTTCATTGCCTTTAATTGTAACATCTTATAAATCTAAGTTAGCCATCTTGGCGTTGGCTTGGATAAAGCGCCGCCGCGGGGGAACATCCTTACCCATCAAAATAGTAAAAATTTCGTCGGCAGCCCGGGCATCCTCAATGGTTACCTGCTTAAGAATGCGGTTTTTGGGATCCATCGTCGTTTCCCAAAGTTGCTGGGGGTTCATTTCCCCTAAACCTTTATAACGCTGAATTTCAATTTTTCCCTCTCCAAGCTGGGCGACAATTTGTTCTTTTTCTTCTTCGGTGTAGGCGTAATGGATTTGCTTGTTGCGGCTAATTTTGTAAAGAGGTGGTTGGGCGATGTAAAGATAGCCTTTTTCGATAATTTCCGGCAGGTGGCGGTAGAAAAATGTCAACAGCAAGGTGGCAATATGGGCCCCGTCGACATCGGCATCGGTCATAACAATAATTCGGTGGTAGCGGCACTTACCAATATCGGCGCTATCCTCAATTCCCATCCCCAAGGCAACGATGAGATTTTTCAATTCCGGAAATTCGACAATGCGTTCTAAACGGGCCCGTTCGGTGTTTAAAATTTTGCCGCGGAGAGGAAAAATGGCCTGAAAATGGCGGTCTCTCCCCTGTTTGGCGCTCCCACCGGCGGAGTCACCCTCGACTAGATAAAGTTCCGATTCAGCCGGGTTTTTGCTCTGACAATCGGCCAATTTGCCTGGTAAACCTAAAGAATCAAAAAGTCCCTTGCGCATGACTGCCTCTTTGGCAGCTCGGGCGGCTTTGCGGGCCTTGACGGTGAGGAAAATGCGGCCGATGATGGCCCGGGCAGTAGCTGGATGCTCTTCGAAGTAAACATCAAGATTATTCTTAACAATTTTAGCTACCAATGGTTGGACTTCGCTGTTGCCAAGCTTGGTTTTGGTTTGACCTTCAAACTGGAGATCGCGGGAGGGCATCTTGACAGAAATAACGGCGGTGAGGCCGTCGCGGGTGTCGTCACCAATAATTTCTCCATCTTTAATTTCTGCTTTTTGGATATAGTCTTTGATGGCTCGGGTAAGGCCGGTGCGGAAGCCGGTCAGGTGGGTGCCCCCCTCGTGGGTATTGATAACATTGACAAAAGATTGAACATTTTCTTTCGGGCTTTGGGTGTATTGGAGAGCAATTTCAACATTGATATTGTCAGCCTGGCCTTGGATATAAATTGGTTCGTGGACAATATCATGATTGCGGTTAAGAGCTTTAAGGAGGGCTTGGATACCACCTTCGAAGTAATAATGATACTCGGGGATCTTAGCGTCGGGGCGGCGGTCATAAAAATGGAAACGGAGTCCGGGGGTCAAGTAGGCGCGCTCTCTTAGAGAACGAAGGATGCGTCGGCTGTCAAATTCTTGGGTTTCTTTGAAAATAGTTGGGTCAGGTTTGAAAGTGGTCGTTGTTCCGCTGGTGTTGGCGGGGATGAGGGTGGTCAGAAATTGATGATGTGACTTGGTGATGATTTTGATTGGGGCTTTGGGGATACCGCGGTGGTACTCTTGGAAATAAATTTTGTGGTTGCGGCGGACCTCAACCCAAAGCCAGTTAGAAAGGGCATTGACAACGCTGGAACCGACGCCGTGGAGACCGCCGGAAATTTTATAAGCCCGACCGTCAAATTTGCCGCCGGCATGGAGTTTGGTCATTACAATTTCTAGGGCGCTTTTCTTATATTTGGGGATGACGTCGACGGGAATGCCGCGGCCATTGTCAGCTACAGTAGCTGAGCCGTCGGGGTTAAGAATTACCCAAACGTCGCGGGCATAGCCGGCTAAAGCTTCGTCAATAGAATTATCAATTATTTCGTAAAGGCAGTGGTGGAGCCCGTTAATATCGGTCGAGCCGATATACATGGCTGGCCTTTTGCGAACAGGGGTAAGCCCTTCAAGGACGACGATTTGTTTGCCGGTATATTCGTTTCCTTTAGCCATAATAAGACATGAAAAAGGCGGACTGGGCCGCCCGTTGATATTTAATTGTAGCCTCTTGAGGTCGGGATTGCAAGCTAGTAAAATAAGCTACTGGGCCGGTAGCTTAGCTGGGAGAGCACCCCGGTCGCATCGGGGAGGTCGCGGGTTCAAACCCCGCCCGGTCCACAAAATTAGAACTAGGAACTAGGAGCTAGGAACTAGGAAAAACAAATCCTAAATCCTAATGACCCAAATCCTAAACAATGCTCAAAATCCAAATGACCAAATGACCAAAACAAAAGAGAAAGACAAAAGAAAGAAAGAAAAAAGAAAAAAATGTTTTGAACATTTGGATTTTGGTCATTTGAATTTGTTTAGGATTTAGAATTTAGGATTTTGGTAATTAGGATTTGCTCCGACATTCGTCGGGGCAGGTTTGCCTCTACCGTCGGGATTTAGAATTTATTTGTAATTTGCTAAACTGATTTTATGGATAAGGGATACTGGCGGCGGTGCTGGCTTTGGCAATTAGGGGCTAACGCTTTTCTCCTGGTGTTGTTGGCCGGCTGGCTTTTTTGGCAACGCTTGGCTTTTTATTGGTGGCTGGTTTTTCTAGCTCTAGCTTTTTTGGCGTTGATTTTTCTCTGGACTGATCTGACCCTTGCCCGGCCAACATTTTCCTTACCTATTAATAATAGCTCTTGGCAGCAACTGGTTGTCTGGTTGCGCCGCAGCGGCGCCAGGTCTATTTTCCACCATTTCTGGGGCCAGCTGACTTTCGTGGTTTTGGTTTTCTTTCTTTGGACTTCGGGTAATTCTTTGGCGGGTCTTATTTTCCTTTTCTTTTTGGCGACTAACCTTTCCCTAGAACTGTTAGTACTTGGTAAATTACCTGTGTATCGGCAAATTTGGCAACGACAGCTGCGAGCTTCATTTTCTGGTTATAATTTTGCCTGCGAGGTGGCGGTTTTTTCATGGCTGTTATTACTCCTGAAACCAATTATTTGGTAAGTAGAAAGTATCTAAGTCAAGAAGAACGAGAACTTTTAGCGGATGGCTTTCATCTTTGGCAGTTAGCGCGGCAAGGTGTTCTGGCAGATAATATTTCTGATTATTCTTTTTTGGTGGCCCCTTTTGCCAAGGCGTACGAAGGGTTTTTGAAAAAGTTCTTTCTTCAACTAAATTTAATTACCCGAGATGATTATTATGATGACCATTTTCGGGTTGGCAAGGTTCTCAATCCTAATTTGAAGTACCGCCGCTTTTCAGTTTACCGGGCTTTGGATGGGCTAGAACTTAATAAACAAGCAATTGCTCCCCTTCTTTGGCGAGCCTGGAAGAAAGGGCGTAATCTTGTTTTTCATTATTTTCCCCATAATTTGCAACGATTAACTTTGGCCCAAGCGCAGGCGAGGATTCGTCTGATTTTAGTAGCTATGAATGTAGCTCAAGATGTCCTTGACAAAGAGAAAGGAAGCCGGGATAATGAAACGATATGAAAGTTAGTATTGATGAAGACAAATGCATTGGCTGTGGAACTTGTAGTGCAATGGCCGGCGATTTTTTTAAATTAGAAAATGGTAAGGCTAAAGTAATTCGCCAACCAACCAATGCTCAAGAAGAAGAGATGATTAAAAACGCCGTTAATTTTTGCCCAACCGGGGCGATTATAATTTCTAAGGAGGGGTAAATGAAAAAGATCCATTGGAAAGGAGCGGCTATAGTTATTTTGCCAGTAGTAGTAATTTTGGCCTTTGCAGCTGGGTGGTTAAGTCATAGCCTTTACCAGACGCAACAACAAAAAAAGGCCGAATTAAAGGGTAAAACTGTTAAGGAATTTTCCGTCAAGAAAAGCCGACATCCCAAGGTAGATCTATTTGTAATGAGTTTCTGCCCTTATGGCAACCAGATTGAGGATGCCCTTTTGCCGGTGGTGAAGCTCTTGGGCAATAATGTAGATTGGCAACCTCACTACATTATTAATAAAATGGATCTGGCCAAAGTATGTCAACGCCAAGTATACACTCCGGCCCGTTGCCAAGAATATGTTAAAAAGGGATACTTCCCTAATGCTAAAAGTTGCCAACAGCGACTTTATCCTTCGCTCAATGCCTGTTTGAGCAAGATGCGGCCGAGAGTTTTATTAACTGACCCAACTCATGGCTATTTTTCGCTCCATGGCCGCCAGGAGCTGAACGAAGATGTTCGCGAAATTTGCGCTTGGCGGGAGAAAAAAGATGTCCAACAATGGTGGCAGTTTGTCGCTGGGGTAAATAAAAATTGCAATTTGGGTAATGTAGAAACCTGTTGGGAAAAGGAAGCCAAAAAGAGCGGTTTTGACCCGGCGAAAATTAAAGATTGTTTTGGCAGCCAGGCCTTAAAAATTTTGGCCGCTGAAGAAAAATTAAGCCGGGAGAAAAAAGTTAGTGCTTCGCCGACGCTCTTTATTAATGATCAGGATTTCCCGCCAAAAGGAGCTTATGGCAAAAATGTGGTCTTGCGCGTAGGTAAGAAAATTTTTGCCAGTAGCCAATACCGTGATCCGGAGACCCTAAAGTTGGCAGTTTGCCAGGCGTTTAATAAAAAACCTCATGAATGTGGTAAAAAACTGTCGAGCAGTGCTGCCCCAAAACTGCCGAGTGGTAATTGCGGCTCTTAGAGTATGAAACATTGGAATGCCCGACAGCTGCGCCACCAGCCGGTGGACCAAAAATTGCGCCAGCGGATTAAGCGCCAACCAATTGTCTTTATTCTCGACAATTTGATTGACACCTTCAATATTGGCTCATTTTTTCGCCTAGGGGATGCTTTAGCAGTGGAACAAATTTATTTGGTGGGGAAAATGGTGACCCCACCTAATGTCAAAATTCACCGCGCTTCGGTGGGAACTTGGCGCTGGGTGCCTTGGGAACAACGTCGAGAGATGCTACCTCTTTTGCGGGAGCTGAAAAAGAAAGGCTACCAGATTGTTGCTGTCGAGCAAACAAAAACCTCTCTCCCCTATTGGCAATTGGAACCCCATTTTCCGCTGGCCCTCATTTTAGGCAATGAGGGCCGGGGTATTTCCCGCCAAGTTTTGGCGGCTACCGACGCCCAAGTCGAATTACCGATGCTGGGCATTAATCACTCTCTCAACGTCTACGCCGCCGCTTCCGTTGTTGGCTATTATTTGTTAAGCAGGTTGAAGCAACCACAATAAACCCGCCAATTTTGGAGAAAGTTTGCATAAGTCGACGCTTATTTCCTATGCTACAATAAGTAAGCAATGATAAGATTTGTTAAAGCCATTACAAAAGATAATTTGGTTTTTACAGGTCAGCTTTCCAAAAGAGAGGGGAACAAAAATCTCATTCTCCATATTCATGGTATGGGTGGCTCTCTTTATTGCAATTCTTTTTATCCTTTTATGCATGATTTTTATCCTAAGCATGGCTATGATTTTTTAGTTGTTGAAAATAGGGGAACTCATTCAGTAGTTGGCTTTGGTACGAAAGAAGGGGGAATAAAAATCATTGGCAATACCTATGAATTATTTGAGGATTCCTTTCTTGATATTGATGCCTGGATGAGAAAATCTCTTCAATTGGGGTATGAAAACATTGTTTTGGAAGCCCATTCTTTAGGCCCTTCAAAGATTGTTTATTACTATCTCAGGGCAGAAGAAGAAACGAGGAAACATATACGAGCCTTTGTTCTTTTAAGTCCGGTTGATATGCTGGGAATAGCCAAAGAGGATAAAAACTACTCTCAATTATTAGAGGAAGCAAAAAGATTGATAGAGAAAGGAAAAGAGGGGGAATTATTGAGTAAGGATTTGTGGGGAGAATGTAGGTTAAGTGCTAAAACTTTCCTAAATTTTTTCGCCAATGAAAGAGTAGCTGCTAATGTTTTTCCTTATCATAATCCCCGAAGTTCTAAGTGGGAGGAATTGGCAAAAATTGATATCCCTGTCTTGGCTTTTAGTGGAATGAGGGATGTTATTTCTCATCCTAAAGAGGCAATGGATATTTTAAAAAGGAAATTAACAGGTAGTCCAAAAGTTGAAACAGTTGTTTTTGAAAGAGCAGAGCATGATTTTAAAGGATATGGGGAACAGTTGGTAAAAAGGGTTGTCCATTTTCTAGATGGCATTTCCATTAATTAGAGAATTATTTGCCTTGGAGGTTAGAGTTAAAGAAAAAGCAAGCTATGCTCAAAGATAAAGTTGTTTTAATCACCGGCGGGTCGAAGGGTTTGGGTAAAGCGGTTGCTTTAAAATTAGCAGAAAGGGGCACAAACTTGGCTTTATTGGCCCGAAGTGAGGAGGTGCTTAACAAAACAGTTGCCGAGATTAAGAAAAAGTTCCAAACGAAAGTCGAAGGCTACACTTGTGATGTCTCTAAGCCCGAACAAGTGCAAGATACTATTAAAAACATAATTAAAGACTTCTCCCGGATCGACATCCTTATTAATAATGCTGGCATTTGGTGGGAGGGAGATTTAGAGGAGCATTCAGATAAAAAGTTAAGAGAGCTTTTTGAAATTAATACACTGGGCTATATCTATATGGTTAAATATGTCACCCCAATAATGAAAAAGCAAAAAGGTGGTCAAATTTTGAATGTTGTCTCAGTAGCCGGGATAGATTATGAGCCAGGCTGGGCTCCATATACTACCACCAAACATGCTGTCCGCGCTTTTACAGAAAGTATTAGGAAGGTGTACGCCAAAGATAACATTAAGGTAATGGCAATTTATCCTCCGGGCATGGATACGGAAATATTCGAATCTGCCGGCTTCCATTATGGCAAAAATGCAGAATGGATGATGAAGAAAGAAAAAGTCGCCGATATCATCATCTATATGCTTTCTCAACCCACAGATGTTGTTCTAAACCATGTTGAGGTGAGAAAACTAGGATATTTATAAGTTTTGCCAATTTTGCAGTCCAATTGCAAATTTGCAAGGGAAATGGTAGGATAATTTTATGATGATTGCCAAAAGAAAACTAGCACCTATTCTTAAAAAGTATGTGAAAAAATATCCCGTGATTTTGCTTACCGGGCCGCGTCAGTCGGGAAAAACCACCTTAATCCGAAGCCTTTTCCCTAACTTTTTCTACGCTAATTTAGAAAGCCCTGATATAAGATTAGTTGCCCAAGAAGACCCGCGTGGTTTTTTGGCCAAGAGTAGCAAGATAATTATTGACGAAGTTCAAAAAGTCCCCGAGCTTCTTTCTTATATCCAATCTATGGTGGACGCTAATAAGCGTTTAAGGTTTATTCTTACTGGTTCGCAGAATATTCTTCTCTTGTCAAAGACAAAACAGAGTTTAGCAGGAAGGGTAGCCCTATTTCGTCTTTTTCCCTTTGATTTGAGCGAGTTAGAAAAAGCGGGATGGAAAAAGAGAACACCATTGGAACAAATAATTTTTGGTTCTTACCCGCCAATTTATAGCCAAAAACTTAACCCCCAAAAGTGGTATTTAGATTACATCGCTACTTACTTGGAAAGAGATGTAAGAGATCTGATAAATGTTAAAAATATGCGCGATTTTACCCGGTTTTTAAGGTTGGCCGCGGGAAGAACGGGACAGATATTAAATTTATCCTCGTTGGCAATTGATGTCGGTGTCTCAGTAAATACAATAAGAGAGTGGCTTTCCGTCCTCGAGGCTTCCTATATAGTTTTCTTCCTTAATCCTTATTATCGGAATTTCAACAAGCGAATTATAAAGTCGCCAAAATTGTATTTTTATGACACGGGTATCGTTACGGCACTTTTGGGTATCAAAAGTGCTAGAGAATTAGCAAATCATCCCCTAAGGGGAAGTATTTTCGAAACCTTTGTTATTGCCGAGTTTAGAAAATGGTTTGCTCACCAGGATCGGAATATTGACTTTTACTTTTGGCGGGAGCGGAGTGGAAGAGAGTTGGATCTCCTCTACGATGAAGGTGGAAAAGTTTATGCCTATGAAGTTAAGGCAACCCATACTTTTTCTCCCAAGCTTTTTTCGAACATTGATTATTTTGCCAAGCTTTCTCAAGAGAAAGTCGTTGGCAAGGTGATTTTTGCCGGTGATAAAGGATTAAAATTTAAAGAGTACGCTCTTGTCCCCTGGGACAAAAT
>WFSR01000010.1 GCA_015485895.1 Candidatus Microgenomates bacterium | reverse complement strand
GACGACTCAGGCTGGCGACACATATTCTACATAGCCCTAGCTTCCTCTTTTTTCACCTCCATCTATCGCACCATGGACAATATTTCTGTCCATAACCTTATTATCTGCGCCGATAGTTTTACTGCCGCGAGCGCTTACTTTGTTATCGGAGCTTGGCTAGGTGTTCTTACAAGCTACCTTTTTGTTTCCTTTTGGGGGAAAAGAGTAATCGATCAAGAATTTTCATCCATTCAAAAACCTAAACATAATAAAATGCATGCCTATGCATTCGGCGTGGGCATATTGGCTGCCCTCGGGACAATTTTCAATTTGTGGGGCAATCAATTTGGCGACCCCAGTTCATTAATCGCCTTAAGTATGGCAATCACTCTTTTCACTACTCTCTACGATGTTTTCAAGAAGCACATTACCTTAAGACGCGTTATAATACCAACAGCTCTTATCTTCTTAGGCAGCATCACAGCTGCCTATAACGGATCTTTACGTTTTACTTTCATGGAAATATTACTGGTGGGCATTTTCTCAAATATGTTCTACGCCATTGCCGAGTTGGCAGAGAAAAACGGTATCAATGCTGGTGATGGAGCCAACTTTTTCTTTTGGCGGTTCCTCTGGCTAGCTACCAGCGGAACACTTTTGCTGACGAGTATTGCTTTAATCCGCCATACCCAACAATTATTATTTGCTACAATTCTTGGCTCTCTTGAATACAGTCCTTGGTTTATTCTTACCATGTTCTTTGTTTTTATCGGCGTCGGCCTAAAATTTGCCGCTAAAAAAACCGGGGCTGTCTCTATAATTTTACTCATTCTCTCCTCTCAGATCATTTTCGGCCTTCTTATAACCATCATTGGCCACTTTATTTCCCCAGGCATCTTTGGCCTCACAGCACTAACCCCCGACTTCTTGATCACCAGAGTTATAGGAGTCGCTCTCCTAATTTGTGGTTTGTTGTTGCTCAGTCGCCAAAACCCTCACCAAATCAGCCCCTAACTTCTCATTATTTGAGCTTTAAGCCCATAGTGCTGGTATGCTTTCTCTCCGGAAAGAATAGGCACAAATCCTCCTGGGTGAAGCTGAAAATTACGATAGCGCCCCGGCTCTTGGATAATACCATTCACCTTATAAAGGACAATATCCTTCCTTGGTTGCCCCCGACGAACATTTTTGACAATTCTTTCTACCCGCGAGAAAATACGTGGGTCCTCATGTTGGCCAACTTCTACCGATACGCCCCGACAATAATCAATAAGCGCGTGCCCTTGCTTGATATTATATTTCATATAAACAATCCTTTTTAATCCCAATGTGCGGGCAAAATCCAACATTTCCAATCTAGTAATAATCACAAAAGGGGGCGATTGACAAGAGAAACTGTGAAAGTCTACTACCCAACTCTCAGGGTCAATCATTTGCAAAATTTTCCGCGCCCGGGAAATTTCATACCCCTTCCCCTTCTTCAAACCAAACGAGGCGTTTAAATCACGATCAACAAAACGTTTCCTTACTCGTATGGCTTTAAGATTGGCCACCAGCTGTCTTTCCCCTAAACTAGCCAAAGCCAGAACTGGGCTAATTTCATCCCCATGGATAGCAGTCACAAACAAAAATTTCTTAGAGGCCATTATTAGGTTGAGAGTATACCGGCCCCACTAACGACGTACCCAACCGGCGAAAATTTTAGCATCACCCCGCCGCCAATCGATATCAGGGATCGCAATCTTTTCAAATCTTTCTCCGTCTCCATATAAGGAATTCCCCCCATACCTCATTTTATCAATTATACCATCAGGATTTCTGGAGTGAATAATCATAGCCAACGATCTCGCTAATTTTTCCGAGAACACAGCTACTTTCTCGCCAAGCTTCCACATTTTTGTGTTTTGAGTATGAAATGCAAGAATACCAGCACGTGTTGCCCTTAATTCCTCTTCCAAAAGTGCTCGTGCCAATCCGGTCCCTTGTTCTTGTACAGCCACAATTATGCCCTCAAGATGGTAAATAGCATAGCTATTCCACCATCTTAGATTAGAAGCAGCAAAAGCTACTGGCGATGCATCATCCTTTATAATAACTAGCCTTTGGCAACCTACCACATGATTTTTGGTATCTTCCCATATAGCCGGGGTCACGCTCTTCTACATAAACCCCTCCGCTACCAAGGGAGACAATAAATTGGTTAGTCCTACCTTCTCTTCGTCTGGAAGTTCCCCTGTATTGACGAGCAAAGATGTGGTGTAAGTTTTCCATACAAATATATCTCTACTCTCACGTGGCTCTATTTCCCGTATACTCATAGTTATTTTTATATCATCTTAATGTGCCTCTGTCAAGTTCAAGTTGTGCCCTGTCCAGGACATACTATACACTTTTTAAGATTTAATTATCGTCCTTTTCTATTAACTCCTGCAAATTTTGAACCAAATTTCTATACTCCTTTTATGCAATGCGCACCCACCAGGTACACGGTTCCAACCAATACCCGAGGTTGCCTACCTGGGCAACCTCAGTGGTTGACAACATAGGCCTGCCTGCGTAGGCAGGCAACCTCTGGAAGTCAGGATATAAAAACTCGCCCAGAGGAATTGTGGCACAAGAGGACGGATAGTTACTTAACCACAAAATTGACAATCCTGCCGGAGACAAAAATGGCTTTCTTCAACTGACCAGCAGCCAAATATTTAGCCACCCGGGGATCTTTTTTGGCTAAAGCCACCACTTTTTCCTGGTCCTTGGCTTCCACGGCTGTTAATTCCAGCGTCGCCCGCAACTTGCCGTTGACTTGGACCGCTAGGGTTTTCTTCTCGTTTTGGAGATAGCGCCGCTCCACTTTAGGCCAAGCGGATCGGTGAATGCTCCCCTTTTCGCCAAGCCGGTGCCAAAGTTCCTCCGTCAAATAGGGAGCGAAAGGCGCCAGCAGTTGCAGCAAAGGCAAATATAGTTCCCTGCCTAAGCGATATTTGTCACTCACAATTTTTAGATCGTTAGTATAGCTCATTAGCAAGGCCAGAATAGTATTGTATTCCAAATTGTCCATCTTGGCTGTCACCTGAGCAACAAGTTGATTAAGCTTTCTTTTCAACTCTTGGGCTTGCTGTTCGGGTAGCAACGGGGCCGATGTCTGTCCAAGCTGTTGCTCCACTAAAGCACGCACCCTTGCCAAAAACTTTTCTATTCCCTTAATCCCGCTATCCCGAAAATCGCCGCCCTTATCAAAAGGTCCCATAAACATCAAAAAACAGCGGATAACATCCACCCCATATTTTTTCAAATATTCATCGGGAACAACCACATTACCCCGCGACTTGCTCATCTTCATCCCATCTTTAATAATCAAACCGTGGGCAAAAAAGCGCTTAAACGGCTCTTCAAAATCAATTAAGCCGAGATCTTTAAAGACCATCGTGATAAAGCGGGCATACATCAAATGGAGGCAAGCATGCTCTTGGCCGCCAATATACATATCTACCGGCAACCATTTCTTAGTAATCTTGGGATCAAAAATTTTGTTTTTTACTTTTACCGAGGGATAGCGGAAAAAGTACCAGCAAGAATCAAGAAATGTATCCGAGACATCCACCTCCCGTTCGGCAGGGCCACCACAAACCGGGCATGTCGTTTGCCGCCATTGAGAGAGCTGCGCTAAGGGTGACCCGTTACGGTGTTCCAATTTATCCTTACTTATCGGTGGCAATTTCACCGGCAAGTCCTCTTCCTTAACCGGCTGCCAACCACAGCGAGGGCAATAAACCATCGGAATAGGCGGCCCCCAATAACGTTGGCGGGAAATACACCAATCGCGGAGGTGATAGGAAACTGCCTCTTTGCCAATCCCTTTCTTTTCCAACCAGGCGATGGCCTTTTTAATTGCCACATCTGGCTTCAATCCATTAAGAGGGCCGGAATTAATCATCTGGCCATGTTCAACATCGGTGTAGGCCGCCTTGGCAAAATCCCATCTTTGCTTTGGTTGGATAACGGGAATAATCGGCAGGCCATATTTCTTGGCAAAAGCATGGTCCCGCTCGTCATGAGCCGGCACGGCCATAATCGCCCCGGTGCCGTAGGAGGCCAAAACAAAATCAGAAATCCAGATGGGGATTTGCTTGCCGGTGGCCGGATTGAGAGCATAAAGGCCGGAAAAAACACCGGTCTTTTCCTTCTCCAGTTCCGTCCGCTCTAATTCGCTCTT
>WFSR01000009.1 GCA_015485895.1 Candidatus Microgenomates bacterium | reverse complement strand
TGGCATCTTTAAGGGCCTGGATGAACGAGGCTCCCGGTTCGCGGTTAACTAAGTAGGTCTGGTGGTTGTTGAGTTGAACTTGCAAATATTGGTCGTAAACGACGACTTTTTTGACCGCCCCGGTTTGGGCCTGGTGAAGAAATTGGGAAAATGATTCCTCTTGGGAGGGTAGCTGTTGTTGGTAATGCCAGGCTAAGCTGAGAAAATAAAAGAGGGCCAAGGCGACCAGAAGCCAAGTTGTCCAGGATCGCCGCCCCTTCCGCCGCCGCCCCACCCTTGGTAGTTTGAACATACTATAGTATAACAGATTTATTAATTGGAATTGGCTCGCCAGCTGGCGGATTAAAACCTGAAGCCTGGCGACACGTCACCTCACTTCTCAGGGTTACCAAGAGTATTTTTCCAGGTTTTTCGTAGCGGACTGCCAGGCACAAAATTGTCTCAAAATCCCGAGGTGCGTAGTGCATTGCACCTCCGAGGTGCAAACCACTTTACACCTCGGGAGACATCCATATAAATATCAAGTTCCAAATTCCAAGCACCAAATTACAAACAAACTCTAATTACCAAAATTCTAATCCGCCAGCTGGCGGACTAAACAATATCAAATGTTCAAAATTCAAATGACCAAAACATTTATTTTTCCTTCTTTTTTTCTTTTTCTTTTTCCTTGTCTTCTGTCTTGGTCATTTGATCATTTGAATTTTGGATTTGTTTAGGATTTGGGTCATTAGGATTTAGGATTTGTTTGGTTATTAGAATTTGGGATTTGGTGCTTATTTGACCTAGTTCCTCCAACCTAGTTCCTAGTTCCAGATCTACATCTTCTCCAACGGCTGGATGCCGAGGGTTTCCAGGCCTAAACGGAGGATAACCGTCGTCACCTGGGTCAAAAAGAGGCGGAATTGAGTCCGCTTTTGATCGGCCAATCCCAAAACGCGGTGCTTTTGATAAAAAAGATTAAATTTTTGCGCCAATTGGAAAAGATATTGGGCCAAAAAATGGGGGGCAAACTGACTAGCAGCGCTAATGAGCACCTCGGGAAATTGGTAATAAGTCCGCAAAAGGGCCAATTCTTCGCCATTAAGTCGGGCCGGCAACCGAGCGGTTTTCACCACGTCACCCCGGGTCAAGATGCTCCGCCCCCGAGCATAGGTATACTGCAAATAAGGCGCCGAATAGCCCTCGATGGCCAAAATTTTCTCCCAATCAAAAACGATGTCCCGCTGGATTTCTTGCTTGAGATCGTTGAACTTGATGCCGCCAATGGCCACCGCCTGGGCCACCGCCTCTTTTTCGGCCGGGCTCAAATTTTGGCCACTGCGCTTGACCAACTGGCGGGCCCGGCGCAAGCCTTCGTTAATTACCTCTTCAAGATGGAGCGTCCGCCCCTGACGGGTGGAAAATTTGCCCCGGCGGCTGCGAATCAAGCCGTGGCCAAGGTGCACCAATTGCCGCCGCGAGATATAGCCCAACTGTTCGGCCGCCAAAAACACTTGTTGGAAATGAAGCCGCTGTTCGCCGCCAACTTCGTAAACAATCAGGTCGGGGTGCCACTTTTGGACCCGGAATTTAATCGTCGCCAGATCACGGAGGAGATAGGTCGTCGCCCCGTCCGACTTGACCAACATCGCCGGCACCTCCAAGCCCGGCAATTTCATCACCAACGCCCCCCGGCTTTTTTGCAACAATCTCCGGCGGCGGGCATCGGTCAAAACTTGGTCCATCCAGCCTTGAAAATAGTAATAAGATTCACCGAGTGCATAATCAATCTTGACCCCCAAAAGCCGATAAATGCGGTCAAATTCGGCTCGGCTGACCCGGACGCAGGCTTGCCAAATCCGCTTAGCCTCTCGGTCCCCTTCCTCCAAACGGCGGAACCAGCGCCGGCCTTCTTCTTCCAATCGGGGATTTTTGGCCACCCGGTGGTGAAACTCAACATAAAGCTCCTCCAGTTTGGCCACCGTCAGTTTATCCAGGGGAACTTTTTTGCTCTTGATCATATAAATCAGGCGGCCGAATTGGGTCCCCCAGTCGCCGAGGTGGTTGTCGCCGATAGTCCGCCAGCCGAGAAGGCGGTAAAGATTGTAAATCGCCTGGCCAATATTTGTCGAGCGGAGATGGCCAATACCAAAACTTTTGGCAATGTTGGGGGCCGAATAGTCAATAACCACCGTTTTGCCATGGCCAATTTTGGCTAACTGTTGGCGAAATTTTTCTTCATCAAGGATAGCGGCTGCCTGAGCCAAAAGATAGTCCGGTGCCAGCCAAAAGTTGACAAAACCAGGTGGGGCTGCCGTCACCCGGGTCACTCCTTTAATCGGAGGCAGTTTGAGCGTCAGGAGTTTGGCTAAATCCAAGGGATTCGTCAGCTCGGGACGCTGCTTTTTCAACCGGGAAAAGGCCAGCAACGGCCAGTTGGTAGCATAATCGCCATGGTCGGGCCGGTCGGGATGGTCCAGTTGAACGGGAATTTTTACCCCCAAACTTCTCCCAGCCGCGGCCGCCACCCGCTGAATTTCCTCGCTAATCATAGGTAATTATACAAAAAATTTGGAACTAGGAGTTAGGTAAAATTAAAAATTAAAAGTGTAAAGTGAGAAGTTAAAAATCCCTGAAAGGCTATCCAAAGCTCTTCTCGCGTCGCCCTGAACCAAGTGCAGGATCTTCAGTAAACGGCCTGTTTACAATAAAAGCAGGACAGAAAAAGAATAATATATTTAATAAAAGATAATAAAAAACATAGGGCAAAATTAACAACTCCCCAGGCACAAAAAATGTCAAAAATCCCGAGGTGCGTAGTGCATTGCACCTCCGAGGTGCGGTACCCTTTGCACCTCGGGAGACATCTATATAAATTCCAAATTCCCTGCCCCGACGTCACGTCGGGGCAAGCACCAAATTACAAACAAGCTCTAATTACCAAAATTCTAATCCGCCAGCTGGCGGACTAAACAAATCCAAAATTCAAATGACCTAATGACCAAAACAAAAGAAAAATGACAAAGATGTTTTGGTCATTAGGATTTTGGTCATTTGAAC
>WFSR01000008.1 GCA_015485895.1 Candidatus Microgenomates bacterium | reverse complement strand
GTCTTTTCGCCCTTGAGATAACCCATTACCAACAACCGTTGGCCCACCGCTAATTTATCCAAGCCGACATGATGGCGGTGAGTATCTAGAATAGTAACCTCTGGATCCAAAAGGATCTCCCTTTCCTCTTTTTCCCGCCACAAAAGCTGCAAACTACTTTTGTCGACCGCCTTGACCATTCCCACCCAACCCCGTTTCTGTTGGCTGGTCATAATTTCCGCTAATTTGGCCGCAACTTTGGCTTTCAGCTCGTCGCGGACCGCTTTTACCCCTTTAATATCTTTCATCAATGCCGGGGCAACACTTACTTTAGCCGCCGGGGTAGCTAGCCGGAAAGGATTGCGCGCCCAGGCATTAATTGGTAAAAAAATAAGTGCAAAAATACCAACAGTAAGTAATTTTTTCATCATTGGAAAACAAGGCCACTAAAATTTAGCCGTGGAATAAGTAACTGTAAAAACGATCTTCTTCTCCGCCCCATTGGCACCATAGGCAGTCATTTCAATATCATTAGCTCCCCCGGTCAACTTAAAATCGGTCTTAAAATCACCTTTATTATCGGCTACTAAAATAACCTCATCTTCATCACCAATAATAACCACCGTCGCTCCCGGTTGGGTTTTACCTTTAATTACCACCGGCGATTTGTTAACCACCGCTCCATCAATCGGAGCAACCAAATCTAGCTTAATCGCCTCATTTTTAGGCGCTGATGTTGGCGAAGCTACTTTTGGAGTTGATGGTGGTGTCGGCCGGGATTGTACCCGACGCCAATGATGCCATTGCTGCTGGCTAAAACTTGCCAGCTCTTGATGGTAACGCACTAAAACTACCAGAGCGCCGCCTAAAATTGCCCCCAAGAGAACTGCCAAAAAAACTTCCTTTTTCATTTTATATTAAAATACCAAGCAAAACCACTAATGTCAATTGTGCCTCATCCTTGGCCACGGGTTTCCAACTTGGCTTTCAGATGAAGCGTCTTGCCATCACGCCAAATTTCTAAATCAACCACCTGGCCAACTTTCATCTTGTTCACTAATTCCGCTAATTTATTAGTGTTATCCAGGCGCTGGCCGTTAAGTTTAACTAAAATGTCGCCGGCTTTCACCCCCGCCTTATCAGCCGGCGAGCCAGAAATCACCTCACGGATATAAGCCCCTTGGGGTACATCATTTAGTAAAGCCGCTTGGCGAGAAATCATTTGGTAACGAACCCCTAAGAAGGGCCGACGGAATTCTCCGGTTGCCTTAAAATTAGCCAAAGCGCTTTTGACAGTATTAATAGGAATGGCAAAACCAATATTCTGAGCCCCTTCAGCCACAGCCACATTAATCCCCACCACCTGACCGGAAGAATTTAGCAACGGCCCACCAGAGTTGCCGGGATTAATAGCCGCATCAGTTTGGATAACATTGTCCAACCGCTCGACATAACCTTCCAATGGCGAGCCAGCGGTAATCCCTCGTCCCAAACCAGAGATCACCCCCACAGTGACCGTGTGGCGAAACTTACCCAAAGCAGTCCCAATAGCAATCGCTAACTGGCCCACTTTAAGATGGTCGGAATCGCCTAGAGGCAAAGCCGGTAATTTAGCGTCAACTTTCAAAATGGCCAAATCATTAGTCGGATCGCGGTAAATCGCCTTCACCGGATAAATTTTATTGTCCTTGGTAATCACCCGATACTTAGCGCGGGTGTCAGCAACTACATGTTTGTTGGTAATAACTAAACCACTGGCGTCAACTATAAAGCCGGTACCGATGTCCTGTTCTATCTTTTTCTTTTGGGGGCGAACCTGGAAAAAGCCAAAAGGGTTAAAAGGCGAAAGATCTAAACCGCCCAAAGATAACTCCGTTTTGCTAATACTAACTGTCACCACCGATGACGCTGCCTTAGCCGCTACCTGGGTAACTACTGATTCTTCACTAACAATTTCTTCTTTCTTCACGGTCTTTGTAAGTGTTTGGCGGGATGGGGCTAATTTATCAAGAAAAGGCAATTTGTAGTAACGATCCAGCCAGCCACCAACTAAAATTGCAAAAAGGAAAACTACGCCAGCGGCAAAACCAATTAAAAAAGTTTTCAGCTTCATCAATTACATTATAAACATAAACCAAATAAATTCCAAGTACCTTACCCCGACTCCGCCAGCCGGCGGACGTCGGGGCAAATTCTAATTACCAAAATCCTAATCCGCCAGCTGGCGGACTAAACAATGCTCAAATGTTCAAAATTCAAATGTTCAAAACATCTTTGTCATCTTTCTTTTGTTTTGGTCATTTAGTCATTTGGTAATTTAAATTTGTTTAGGATTTGGGTTATTAGGATTTAGAATTTGGTGCTTATTTTTTCTAGTTCCTAGTTCTTAGTTCTTAGTTCCGAGCTCCATTTTTCACTTTCTTATCCCTAGGACC
>WFSR01000007.1 GCA_015485895.1 Candidatus Microgenomates bacterium | reverse complement strand
TGTCAATCTCCGTATCTGCATCTAGAAAAAATAAGTATTTGCCTCGAGCAGCCCTAGCCCCAATATTTCTGCTTTGGGCGGCGCCTAGATTTTTTTTATTGAAAACAACCTCAAGGCTCGGCGCATAAGAGCTCCACTCGTTCTCAGCAAAGCTTGCGGGCGAGTGCTCTCTCTTGTCCGCCTTGCTTACTCTTCTTGATATGCCACTCCTTGAAGATCCCGCCCTTTCTTTTGAAAGAGCGGGATGGCGAGGTGGCAATTTGGAATTTAGCTCTTTTAGGAGTTTTCTGCTCCCATCAGTTGAACCATCGTCGACAACGATGATCTCGTAGTTGGAAAAATCTGAGACCAAAATAGAACCGAGGCAGCTTTTCAGGTATTTTTGGCAGTTAAAACAAGGAATGATGATGGAAATTTCAGGTTGTGCCATGATTGGTTAAAATGGCTGATTAGTCAGATAAGCCCGTGCCTTACCTAAATAATAAAATAAATCACGTTTACTGCCCACTTGGCTAAATAATTCTTTGTCGCTAATTTTTCTTTGCTTTTGGATAATTTTTCTCCTTTGGAGAAGTTGGGCAAGATGGGTAATGTTCCAACTTATACCCCTAATAATAGCCCGGCTGCGGTGGAAATCCCCCTTGGCTAAAAAGGCCAGGGATAGGAGGAGCCAGGCAAAGAGATTGAGAGGGAGAATGCGCAAAAGATTGCTAGTCTCTAAGTTTTTAATGAGGGTGGCAATATTATTGCGGCAACCACGATAGGTGACTTGATTAAAAGTATATATTTGAGGTGATTTTTTCTTGGTGCCATAAGCATGATAGACAACCAAACGGGGGTAAAAAAATACTTTGTAACCCATGAGCCAGCCCCGCCAGGCAATATCAGTGTCTTCCCAAAAGATATGATAATTTGCATCAAAACCATCTAATTTTGTGAACGTTACTTTTGAAATAATCATGGCCGCTGATTTTAGTCCAAAAATTTTGCTCGTTTTATCAAATTGTTCCCTATCCTTAGCACTTCTTGCTCTTTCGATTAGAAAACCTAATGGCGAAAAATAGTCACCGGCATAGTCAAATTGCTTGGTTCCCATCTTTAACAATTTTGCCTGAGCGATATCTTGGGGGTGTTTTTTGAAAAAATCAAGAATTGCTGGGTACCAACCTGCTTTTACCTCGGTATCGTTGTCTAGAAAAAATAAGTATTTGCCTCGAGCAGCCCTAGCCCCAATATTTCTGCTTTGTGCGGCGCCTAGATTTTTTTTATTGAAAACAACCTTAAGGCTCGGCGCATAAGAGCTCCACTCGCTCTCAGCAAAGCTTGCAGGCGAGTGCTCTCTCTTGTCCGCCTCGCTTACTCTTCTTGATACGCCACTCCTTGAAGACCCCGCCCTTTCTTTTGAAAGAGCGGGATGGCGAGGTGGCAATTTGGAATTTAGCTCTTTTAGGAGTTTTCTGCTCCCATCAGTTGAACCATCGTCGACAACGATGATCTCGTAGTTGCCTTTTTCCTTACCAAGAGAATTGATACAAGGAGTAAGAAATTTTTCCCCATTAAAATTAACAATAATTACAGAGATAAGAGGACGTTTATTATTTGACATTTTTTAGCCCTGTGATAGTGCCCAACCAACCTCCTAACCAATTAATATTTCTGGTAGTCACGGCTTTGTATGCCCAATAACTATTAAGAAAGAGAATGTAAGCTAGAAATTTTAATAAGTAGGTAGGCCGGGGTTGAAAAATGTGGTGGAAATAAAAGCGAAGAAAGTTTTCCATCCGTGATTGGGCGCCAGTTCTTCGGGAATAAACACCAGTTTGGGCAATAAAATGGGTAACTTTCGCCTGAGGATTAAATACTAATTGGTAGCCAAGTTTTTTAATGCGCATTGCTAAATCCAACTCTGACCATTCACCAACGCCGGTATAATGATAGTCAAAACCGTTTACCTTTTGAACTAAGGCGCGCCGTAAAGTCATGTTACAAGCTTCTAGATAATCTACCTGTTTTAAGCCTTTTATTTTTAGTGACTGGGGAAAATTAGACCCTGGAGTCCAGGCGCCGCTTTTGGTGATTTGCCCTACTTCGTATTTTTTACCCTCTAGAAAAAAGTTTTCCCAAAATTTGCCCAAGGCGCCCCATAGCCCCTTAGTTTGGTAAAAGAAAAAGATATCTCGGTTTTTTAGTAGCCGTGGAGGGATTATCGTTGGGCCGGTAACTCCACCAATTTTTGGGTGGCGGTCCAGGGTTGCAATAATTGCTTGCGACCAACCTGGTGATACGATAACATCGTCGTCAATCCAGGCAACATATTCGCCTTGGGCCCGGCGCCAACCGAGATCACGGGCTTTTGCTAGCTGCTTTTCGCGGAAGATGAACTTCTTTATTTTGAGTTTTGGCTTATAGAATGAAATCACCTGGTTGGTTTTGTCATCGGAACCGCCGTCGACGATTATCGTTTCAAAATTTTTTTCCTGTTGATGCACCAGGCTTTCTAGACAACGTTTTAATGCTGGGGCCCGATTAAAGGTACAAATAATCGCTGATAGTTTTGTTTCCACATCTCTAGTATACTAAATGTGTGGGAAACAGAATAAAATTAGAACAGATGAAAACTGAGTTGATTAGAAAAGCAAAATTATTTTATTCATCTTTGCCATGGTTTCGGCAGCTAATGACTCGCCTGAGCAATTCGCCATTATATTTTTATTGGCTTAAACACCATATTGCCCACCAGAAGGAAAAAGATAAACAAGGGCCGTTTAATTTAGTTATTGAGACGAGTAATTTTTGCAACGCTCGTTGCTTAATGTGTCCCCACCGGATAATGCAGCGTTCTCAGCAGATTATGACCAAAGAGATTTTTGGCTTGATTGTAAAGCGGATAAAAGAAGAAAAATTGCCTATAAATAAAGTATTTTTTAG
Organism: Candidatus Microgenomates bacterium; assembly: GCA_015485895.1. GTDB lineage: Bacteria > Patescibacteriota > Microgenomatia > UBA12405 > UBA6130 > S016-97. Next base: position 865 of record WFSR01000007.1, on the reverse strand, counting down.
CGGTATGGGAGAGCCCTTGACTGACCCTCATCTTTTATTGCGCTTGGAGGCAATAAAAAAGATGGGGTTGTGGGTTAGGCTTTATACCAATGCTTCTTTAATGACTCAAGCTATAGCTGAAAAATTAGTAATGTTGGGGATAGACGAAATTAACATAAGTTTTAATGGCACTAACCCGAAAGAGTATCGCCAAATAATGGGTTTGGATTTTGCCAGGACAGTAAAAAATATCGATCAACTGCTAGCTATAAAGAAAAAAATGGGGCGGGCAAAACCATTTATTCAAATTTCCTCGGTAGTCCTCGAGGAGAATGAAAAACATATCCGGCAACATGTTGAAAAATGGCAGCAAAAGGTAGAATCGGTGACTGTTTCTTTAGCTCACCAGTGGGGTGGGGCAGTAGCCATAAAGTCGGGCTTCTCTAGTATTCGGAGTAAAACCAAGAGAGTTTATCCTTGCCGTTCCTTATGGCATACTTTTGTTCTCGACAATCGGGGGAATTTTGTGATTTGTTGCCGTGATTACGAATCTCGTTATATTTTAGGGAATATAAAAACTCATTCTTTTGCTGATATTCAGAAAAGCCGACTTTTGCAGCAATTTCGCCAGGCACACTTGCAGTATCGGCGGTCGGCGTTACCCGCTATGTGCCAAAAATGTAATTTTCCTTATCAAAATGGACTAGAATGGCTATTGCCGCGATCTATTGATTAAGAGTCTTACCTAATTGAAAAATCGGACTGAAATTAATAACAAGCTTTATTTATTGTCTCAGGCATATGCTTCTTTGTCATCCGCCCTTGCAGGCATGAGCTGGGTCTTCAGTGAATAGCAGATTGCTGCTAGAGTCGCCAGCATCAGCTC
>WFSR01000006.1 GCA_015485895.1 Candidatus Microgenomates bacterium | reverse complement strand
GATTTTCTTTTTTCGACCAAGCCTGCTTTGAACAGTTGGATAAAAATCCACTGGGTCCAGCGATAATAGTCGGGCTTGTAAGTTTCCAATCTGTAGTCCCAACTGAAAGCATTGCCAATAGAAGCTAATTGTCGGTAAAATCTTTTCTCGCTCCGTTTTATCAATTTGGCTGGATGCTCGCCGATTTTGAGAGCGTAATTTTCAGTGTGAATGCCAAAACCATCGAGGCCAATTGGTTGAAAAACATCGTAACCCTGCATCCGTTTGAAGCGGCCATAAATGTCCGCCCCCGTAAAAGCATAAACATTGCCAATGTGCAACCCTTCCGCCGAAGGATAGGGAAACATCATCAAATTATAGAAAGGCCGCCGGGCCCGTTTTACATCAACATGATAAATTTTCTTCTCCCGCCAAAAAGCATTCCACTTCTTTTCAATTTTGCGAAAGTCATAGCCTGCCCCTTTCCGTCCCCTCACCTTTTTTTGGTCACCAATAATTTTCTTGGCCATGTTTTTATTATACATCATAGTATCTCGGCAAAGGCAAAGTGAGTCTCGAATTTCAGGTTGAAAAAGTTGCTACTGCACAGATACGCATAGACAGCCAGACAATCACTACTTGAAAAACCAAATCAAAATTGTTAAAACCAAAAATAATGACCAAAGAACAGAATCCCTTTGAGCCTCCACGGCCCAGGTGCTTTCAGGAAGCGCCAGATGGCGGTTGCGCCAACAAAGGTTTATACCAAGTGTGCGAAAATTGTATTTGGGCAGAGCCGGGTCGAAAAGGCCCGCCGATTCATGGTTCTGCAAAAGGACGAGTAAACAGCAGTCGGGTAGCTCCTTGGAAAGAATAAAGTGTGCTAAAATTAATCTAGGGGCGCGTAGCTCAGTTGGTTAGAGCGCAGTCCTGATAAGACTGAGGTCCCAGGTTCGAGTCCTGGCGCGCCCACAATGTTTAAGTTGGTTAGAGCGGTCCGATAAATCGGACAGGTCTCAGGTTCGAGTCCTGGCGCGCCCACAACTATGGCTTTTTTCTATGTCCTTGAGAGCAAGAAAAACGGACGTTTTTATTATGGATCAACGACCGATTTAAAGAGAAGACTTGAGGAACATAATCGAGGCAAAACTAAAGCTACTCGCTATCTTATTCCCTGGCTATTACGATATTATGAGGAATATCCTACTTTAAAGCAGGCAAGGAAAAGAGAATATCAAGTAAAGAGGTGGAAAAGCAGAGTTAAGGTGCTAGAGCTTATAAGTCAGGGAGCTGGTTAGAGCGGTCCGATAAATCGGACAGGCCCTAGGTTCGAGTCCTGGCGCGCCCACAATGTTTAAGTTGGTTAGAGCGTCCCGACGTAACGTCGGGAAAGTTAATGGTCTGCCTGCACAGGTAGGTTTGAGGTTTATGAGTTGGCGCTTGGGATTTAATACCGCGTCATCTTGATTTTCACCGGCAATTAGCTTGCCTTCCCCCGTCATCCTGATTTTTTGACGAAGTTAAAAAGTTCAGGATCTTCAGTGGGTGGTGAACTAACAACGAGAGTAACTGCTCACTCAGCTGAAGATCCTACTTTTTTTATGAAAGGGCAGGGTGACAAAATATTGACAATCAGGGTGTTTTTCTGGCTCCTTAGCGGCGGGACCCTAGGCACAAAAAATGTCAAAAATCCCGAGGTGCGTAGTGCATTGCACCTCCGAGGTGCGGTACCCTTCGCACCTCGGGAGATAGTGGCTAAATCAATCTTATTTCTCTCATGATGCTTACGACACCTTCATCAGGCTGTTTTGCAAGCCGCCTTAACTAACTAGGTGGTAAAATATCAACATGAATAAAAGCATTTTCTACCGTTTCCCCCGTCTCTACCTGTGGGGATTGCGCTTGTTACACCGCCAAGCTTTCAGTCAACGCTACCGTTATATCGCCAGCTTTACCCGCCGTGGCGATTTCATCCTCGAGCCAGGTTGCGGCCCTGCCCCTCTAACCCAATTTCTCCCTCCCAAAAGCCGCTACCAAGGCTTCGACACCAATCGGCATTTTATCAACTATGGCAAAAGGCAAGGTCTGGATATTTTTTCCGGCAATGCTCTCGACCCCAAAAACTACCGCCCCGCCGATATTGTGGTTGTCTGTGACCTTCTTCACCACCTCCCTCAAAATCGCCGCCGAGATTTTATCCGGCTCGCTTGGGAAAGCAGCCAAAAAATGCTCATTATTTGCGAACCGGGCAAGCCCAATAATTACCGAAAACATCATAAAGTCTGGCAAAAAATTAGGCACTGGCTGGCCGAGTGGTCCGAGCGCGATGGCCAAAATTTTGTCCGTTGGAACAGTTATTACACCCGCCGCCAACTTTTAGCCCAAATCAGGCTCGGCTTCAACATCATCCCCCCAAAATTTGCCCGTCACCAGGAGACTATTGGCGAGGACATCGTTGCCGTTTTCTTCAAAGACCGCCGTACCTACCGCCAATTCCACTATCTCAAAACTGTCTCTGCCATTGTCCCCGTTTATAACGAAGAAAAAACCGTCGCTAAATTAGTTGAAACTTTATTGGCAAGCCCCCTGATTCGAGAGGTTATCTGTATCAACGATGGTTCAACCGACCGCTCTCTGGCCATTCTCCAAAAATTCCAACCCCGCATCAAGTTAATCAACCTCCGCCGCAACCATGGTAAGGGGTTTGCTCTAGCAGCCGGAATTCAGGCCGCCAGTGGGGAAATTGTTGCCTTTTTCGATGCCGACATCGTCAACCTGCGTCAAATGCACATCCGAGCCCTTTTGGCCCCACTGCTAAAAAGCCAAACTCGAGTTGTTCTTGGCTTACGGGGTAAAAGCGGCTCGCTTTGGGAGCCATTCTTTCAACACCTTGGCGGGGAACGGGCTTATTACCGCCATGACCTGCTTCCCCTTTTACCAAAAATGCGCCGGGCTCGATTTGGCGTCGAGATGCTTCTCAATAAAAGATTTCTTCCCCAAACAACAAAAGTTCGCCTTTGGGGCTTGCGCGTTCTCCTAAAATATCAAAAGCACTCCCCCACTATTGCTATTAAAGAGTATCTCCAAGAAGCGGCCGAGGTTGCTTGGGGATTTGGCCAGGCTTATCACCTAGTTCCCGAGGACATTAAAATTATCAAGCGCCTCCGCCGGATTTCCGACATTGATGAGTTCCGCCGGGTCAGCCGCCACCTCCACAGCCGCCGTCTTAAACGACTTTTCAGCCGCTATATCCTTCATCAATTGGAAAAACTAAATCGCCGCTTTTAAATTCACTCCACCCAGGCACAAAAGTATCGCAAAATCCCGAGGTGCGTAGTGCATTGCACCTCCGAGGTGCGGTACCCTTCGCACCTCGGGAAATATCTACATAAATATTAAATTCCAAATCCCAAGCACCAAATTACAAACAAATTCTAAATCCTAAATTCTAATCCGCCAGCTGGCGGACTAAACAATATCAAATAACCGAAATCCAAATGTTCAAAACATCTTTGTCATCTTTCTTCTGTTTTGGTCATTTGAACATTGTTTAGGATTTGGGTCATTAGAATTTAGGATTTGCCTGCCCCTACCGAATGGGGGTTTGGAATTTGTTATTTGTGATTTGGTGCTTTTATTCTCGTCATACTACCATTATTGGCAGCACGCCCACCGAAGATCCCGCTCTTTCCCATGAAAGGGCGGGATAACGCATTACTAAGTTCCGAGTTCTAAGCTCCGAGTTTTAACAACCTAGTTCCTAGTTCCTAGCTCCATTTTTAACTTTTCACTTTCCACTTTAATTTTTTATATAATCAGCCATGAAGCGCGGCTGGCTTGTTATCGGTCTTCTCCTCTCCTTGCGCCTGCTTCTTTTTTGGCGCCAGCCGGCCTTCCCCCACCAATTCACCTGGTGCCCGGCCTACTTTTCCCGCCATTCCCGCACCTTTGTCCGCCAACGCCCGGTCCAGCTAGTCTTTCACCAACCTTGGCAGCCTGGCCACTGTTACCGCCTCCAGGGCCAATGGCAGCTCACTCCCCAGGCCGTTTTCTTGGTCAAAAGCCTGCAACCCTTGCCCAGCCACCATCCCAAGGTGCTTTTTCTCCACCTCCGCCAATTTTTCCACCATTTGCAAATTCAGCTGGGCGGCTACTACCAGCGTTGGCTGCCCAAACCAGCCGCCGATCTCCTTGCCGGCATTGTCCTCGGCCAAAAAACCAGCCTCTCCCCCACTTTCCGCCAGGCCCTCCAACGGAGCGGCACTCTCCACATCGTCGTCGCCAGTGGCTACAACCTCACCGTCATCAGCCAATACCCGGTTGATTTTGCCGCCAACTTTCTCGGCCGCCAGCCCGCCCTCGGCCTCGGCTTTCTTTTAGTCTGGCTTTATACCTTCCTCGCCGGCTGGCAACCACCGGTCATCCGGGCCGCCATTATCATCAGTTTCGTTTATCTGGCCCAATTCCTAGGGCGTAAATTTGCCATCTGGCCGGCTTTTTTCCTTGCCGCCACCCTAATGCTTTTTGTTGATCCCAGCCTCTTGGCCAGTATTAGTTTCCAACTTAGCCTCGCTGCTCTCGCCGGCATTCTCCTCCTCAGCCCCAAATTCACTTTCATCCACCGTTGGCCCCTGGTCGGTCCCGAGCTCGCCGACACCTTAGCCGCCCAAATCCTCGTCTTCCCCCTCATTGCCTACCACTTCCACCAGCTTTCCCTGGTCGCTCCCCTTGCCAACATGTTTATTCTCCCCCTAGTCCCCTTCCTGATGGAAATCGGTCTCATTGCCCTATTTTTAGGCCTAATTTGGCCACCCTTTGGCGTGCTTTTCCTCTGGCTCAGCTATCCCCTCCTTCAATTTTTCCTGGCCAACATCCATTGGTGGGGCCACTGGCGCCTGGCTCAACTTACCATCCCCTTCCCCCTCGCCCTAGTCATTGCCTACTATGGGCTCCTGGCTGTCGCCAACTACCAACTGGCAACTAACAACCAACAACAACTATAATAAGTACCAAATCCCAAATCTCAATAACCAAACAAATCCTAATTACCAAAATCCTAATCCGCCAGCTGGCGGACTAAACAAATTCAAATGACCAAAATTCAAATATTCAAAACATTTCTTTTTTCTTTATCTTTATTTTTGCATTTTATTTTGGTCATTTAGTCATTGGGTAATTTGGTTATTGCCTGCCCCGATGTCACGTCGGGGTTTAGGATTTAGGTCATTAGGATTTAGGATTTGCCTGCCTGCGCAGGCAGGTCAATCTTCCACCTGGGAGGTGGAATACACTTGACACCTCGGGAGTGTTAGCCTCTCATCTTCATCTTGGTAAAAGAATTGGCCAAAATGGCATACATTCTGACAAATTTATTTGACAAAATGTAGATCTTTAGTATAATCAGAATATGGAAACTCAAATCTTAGAAAAGCTAATTCAGCTGCAAGCCAGCTATCGCCAACAGGCGACACGGTTTGGTTTTCATCGCTTCCTTTTTAAGGAGCTGAGGGAAAAGGAAACCCAACTTCCCTATATTACCGGGATTTCCGGCCTGCGAGGCAGTGGGAAGACTGTTTTACTTTTACAGCTTCTCACTACCTTGCCACAAAGCTTTTATATTTCCCTGGATACTGTTGAAGGGGCAGATCTTTTGGTCTTAGCCAAAGAATTGGTTGAGCGTTACAGAATAAAAATCCTTCTCCTCGATGAAATTCACTACCTGCCGCGGTGGTCTCTTTATCTCAAACAGATTTATGACATTTTCGACCTAAAAGTTTTCTTCACCAGCTCTGTTTCCCTAGATATTTTAAACACCAAGGAAGACCTCTCACGCCGAGTGAAAGTGCTAACCTTGCCCATCTTAAGTTTCCGTGAGTACTTGGCTTTAACTAAAGGAAAAGTAATACCTAAGCTAAAATTACCGCAGGCTCTGAGTATTTTTGAAGCTGACCCTGAGCTAGAGGGTTACTTTTGGAACT
>WFSR01000005.1 GCA_015485895.1 Candidatus Microgenomates bacterium | reverse complement strand
CACTAGGGCCATACATCACCGCCGTCCGCTCAGTCAGGCCATGAAAAGCGTGACAAGCCCGATCTTTTTCACCCACATAGGCCTCAACTTCACTAATCCGATATTTCCTTACCTGGCCGTTAGAAAAGCGACGGCAAAGCCACTGGCCTAATAAGCGGGGAGCAACTTTATCAGCCGGCAAATTAAAAAGATCTAGGCTCATTTTCCTAAGCTAGCACGATTAGCGACGGGGTCGGGGCCGGCGGCGCTGGGGACCGGCAAACCGAGAGCGAAAACTGCTTTGGAAGGGTTGGGGTTGGGGACTAAAACCACTCGGCCGTGGAGGACGTTTTTCCCCTGGAAAGGGTGTTTCCGGCCGCAAATTCACCCGCCCCATATCATCGATTTCCTTGACAACAACTTTTATCTCTTGGCCCGGTTTGACCAAGCGGGCTGGATCCTTAACAAAGCCATCACTTAAATCAGAAATATGTATCAAGCCTTCCTTGCCTGGCAAAAATTCCACAAAAACTCCAAAGGGTTGAATTCGGGTAACATGGCCACTGAAAACTTCGCCTGGTTTGACCTCGTGGGTTAAAGCCCGAATTTCCTCCACCGCCTTATCAACTCCCTCTTGAGAAAGACCGCTAACGGTAACCGTTCCATCATCCTCAACGTTAATTTCACAATCATTCTCTTCGCTCATTTTGCGGATGATCCGGCCTCCTGGGCCGATAATTTCACCAATCAAAGCCGGTGAGATATGGATCAAAACAATCTTCGGCGCCAATTGAGATATCTTCGCCCGCGGTTGGGGTAAAACTTCAGCCATAATAGTTAAAATCTTCTCCCGTGCTTCTCGGGCTCGCTGGAGCGCCCCTTTGACAATTTCCTGGCTCAGACCATGAATTTTGATATCGACTTGGACGGCGGTAATCCCCTCGCTGGTCCCAGCCACTTTGAAATCCATATCACCATTAAAATCCTCGATACCGGCAATATCAGTTAAAAGCCTAAATTCCTTGCCTTTAGTTACTAAACCAACCGAAATGCCGGCTACCGGTCGCTTAATCGGTACCCCAGCATCCATCAACGACAAAGTTGAACCGCAAACACTGGCCATTGAAGTTGACCCATTGGAAGATAAAACTTCAGAAACAACCCGGATTGTATAAGGGAATTTTTCTTCCGGGGGAATAACCGGTTCCAAAGCCCGTTCGGCTAACGCTCCGTGGCCAATTTCCCGTCGCTTGGGGCTGCCAAAACGTCCCGGCTCACCGGTGGCATAACCGGGCATCGAGTAATGATGGATATAACGTTTGCTTTCTTCACCCTCGGCACTTTCTATTAGTTGTCGCAATGATGGCGCTCCCAAAGTAGCTACCGTCAGCACCTGGGTTTCGCCCCGAGTAAAAATGGCTGATCCATGCGTCCGGGTCAAAACGCCTACCTTGGCCCAAATCGACCGAATTTCGTCTTCCCGGCGCCCGTCAGGCCGCTTGCCTGCCCAAATTCGCCGGCGAACTGCCTCTTTCCAAAGTTTTTCTACCGCCAAGCCAACTCGCAAAGCTCCCAATTTTTCTGCCAATTCATCCTTAGCTAAAGTTTTTAAGTCTTCCAGATCACTGCCCTCTCCGGCGGCAAGATTTTCCACCCGTTTCTTTAGCTCAGCGGTAATGACTTTCTCCACCGCCGCTACTTCATCATCATGGGGATAAGATGATGGCGTCAGATATTTTTCCCGGCCTATTTTCTTACCAATATCAGCCACAAATTTTGCCAGCCGCAGACTTTCTTTTTGGCCAAAGATCACCGCCCGATAAAAATCTTCTTCTTTTATCTCTCGGGCTCCAGCCTCGAGCATTACTACGCCTTCTGGGCCGGCAGCCATCGTCAAAGCAAGATCAGAAAAATCCTTCTCCGGCTCCAAAGGATTAGCAAATGGTTGACCATCGCGCCAGCCTACTTGAATACCGCCCAACGGACCCTGCCACGGCAAACTTGAGATTTGCAAAGCTGCCGTCGCTGCCATTAAAGCTGGAAAGACAGGGTCGTTCTTTTGGTCCACCGAAAGCAGAGTCAAGACAACCTGAACTTCATCGTAAAAGCCCTTAGGGAAAAGGGGCCGCACTGCTCGGTCAATCAAGCGGGCAATTAGAACCGCTTCATCGGAAGGCCGTCCTTCTCTTTTAACCCACCGGCTTCCTTTAATCCGGCCGCCAGCATAAAGGCGCTCGATATATTCAACCTGAAGAGGGAAATAGCCTAAATCTTCCCGGGGCCGGCCACGAACTACTGTTGCCAAAATCATTGTCTCCCCATAGCGGGCAATGATGGCAGCATCGCTGTGAAAAGCAAAGCCACCACTCGAAAGCGTTAATGTTCGGCCGCCAACTTCGATTGAAAAACTTTCCTTACCTAATTGTACAGTACTCATTTGCGTAGTCCCAGTTCCTTGATAAGTTTTTGATAACGGTCCTTATTGTGCGCTGCTAAATAGCGGAGAAGACGCCGACGCTTAGCAATCTTGCTCAAAAGCCCCCTTTTAGCCGGAGTGTCGTGGATATGAATTTTAAGATGGGCCAAAAGATCTTTTATTTCGCGATCCAAGAGAGCTATTTGCACCTCTGGTGATCCTGTGTCACCCTTCGCTCGGGCAAACTTTTTGATAATTTTTTCTTTTTCTTTACTTTCTAAAGGCATCTTTACTCCTTATTTCTTTTTTTGGCTTGTCTATTGTAACAGAAAATTCAGAATAGTAAACCTTTTCTTATAATACCAACTCCACCATTAAAAGCAAATGACTTAATGGCTTTTAGGTGTCGTCGAACCTTGAAAAATCTTTGGGGTTGGAAAGGCTACTTTCGGCTGGCCAAAGATATTTCCACTTTCCTTATTCTCGATACTCTCCGGTTCCTGGCGGATTGTCTCCCCACTACTCATTTGAGGAGTCGCCGGCTTGGCCTCACGAGATTGAAAAATTTTAAAACAGAGGGCAGCCGTTTCCAAAGTACGGTAATCATTAACATTGGCAAATGAATTAGTAGCCTGACGAATCCCTTGGTAAAGATTTTGAGCCATTTGGGCATTAAATGGCAGGCCCAAATTTTGCAAAAGATGAGCCACCATTTCCGAGTAGCTCATCGGATCAACAAAAGAAAAGCCTGCTTTCCCATTATAATTATGGCTAAAGATAGCCCAACTCTCCTTATTGGCCAGCCACGAAACAGGAATAGTCGGTATCTCAAAATTGCCAAAGACAAAACCCAAATCAGGCTTTGGCGCCTGAAAATCCAAGGTCACCTGCTCCTTTTTAATCGGCTCGGCCCCTTCTTTCAAGCGCACTACTAAACGGAGTTTCCCTTGGCTATCATCAGAGAAAACTTTTTCGATCTTTTCAAGGGGGTAATTTAGATCGATTGAAAGATGCTCATTGCCCAAATCAGTCCGCAGGAACTCCGCCCCAGCCAAAGATTGCCAATCATTAGCTCCAGAGGCAGTCAAAAACACACCGCCTTCCTTTTTGGCTTCCCGTAAGCTCAAATAGAGCGCCAGACCAGCCGCTAGGGCATCAAAATTAGCTTCATTAATTAACACGGCGATATTGGCAGCCCGATTGAGCACTGCCGTTAAGGCTTCTGATTGTTGGCTAATTTGCTGATTCATAGTTAATTATTTTAATGTAATTCTCTATTGCTATAGGATATTAGCACATCACCTACCTGGAAGTCAAGCTGGGGGCTTAGAAGAAGACCGCACTCGTTTCCTTCGCTAACTTCATCAACCGGCTGTTTACCGCGGCGCAGGGATTTAATTCGCGCTTCGCCCAATTCCTTACCTTCACGCAGCAAATGAACGCGCCACTGCTTATTTATCTTTCCTTTTGTCACCCGGCAACCGGCCACTTTTTGATTATTATAGGGAAAAATTTGCAAAATTTCAGCCCGACCGGTAATTTCTTTCGCCACCCCTGGCTGCTGCAATTGCCGAGTTTCTTTTTCCATCATTTCTAACAATTCATAAATAAGGGAAAATGTCCGCCAAAAAATCTTATGTTGACGGGCTTCTTTCTCAGCCGCTAGGTCAATTTTTGTCCGAAAACCGTAAATTTGCGCTTGGCTAGTCTGTGCAAGAAAAACATCACTCTCGTTTATTGCCCCTATCCCTTCCGCGACTATTTCCACCCCAATTGGCAAATTCCTCTCCACCGCTTCCAGACTACCTCGAGTGTCAGCGCGGAGGATAATTTTCAGCTTCTTCTCCTCCTTAGGTTGTTCTACCAAAAGAGCTAAGAGGTCATCTTTTGTCCGTGCCTTTATAGCAAGTTTTCCTTTTTTACCAGCGCTAACATTTCGAGGCTGGGAAGTTAAAATAGCTCCTACCGGTGGCGGCTCAACAAAACCAAGGACTTCTGTCGGCTGGCCCGGTTCCACCCATTGCAAAGCCTGGCCATTTTCAGCCTGGAGAGCACGAATCTTCACCGCTTCCTGACCCAGATAAACCGTTTGCCGCGGCTCTAAATGACCGGTCTTTACAATGACTGTCGCCACTGCTCCTCGCCGGGGATCTTTCCTTGATTCCAAAACCACCGCTTCAAGGCTATCATTCATACCGCCGGCTAACTCCAGCATTTTACCCATCAAAACAATCAACTCCAAGAGATCTGGGATGCCAGCTCCGGTTTTAGCCGAAACAGCCACCGTGGGGATTTTGCCGCCGTACTCTTCGGGAGGATAGCCAACTTCCGCTAATTGGGCTTTCACTTTATCAGGGTCAGCAGTCGGCAAGTCAATTTTATTAATCGCCACGATAAAGGGAACCCCGGCTGCTTTAATGTGCTCTAGGCATTCTCGCGTTTGTTCCTTAACCCCTTCGTCGGCGGCAACCACCAAAACTGCCAAGTCAGTTACCTGGGCACCCCGAGCTCGCATCTGGGCAAAGGCGGCATGACCAGGTGTGTCAATAAAAGTTATCTTTTCCGGTTGGCCATCAACGGTAATCTCCGCCTGGTAAGCACCGATACTTTGGGTAATACCGCCCGTTTCCCGGCGAGCGTAATTGGTTTTTCGGATGTAATCTAAAAGAGAGGTCTTGCCATGATCAACATGGCCCATCACGGTAACAATCGGTGGTCGTAATTTTGTTTCTTCCTTTGCCATTTTGGTTTTCCTCCCTAGTTCGTTGCCTGTTTCTACTCATTCTTTTTCGCTTCGGCAACTTTTTTCTTAGTTCCGGCAGCTTTTCCTGCCGCTGCTTTTTTCTTAGCCAGCTTTTTGGTTTCCTTCTTTGTCGCCATTTTTGCTTTTATTTTGGCTTTTTTGGCTTTAGTCGGCCCGACCTCAATCTCATAACCAACCAGTTCTCCAGCCAATTCTACATTTTCACCCCGGATACCAATAGTTCGGGCCAATTCTTCTTCCGGCACCTCCACCTCAATAATTTTCTTTTGATCATCGATTTTCTTGATAGAAATAGTTTCCGCCGGTGAAAGGGCTGCTTTCACCAATTGTTTAATATCTTGGCTAAAGGGAATTATATCAATTTTTTCGCCACCCAACTCGTCCATGACCACATGAACCCGGGCCCCTTCCTGGCCAACACAAGAACCTACCGGATCAACACCATTTTGGTGCGATTGAACGGCAATTTTGGTCCGCTTACCCGGCCGGCGGGCAACCCGGGTAATTTCCACGCTGCCAGCCGCTACCTCAGGCACTTCACGACGGAACAATTCTTCCACCAACTGGGGAGCTGCCCGGGAAACAATCATCATTCGGTGACCATCATCTTCGCGAATTTCCTTAAGGTAAAAGACCATTTTTACCGGAGGAACATACTGCTCACCAGGTATCTTTTCCTCACGCGGCATAACGGCTTCGGCCTTGCCGACACCAACTATTACCGCCGGCCCATCCGCGCGCAGCACAACTCCATTCACTAAAGTTCCCACTCTGCTAGCAAATTCGGCAAAAATAGCCTCTTTTTCCGCCTCCCGAATTTTTTGGATAATAACCTGTTTGGCCGTTTGAGCGGCAATCCGGCCGAAATTTGGCGGGGTTACTTCTTTTTTCTGGCCATCCTTACCAATCAAGAAGATTTTTGCCAGCCCCGACTCAGGATTTAGTTCCACTTCATATTTAGCCTCAGGATCAATTTCTTCACCCCGTTCCCGAGCATCCTTTTTATAAGCCGCCACAATTGCCAGTTTAACCGATTCAATAATCGTTTGCGGGTCAATGCGCCGCTCTCCCGCGATTTGGGCGACCGCAGCGGCAAATTCCGTCCTTGGTAATTTTTTAAAATCAATCATCTTTTTAAAAAAGGCGGTTCCCCACCGCCCAACTTGCTTAATTGTAGCAGAGACCCCGAATAAGGTCAAACGGGCTTGGAACTTGGAGCTTGGAAAAAATCCTAAATCCTAAATCCTAAACAATGCTCAAAATTCAAATGACTAAATGACCAAAATAAAGAAGAAAAAGAAAAAAGAAAATGTTTTGGACATTTGAATTTTGATCATTTGAATTTGTTTAGGATTTGGGTCATTAGGATTTAGGATTTTGTTTGACCTAGTTTCTAGTTCCATTTATTTCTCATATTAATTCTTTTTTTCCTTATTAGAGCTTTTGGCTTTCAGCTTTAAGCAGCCCTTCAGGGCTTTTTCACTTTACACTTAAACTTTTCACTTCCTTAGTCCTTCGCCCTTAGCCCTTAGCCCTTCACCCTTTTCTTACCTAGTTCCTAGTTCCTAGCTCCAATTTATTGTTCCCTTTTTATCGCCGCTTCGATTTTTTCCTTGAAAGCATCCTTAGGTTGCAAACCTACCAATTGGGCACTAATTTGGCCATCGCGAAAAACAATTACCGTTGGAATTCCCTGGATACCATACTTAGCCGCCGTTTGTGGATTTTCATCAACATTTAACTTAACTAATTGCATTTTATCGCCAAACTCTTCAGTCAGTTCCTCCAGGATAGGTCCCAAAATGAGACATGGACTGCACCAAGGGGCCCAAAAATCAACTACGACCACCCCCTTAGAACTCAAAACCTTTTCCTGAAAATCAGCATCGGTGACAACCGTCTCCATAGTAACCTCCTTAAATTGAATAACTAGTTGTTAATTTTAACGATTAGTTTTTATTTGTCAACCCCGGCCAGCTGGCGCCAAAGTTTTTCTTCGCTGGCAGTTAGTTTAGCGGGGATTTTTACCACCAAACGGACATAAAGGTCACCATGTTGGTGAGAGTTTCCCAGCCGCGGCATTCCTTTTCCCCGTAATCGGATTAATGTCCCTGATTGCGTTCCCGGGCGGACTTTAAAACGCACCGGTGTCTCTAAAGTTGGTACCTCTACTTCTCCGCCCAAAACTGCCGTAGTTACCGGAATTTCCAGAACGGTGTAAAGATCATCGCCGTCACGTTGAAAACGGGAATTTTCAGCTACATCAACCCAAAGATAGAAATCTCGAAATTTAATCCGCTGGCCATCATGGACACCGGGGGGAATCTTTATCTTCCGCCGCTCCCCTTTAATACTAATCTCCTTTTCCCCACCACGGTAAGCATCAGCCAAACTAATAGTTATCTTATAAGTCGGCGCTTGCTGACCACGGAAAGGTGACCGACCACCAAAGAACTGTTCAAAAATATCGAAAGGATCGGAAAAACCGCCAAAGGAAAAATCAAAGTCGTTAAATGGCGACTTGCCACCAGAAGTGCTGTAAGTGTAGGTAAAGGGACCACGGCGGTAAGTGTAAGTTTTCTGACCACCAGCAAATGGCCCACCAGCATCAAAAGCAGCATGGCCAAATTGGTCGTAAGCCTGCCGTTTTTTTGGATCTGAAAGGACCTCGTAGGCCTCGTTTATCTCCTTAAATTTTTCCTCAGCCTCAGGCGATTTATTCCGGTCCGGATGCCACTCCAATGCCAGCCGCCGGTAAGCTTTCTTTATTTCCTCCGGGGACGCACCTTTAGCCACACCCAATACTTCGTAATAATCGCGTTTCATCGGAATTAGCCAACAATTTCGCCTTCTTCTGGCTCATCTTTTTTTTCGTCTTTTTTGCCACCTTTTCCTTCTTCTTCCCCCTCGCCAGTATTAGCTTGGTTATTGGCTTGGCTCCGGTAAGCCTGAGCGCCAATGGTCTGCATCAATTGGCTAATTGCCTGGTTCTTAGCTTCCAAATCCTCCCGGGAAGCGTCAGCTTTGGCTAAAATCTCTTGGCCCTCTTTAATAAGCTTCTGCAAAGCCTCCTTATCTTTCGCTGCTACCTTATCACCCAAGTCTTTCAAAAGCTTTTCGGCGGCAAAAACGCTAGCGTCCAATTTATTGTGGGCCTCCACCCGCTGCTTCTTCTCCTCATCCTCCTTGGCATGGGCAGTTGCTTCTTCTTGCATCTTTTTTACTTCATCTTCGCTTAAATTAGTGGCATTTTTAATAGTAATTTTCTGTTCTTTCCCGGTAGCTTTATCTCGAGCAGAAACATTCAAAATCCCATTAGCATCAATGTCGAAGGCCACTTCAATTTGGGGCACACCCCGCGGCGCCGGCGGAATTCCGTCCAAGACAAATTTACCCAGGGAACGGTTATCGGCCGCCATTGGCCGCTCCCCTTGTAAGACATTAATTTCCACCTGAGTTTGGTTATCGGCTGCAGTGGAAAAAACTTGTGATTTTCGGGTCGGGATGGTCGTATTCCGTTCAATCAACGGCGTCATCACCCCGCCCAAAGTTTCAATCCCCAACGTCAACGGGGTAACATCCAAAAGTAGCACATCGCGTACCTCACCACTCAAAACTGCTCCCTGGATTGCCGCCCCAATGGCCACTACCTCATCGGGGTTAACCGACTTATTAGGCTCCCGACCGAAGTAATTTTTGACCACCTCCTGAATTTTTGGCATCCGGGTCTGGCCGCCGACCAGAATAACCTCGTCAATGTCGGCTGGCTTTAACTTAGCATCAGCTAGGCATTTTCGCACCGGTTCCATCGTCCTTTCAACCAAGTTATCAACCATTTTTTCAAACTCTGCTCGGGTTAATTTCTGAGTTAAGTGCAATGGCTGGTTATCCTTTTGGGTAATAAACGGCAAATTAATCTCTGTTTCCGGCACTGATGAAAGTTCAATCTTTGCTTTTTCAGCCGCCTCTTTAATCCGTTGCATTGCTTGCAAATCCTGGCTTAGATCCACGCCATGCTCCTTTTTAAATCCTGCCACCAGCCAGTCAATAATTTTCTGATCAAAATCATCACCACCCAAGAAGGTATCACCATTTGTAGCTTTTACTTCAAAAACACCATCGCCTAATTCCAAAATTGAAATATCAAACGTCCCTCCACCAAGGTCATAAACAGCAATGGTTTGATTCTTCTTTTTGTCCAATCCATAGGCCAAAGCTGCTGCTGTCGGCTCATTGATAATTCGCTTAACTTCCAAACCGGCAATTTTTCCGGCTTGTTTAGTAGCCTGCCGTTGGGAATCGTCAAAATAAGCCGGCACGGTAATAACTGCCTCCTTAACCTCTCCGCCTAGAAATGCCTCGGCGTCTTTTTTGGCTTTCTGCAAGATCATTGCCGAAATTTCCTGGGGAGTGTAAACCTTGCCTCCAACTTCGACACAGGCCATATTATCCCGACCAGGGACAATTTTATAGGCCACCCGTTTCATAATTTCTTTAACTGCCGGGTCATCAAAGCGGCGCCCCATTAACCGCTTAATCGAATAGATAGTATTTTTTGAATTAAGAATCATTTGGCGTTTAGCCAAATCACCTACAAGCCCTTTCTTGGGCTCAACCACCGAGGGGATAAGGTTCCGCCCTTCTGCAGTAGGAATAACTTTTGGTTTGCCGGCTTCCATATAAGCCGCACAAGAATTGGTGGTCCCCAAATCGATACCGATGATTTTTGTCATTTTTGGCCTCCTTTACCAACTTTAACTTTTGCTGGTCGAATAACTTTGCCATTAATAGTATAGCCCGGTTGTAAAGTGGCTACAACCCTATTTTTAGGTCCGGCGACAACAGCTACACAATCCATTTTGACTGGATCAAATTCTTCATCTTCTGTTTCTATTTGCTCTACACCCTCACTAGCTAATACTTTTTTAAACTGTTCTACAGCCATCGTCAAGCCCCGATCTTGCAAATGCCGTTCGGCTAATTCTAAATCATCGAGAACAGCTAAAAGCTTATCTATCAAATTCCAAGAGAACTTTTCCCGAAATTGGGCTGCTTCTTTATGAATTCGCATTTCCAAATTACGATAGTCTGCCAGTGCCAAAGTTAGCTGTTTTTGTAATGCCTCAATTTTTTCTAACAATTCTCCTTCCCCGCCGCCGGGCATATTTTTTTTCATCTTTTTCATTTTCCAATTTCGTTCAAAGCTCTAGCAAAATAATTAACCAAAGGAATTATCTGACGATAATTCAATCGAGCCGGGCCTAAGATCCCTACAATCCCTCGGTGAGGGCCCACTTCATAAGTCTGATATACCAAGCCACACGGTTCCAGTTCTTCTTCTCCCAATTCCGCCCCTAGAAGGAGAGAGAAATCATGTCTCTCTTCAGCAAAAGCGTTTTCCACTAGTTGATGCCAAAAATCTAAATGGTCAAGAAGCAATAAAATACTCTTGGTAACATCGATGTCCATAAATTCCGGCTCATCCAACAAATTTGCCATCCCCGCCATAGCAAAATCGCCCTGCTCAGTCAACGCCAAAGCCATCTGGTGACTCCGCCGGGCCAATTCCCGAGCAGCTTGTTGGAGTAAAATATCAAAACTATAACGGTGTTCTAAAAGAGCATTTTTAATGCCAATTTCTTCAGCTACTGAGAGCTTATCCGGCTCCATTAACTGGCGGACATAAAATTTCAACCCCATTGTCGTCGGCAAGCGCCCCGACGAGGCATGCGCTTTATAAAGATATCCCATTTCCGCTAAACGGACCATTTCGTTGCGAATTGTAGCCGGACAAATCCCCAGAGATAGTTTCTTTTCCACCAATTGCGATCCAACTGGACGGGCAGCAGTGATAAATTCCTCAATAATACTTTTTAAAATTGCTGCTTGACGTGAAGTCAAATCAGTCATGTCTTTCTCCTTAGCAAAAGGATAACACGACTGCTAAGGGTTGTCAAGAGCAACCAACTGCTAACAGTTAACCAGTTATCCCATCGGTAAAAACGTACGATTAGCCAGCCAAGACCGGCCACAGCCAGCCAAAAACTCCAATAGCGGGGCAAAATTAATCGGGCCAGCAAAAAAATTAGCCACCAGGTCAGAAAGAAAAAAAGCAGCTGATGCCAAAAAACAAAAGGGTCTAGAAACTGCATTTCCAGGCGGATTATGACCGCCGCCAATAAAGCCGCCAAAAGCAAATATCCTTTTTTCCGCCCCTCCTCTCGCCAGTTCACCATTTATCTTTTATAGCATATTGGAGCTAGGTTGGATAAGCACCAAATCCCCTGCCACGACGCCCGTCGGGGCAAATCCAAATTACCAAAATTCTAATCCGCCAGCTGGCGGACTAAACAAATCCAAATTACCAAATGACTAAATGACCAAAACAAAAGAAAGATGATAAAGATGTTTTGAACATTTGAATTTTGATCATTCGAACATTGTTTAGGATTTGGGTCATTAGGATTTAGGATTTTGTTTGTGATTTGGTGCTTGGTGCTTGGAATTTAATATCACGTCATCCCACCCTTTCTCGCGAAAAGGGGAGTCTTCAGTGGGTGGTGAACCAAAAAAACAAACAGCTTACCGGCTCTTTCACCAACGGTGTTACAATAGACCATGCTAGCAATTATTCTTGCTCTTGCGGCTTTCTTAAGTTGGGGAACAGCAGATATTTTCGGCGGCTTAGTGTCACGCGAAATAGGCGGATATTCAGCCGGCATTTGGTCTTTTATCCTTGGAACCTTGTTGGCGTCTTTTTATGTGCCTTTTGCCATCCCTACTTTACGGCACATTACTCTTTCAACCGCACTATGGCTTCTCATTTTAAGTCCACCGGGTGTTTTTTCTATGATTGCTTTTTATGAGGGTTTAAAACGCGGCAATGCTTCCCTAGTAGGTACTATCGCCGGTTCCTTTGGAGCGCTGGCAGCCATTTTATCGATAATTTTTTTCAAGGAAACTTTAAATTGGCAGCAAACAACAGGTATTATTTTAGTCTTTGTTGGCATAGTCACAGCCTCCATAAACTTAAAGGAGCTTAAGCTCGGCAATATATTGACAGACAAAGGGGTACCTTATGCTCTAGTTGCTTGTTTACTTTGGGGGTTTTACTTCGCCTTCGTAAAGATACCCGTTGCGAATGTTGGCTGGTTTTGGCCAGCCTACCTTTCCTGGCTCACCTTCCCCCTCGGCTTAATTTACTTGAAGAAAAAGAAAATAAAATTCCGAACCCCAAGGAGTAAAAAACTAATCGCCTACGCTATTATTAATTCTTTATTACTGGTTACTGGGGTATTTTCTTACAACTTCGCTACCACTAAAGGACAAATATCTATCATCGCCCCCATTGCTAGCTCATATCCCGCTCTATTTGCCATCCTAGCCTATTTTGTTTTCAAAGACCGCCTAAGCAAACAGCAAATTCTGGGCATCGTGATAACCCTCTTCGGCATCATCAGTCTCTCCATACCTTAAAGTTCATAACCCTCATCACTCTAAAGACTTATCACCCTACAATATACGTTTATAATATTTGATTTAACAAAATTAAACGCGTAACAATCTTGCTAATGGTGTTAAAATAAATAACATGGTAAACGACAACAATGGCAAGACCAATTTTTTCATTATCCATGGCGCTTATGGGCATCCCCAAGAAAACTGGTTTCCATGGTTACAAGGTAAACTAGAAAAATTAGGCTACCCGGTCTTTGTCCCCAAATTTCCCACTCCGGAAGGGCAAACGTTAACCAACTGGCTTAAAGTTTTCAGCAAATATCAAAAATACCTAAACCAAGATTCTATTGTCATTGGTCATAGTTTAGGCCCCGCTTTTCTCCTTAATGTTCTTCAAAAACTCAAAACTCCCATAAAAGCAGCGTTTTTTGTTTCCGGTTTCACGGGCAATTTAGGGAATCCTCTTTTTGACAAAATAAACGAAACATTTGCCAATAAACAATTCAATTGGGGGAAAATTAAGCATGCTTGCCATAATTTCTATGTTTTTCATTCCGACAATGATCCATATGTCCCCCTAAAAAAAGCCAAAGAATTAGCAAAAAATTTGGATGCCAAATTAGTTATTGTTCCAGGAGCTGGCCATTTTAACGAAAAGGCCGGCTACACCACTTTTCCTCTCTTGCTTAAAGAGATAAAAAATTTCTTAAAATCATCTTTATAAAAATGGAGACAAAGCATGATGGTTTGGAATTTTGCTAACACCTATTTGGTGGCGGCAATTATTACTAGCTTATTTTTTATCGCCCTCTATTTTTGGGTTAAAAAAAGGATATGATAACTACTTTGCTAGCTATTATAGCCATCGCTTTGGCTCTTTTGGCTTTCTATATTTTCAGCCACTACTAAGTTTTCTTGCCAGTTTGAGAAGGTGACCAGAGGCTTTTTAACAAACACACTTACTTGCCTAATATGCTACAATACATATTACTATGGGACCAGAAAATGGCATGGTAAAATTTTGCCAACGCATAGTTCGGCAATTTCCTCAAGTTTCATTTGGAGAATGCCTGTCGAGGGCCCAAGCATTAAAGGACACTTTTCATCTAAAACCACTAGCTTTGTAAAAGCTAAACTATATCAGGAAATGACCGAAGGCTTTGGCCAGCCGCCTACTCATCATTATATGTATGATGAGCCACATTACGGCAAGCGCAGAAATAGCTGACATTAGCTGCCAAAATTGTATAATGGATTATGACTATCGCTGTTTTGGCGGGATTGGGGCTGATTTTAACTGCCGGCATGCTCTGGCTTGACTACCGCATCCGGCGGACCATTGCCGAAAACAAAGTCAACGACCAGTTAATGGAATGGCTCAAAAACAGCGACCAGCGCTGGCAGCAGTCCGACCAAAATTTACAACAAGTTTTACAGCAAACTCAGCACAACATTCAAACTGTTCTCCAAAGTTCTACCAAAACAACCAACGAACGCCTGGATAACGCCGCCAAATTCATTGCCAAAGTCGCCCGCGAAGTTGGCGAAATGAGTGAAATTGGCCAATCTATCCGTGAATTGCAGGATGTTCTCCAAAGCCCCAAACTGCGCGGTAATATCGGTGAAGAAGTTCTAAAAGATCTCATCGGCCAAATGTTTCCCAAAAACAGTTTTCACCTCCAATATCAATTCAAGTCCGGCGAGAAGGTTGACGCTGCCTTGAAAACCGAAGCCGGCATCTTACCCATTGATTCTAAGTTTCCGATGGAAAATTTCCGGCGGATGATTAAAGCCGAAAACGAAAGCGAGCGCCGCCTCGCCCAGCGTGATTTTCTCAACGATGTCCGCCGCCACATCCGGGTTATCGCCCAAAAATATATTCTGCCCGAAGAAGGCACTGTTGACTTTGCCCTAATGTATGTTCCCTCGGAAGCCGTTTTTTATGAAATTGCCAACACTCCCGAGTTAGTTGATTATGCCCGCCGGCACCGCGTTTACTTAGTTTCCCCCAGCAGCCTTTATGTCCATTTACAAACTATCCTCCTGTCATTTGAAGGCAAGCGTATTGAAGCCCAAAGCCGGCAAATTTTCCGCCTTCTCCGTTCGATCCAAAATGACTATCAAAAAACCGAGTCTGCCTTTATGGTCCTAAGTAGGCATATCAACAACGCCGCCGCCAAAATGAACGAGGTTTTCCAAGCCTTTACTCTCTTGGGACAAAAAATTGACAGCGCTAACCAACTCCCCGCCCCTGACAAAAAGAAAATTGCCGCCTAGTGTTAAAATTGACCATGGAAATTGCCCTCAATCCCGAGCAAAGAGCCGCCGTTGAGCATCAGGGTAGCCCTTTACTGGTCATCGCCGGTGCTGGCACCGGAAAAACCACCGTCATTACCGAACGGATTAAGTGGCTCATTGACCAGGGCCTGATCCCCGAGCAAATTGTTGCCCTCACCTTCACCGAAAAAGCCGCCCGGGAAATGGAAGAGCGGGTGGATTTGGCCCTTCCTATCGGCTACAGCCAACTTTGGATTTCCACCTTCCACGCTTTTGCCGACCGTCTCCTCCGTGACGAGGGAATCAACATCGGTCTCGACCCTGATTTCCACCTCCTCAGCCAAGCCGAAGCTATTTTGTTTCTTAAAGAACGATTCTTTGATCTCCAGCTAGATTACTTCCGCCCCACCGGCAACCCTTACAAATTTCTTCACGGCCTTATCCGCCATTTTTCCCGCCTCCGCGACGAAGATATTTCTCCAGCTGCTTATGCCGCTTTTGCCGAAAAGCAACTCGTCCAGGCTAAAACAAAAGCTGACCGCTTAGAAGCCAAAAAAATTCAAGAACTCGCCCACGCCTACCAAAAATACCAAGAATGGAAACTAGCCGCCGGCAAATTAGATTTTGCCGATCTTATTGCCCAAACCTTGCGCCTTTTCCGCCAGCGCCCTAACATTCTCGCCGCCTACCGCCAACGGTGGCGCTACTTCTTAGTCGACGAATTCCAAGATACCAATATTGCCCAATACGAACTCATCAAGCTCCTCGCTCCGCCAGGACCAAAAGCTCCCCTCACCGTGACCGGCGATGATTCCCAATCGATCTATAAATTCCGCGGGGCCGCCATTTCCAACATTCTCACCTTCCGAGATAACTATCCCCAAGCCAAAACAGTAGTTCTCACCAAAAACTACCGTTCCTCCCAGCTTATTCTTGACCACGCTTATCGCCTCATCAAGCACAACGACCCCGACACTTTAGAGGCCCGGCTGGGCATCAGCAAAAACCTCCAGGCCCAACGCCGGGTTAAAAACGTTCCTATTGGCTTCTTTTTTCCTGACCGCGGTGAGGAAGAAGCGGAAATGGTGGCCAAAGAAATCCAAAAACTGACCCGCCGCCGTTACCGCTACCAAGATGTCGCCATTCTTGTCCGGGCCAACAATCAGGCCGACCCCTTCCTTCGCGCTCTCCAGCGCCACCATCTCCCTTACCAATTCCTGGGCCCCGGCCAGCTTTTCCACCAGCCAGAAATCAAGGACCTTATCGCCTACCTTCTTTTTCTCTATGACCCCACCAACAACCCAGCCCTTTTCCGCGTTCTCACCATGGCCCATTTCCAGCTGCCCGGCCGCGACCTTGCCCTCTTGCGCAGCTTCGCCCACCGCTACAACCTCCATCTTTTTGAAGCCCTAGAGAGCATCCAAAAGCCTAGCCCCGACCAGCAAGTGCCCCGCTTCCAGGCAAAAACTTTAGCCACTTTAGAAAAATTTCTGGCCATGGCCCAACACCATCTTGACCGCAGCCGTCGCGAGTCAGGCGGCCAGCTCCTCTACTACTTCCTTCAGGACAGTGGCCTCTTAACCAGTCTCCTTAATCCCAAAACTGAACTGGAACAGCAGCGGGGCCTGAACATTGCCAAATTCTTTGACAAGATCAAGGCTTTTGAAAGCCAAAACCGCCACGCCAATCTTGAAGATTTAGTAACCTGGATTAATCTCAAACTTGAACTTGGCGAAAGCCCCCTAGCCAGCGAAATTGATTGGAGCGAGAATAATGCCGTCAATATTTTGTCAGTCCATTCTGCCAAGGGCCTTGAATTCCCGGTTGTTTTTATGGTTAACCTGGTCAACCAGCGTTTTCCCACCAGTAACCGCCGCGAGCAAATTCCTATTCCCCAACCACTCATTAAAGAAATTCTCCCCCAAGGCGACCCTCATCAAGAGGAAGAACGGCGCCTCTTTTATGTCGGCATGACCCGGGCCCGCGACCGCCTTTACTTCAGCGGGGCCAAATTTTACGGCGACGGCAAATTAGCTAAAAAACCTTCTCTTTTTGTCAGTGAAGCCCTAGGCGACAGCTTGCAGCCTAGCCG
The DNA here is from genome assembly GCA_015485895.1 of Candidatus Microgenomates bacterium. Classification (GTDB taxonomy): domain Bacteria; phylum Patescibacteriota; class Microgenomatia; order UBA12405; family UBA6130; genus S016-97. The sequence continues at coordinate 2,957 of WFSR01000005.1, read as the reverse complement.
GACCGCCAGCGCCCAACTTTCCTTTTTGGATTGGAGCCAAGAGGAACCGCCGCCCCGGCCGGCCCAGCTCAACCCGCCAGTGAGCTATCTTTCCTACTCGCAAATGGATGCTTTTGCCATCTGCCCCCGCCAGTATAAGTATAAATATATCCTCCGCATCCCTACCCCACCGTCGGCAGCGCAAACTTTTGGCAATGTCATCCACAAAACTCTCAAGATGTTTTACCAACTGCAGCTAAAAGAAGAAAAACCGCTGCAGTTGGCCGATCTCTGGCAACTCCTCGACCAAAATTGGTCTAGCGAAGGTTTCCGGTCCAAAAAAGAGGAGGAAATTAGCCGCCGCAAAGCTAGAAAAATGTTGCGCCAGTTTTACCACCAAGCTTTTAAGCCCCAGCAGGTGGGAAATATTCTTGCCTTAGAACAACCATTTTCTTTTCGTTTGGCCCCCACCTTGAAAATTGGCGGGGTTATTGACCGCGTTGACCGCTTGCCCAACCAGGAAATTGAAATTATTGATTACAAGACCGGCGCCCGGGTACCTAATCAAAAAGACGTCGATCACAATGACCAGCTTACCCTTTACGCCCTGGCCGCTTCCCAAATCAAAAGTTTGCCCTTCCACCGACCCATCGAAAAAATCCGCCTCTCCCTCTATTTCCTCGATGCCGGAGTTAAGATTTCCAGCCGCCGTAGCCAAGAGCAGCTGGACACCTTCCGGCAAAAGGTCATCAATCTTGCCAAAAAATTGGAAACCACCGACTTTCCTCCCAAGCCCAATCGCCCCTTCCCTTGCGACCACTGTGAATTTCGCCTTCTCTGCGATGCTTGGCGTTAAAACCGTCGCCGCCAGTGAAGCCAGCGCCAGCGCCAATCATTAAGCCAGTTGTAAAGACGGTATTCTTGGGGACGGAGCACTAAATCCCAACTGCCCACAAATTCCACCAACTCGGGGCCATAGCCTAACTTAAAGCGGTGAAAGCCATACCAGGGATCATTAACCGCCACTTCCGGCCCGGGACTACCCCAAAGGTCAAATTGGCGATAGTGATGCTGCCGGCCATATTGGATGACTCGCCAGCAAAGGAGATTTGAAGCCATTACCTCACGGTGCTGGGTGCTCGAAGCGCCATAAGGATAAAAAAGCCTCTCTTTGTAACCAAAAATAATCCAAGCAGCCAGGGGCTGTTTTTGATACTCTGCCAAAAAAAGATGGGCCATATCGCTAGGGGCCAAAATTTGCCACATCCGGCGGAAATAGCGCCGGTTATGGAGATAAAAACGCTGCCGCTGGGTAGTTTCAAAAAGGAGATCAAGAAAAATTTCCAAAGCCGACGGCGAGTTGTCTTCCCGAACGGTTACCCCCTTGCGCTCCGCCAGGCGGATATTGTAACGAGTCTTGGAATGCATGTTAGCCAACAGCTGATCTTCACCTTGAGTCAAGTCCAGCCAAAAAGTATACTTGGGAAAAAGGGGACGGTGAGCTGGTAGTAAACCTAAATCGGCGGCAACAAAGCCTGTTTTTTCCTCCTGGGGAGCTAATAGATAGCCCCGCTGATTAGGCCAGCGGCGCTGGACAATTTCCGGTTCGATTAAAACGGCCAGGGCCTGGTGATCTTTGCCCAAACTCTGGAGCATAGCAATTTCTTCCCGGGAAAGTTCTTGGCTGCGGGGGAAATAGCCAATTTCCCGGTCTAGCGAGGGCAACGGCAGAGGGTGAAAGAATACCTGCCAAACTTTTTCCAGCCGGCCATTCTGAAAAACCCCCACCCGTTCCACTCGGGCTCCGTTAGCAGCCTTAAAATCCCCCCAGGCCCAGCTCTGCAGCGGATGGCGAGCTAGTTTCTCGTACGCATCCTTTTCTTCCGGCAAAATCCGGCGGATAATCATACTCCATTGTAACACCTAAATTCCAAGCACCCTGCCTACACGGGGAAATTCCAAATTCCAAGCACCAAATCACAAACAAATCCTAAATCCTAATTACCAAAATCCTAATCCGCCAGCTGGCGGACTAAACAATGCTCAAATGACCAAGATTCAAATGTTCTAAACAGTCTTTTTCTTTTTTCTTTCTCTTTTGTTTTGGTCATTTAGTCATTTGGTAATTTGGATTTGTTTAGGATTTGGGTCATTAGGATTTAGGATTTATCATTCCTAGTTCCTAGTTCCATTTTCACTTTTCACTTTCCACTTCTTTTTCACTTTTTGCTTAAACTTTTCACTTTCCCAGTTCCTGCTTTCTTAAGAACTGCAGCTGGAGTTTGGCTGAGGATAGGTAATTTACGAAAATCGCGATCGTAAGAAACCACGACCCACTTTTTTTCGGCCACTGGCTCAATTGCCGCAATAAAAGCATCGATAAGCTTAATATTGAACCGCAAGAAAAAGCGTAAGGCTAAGGCAGGCTCATAATCATCGACCATTTTCAAACCACGGAGGTGAATAATCGACCGAAGCATAGCCACAATTTTCTTTTTAGGTAACTTATAAAATGACTTTAAAGTCCAACCAATTTCTGCTAAAACCAAACTACTAGTGGCTGCCTCTATTTGATTGTCTTTCACCATTTGAAGCAAAGTAAAGCATTCAAAAAAAGTCTGTTCATCTTCCTTCACCAAAAGGCGGAGAAAAACATTCGTGTCCAAAAAATAAATTCTTTTAGCGGCGCTCATACTGCTTTTCTAATTTTTCCCGTAAACGAAGAGCATTGAGGTGTTTTCTAGGCCGGTATCGGCCGGCAAGATCTAAAATATCAGGCAAGGAAGAAATATGAATCGTCTTGTCGGGCTTCACCTGCACCCGCACCTTCTTCAGATAACCTAACCCTAAAACCCGCAAAACATCTTTGGGAAAGGTTATCTGCCCTTTTCTGGTAACTGTAGTCTGAAAGCCAACCATGTTTTACCACAAATAAAGTTTTACCAAATAAATGGTAATACAATTACTAGCATCTGTCA
>WFSR01000004.1 GCA_015485895.1 Candidatus Microgenomates bacterium | reverse complement strand
GGTGTATTTTCAGGGGAATGAATATTCCCCATTTGATCATAATTTCGATTTCTCTGGAAGTAAAATAATCAGGGAACAGAGTTCGCATTTTTTTCTCATCGGCAAGGAAGGTTTGTGCAGCTTCAGAACGCATGCCGAAATTTGCTATTATACTTTGAAAATTCAATGCCATCTCAAGCGCTTCTTCTAATTTCGGATGCTCGTGAAGATCTTTTAAATGCCAGCCATCGTCTTTAGGTGTTTCGAGCGCGTATCCAAAGATAACCTTACTTCCCAATCTTTCGAGTTTTTTCACTGCTCCTGATTGATTCTCGCTAAGCTTGCCAGTATTAGCGATTAAAAACGCATGGGCAGTGTTTTCTGGGTTCAGGTGCCATATCTCCATTGTTTTGGCACTTGTCCAGCCACTAAAACTTACGTCATCTACTATAAGTGGGCGAGATAAATCTAAAGACTGGCGAGTTTTTTGGATTTGCTCTGGCGTCATGCTTAAAATATAACCTGCGGTTTCTAGAGAAGGAGACGATACTGTTCGAACACGACTCATCGCGAATTCGTTGATAATTGGCGCGAAAGGAAACAACTCTTGCAAAACCGGTGTTAGCCAACCTGTTAGATCAAAAATACAACTAAAATCTTGCCGGTGCAATTTATCGATCATTGCTGGCAAACATTCTAGCGGGCTGACGATTTGGTGATGTAGTTCAGGAGCACCTATTATTTGAATTAGTTCATGCTCTAGACTGATGACCTCCCGCCAATTTTGGGGATGAGCTCGGGCGATCGTCTCGTCCATCATCCAGACGATTTTGGAATCTGATTCGGGTGAGGTTCTTGTAGTCATTGGGAACTTTGTTAGGAATTTTTAAGACTAAGATGAGATTCAAGTGTTCTTCTTAATTTTACTTAAAACGTTTATAGATTACGGATGATAGTAAAAGTGAGAGCAGGTAGCAGTAATAATGCTATTCATGGTAAACTACTATTACCATACAAACTACGGTTTTGTCAACAAGTTTTTGTGCCGACTTTGCCGGGTGGTGGATGTCGGGGTTTAAGCTTCGTGATTTGGAATTTGGAATTTTCTGATCTTTCTTTCATCCTCAATAAATTTATGGTATATTAAAAGCACTAGCCCGATGAAGGGCGTTATTTTTTAGCGCATTTTTTGGCGACAAATTTTATGGCCGAAGCAATTGAGGTAACTAAAAATCGGTTGGTTTCTATTGAAAAAGTCCGTAATATTGGGATTATTGCCCATATTGATGCCGGGAAAACTACGACCACTGAAAGAATTCTTTTTTATACCGGCCGGACTTATAAAATGGGCAATATTGATGACGGCAATACGGTGACCGACTGGATGGAACAAGAGCGGGAGCGAGGTATTACTATTGTTTCGGCGGCGGTAACTACTTTCTGGCGGGGAATGCGCATCAACATTATCGACACCCCGGGTCATGTCGATTTTACCGCCGAAGTGGAACGGGCCTTACGGGTTTTAGACGGGGCGATTATGGTTTTTGATGCTGAAGAAGGCGTCCAGGCCCAATCGGAAACTGTTTGGCATCAGGCCGATAAATATGGGGTGCCCCGCTTGGTCTTTCTTAACAAAATGGATAAAGTTGGCGCCGATTTTTCGGGCTCCTTAAAGATGATTGCCGATCGTTTTGGCAAAAAATTGGCTGTTTTGACAATTCCGGTTGGAGCCGAGCATGACTTTCGGGGTGTGGTTTTAGTCTTGGAGCAAAAGATGCTTTTGTGGGATCAGGATGAATTGGGCGCTAAATATTCAGAACATCCTATTCCGGCTGAATTAGAAGAAGAAACTGAAAAATATCGCCAGCAGTTAATTGAGAACATTTGCACCTATGACGATAAGCTGATGGAACACTACCTTAACGGTGAGGAAATTCCTGTTGAAGACTTAAAGAAAGGTTTGCGCCGGGCGACCATTGCTGGTGAGTTAATTCCTATTTATTGCGGTTCCTCCTTGCGTAATAAAGGCGTCCAACCATTGTTGGATGGTGTGATTGATTATCTCCCTTCTCCGGCGGATATCCCTCCAGCCAAAGGGGTTAATCCCAAAACTGGCCGGGAAGAAGAGCGCCATCCTAACAATCAAGAACCGTTGGCTGCTTTGCTCTTTAAAGTCCAAACTGACCCCCACGTTGGCCGCCTGTCTTATTTGCGGATTTACTCTGGGGTTTTAAAAACTGGCAGTACCGTCTTGAATAGTAATAAAAATAAGAGCGAGCGAATTGGCCGTTTGCTTCTAATGCACGCTAACAAGCGTGAGGGTATCGAAGAAGCTTTTGCTGGAGAAATTGTGGCCGCTATTGGTTTGAAAGTTTCTAAAACTGGTGATACTTTGTGTGATCCACAGCATCCAATTGCGTTTGAGTCAATTGAATTTGCCGAACCGGTCATTTCTCTGGCGATTGAACCGGAGAGTAAAAGTGATCAAGAAAAGATGAGTCAGGCCCTCAACCGACTTTTAGAGGAAGATCCTACCCTTCGGGTAAAAGTGAATCCAGAGACAGGGCAGACGATTCTATCGGGAATGGGCGAATTACATTTGGAAATTATTGTTGACCGGATGCAGCGAGAATTTGGTGTCAAACTGCGCACCGGCCGGCCTCAGGTAGCTTACCGGGAGACAATTAAAAACGAGGCTAAAGCCGAGGGGAAGTATATCCGCCAAACTGGAGGCCGGGGACAATATGGCCATTGTTGGTTGCGGGTCACTCCGGGCGAGTTAGGATCGGGGGTGAAGTTTACTTCTGAGATAAGGGGAGCGGCAATTCCGGCTAACTTTATTCCAGCTATTGAAAAAGGGGTCCGTGAAGCAGCTGAAAAAGGAGTCTTGGCTGGCTATCCTCTGACGGATTTAGAAGTGGCTGTTTATGACGGATCTTACCATGAGGTTGATTCATCGGATATGGCTTTTAAAATTGCTGGTTCAATTGCCCTCCAAGAAGCGGTAAAACAAGCTAGGCCGATTCTCCTGGAGCCAATTATGAAATTAGAAGTAAGTGTCCCCGAAGATTTTATGGGCCAGGTTATTGGTGACCTTTCTTCTCGCCGCGCTCAAATTCTGGGGAGTGAAAATCGGGGACAGATGCGTATTATTAGTGCCTTAGTTCCTCTTGCAAATATTAGTGGATATGCTACAATTATTAGGAGTTTGACGCAAGGGCGCGGTTCATTTTATGCTGAGCCATCACACTATGCGGAGGTACCAAAGAATATTCAAGAGGAGATAATAAAGAATAAAACTGTTGGTGATGAAAAATGAGTTTGCAATTTATTTAGTAGAATGTTACAATTTCAAAGTTAAAATTTGTAAAGGAGGTCAAAGTGGCTGACGCAAAACAAAAATTTGAGCGGACTAAACCGCACATTAATATTGGTACCATTGGTCATGTCGACCATGGGAAAACGACTCTCACGGCAGCAATTACCAAGGTTTTAGCTAAGCAGGGCAAAGCTAAGGAAATGAAGTATGCTGATATTGCCAAGGGAGGGGCAGTGCGGGATGCCAATAAAATTTTGACTATTTCTATTGCCCATGTCGAATACGAAACTGATAAGCGTCATTACGCCCACATTGACTGTCCGGGACACGCTGATTATGTCAAGAATATGATTACCGGTGCTGCCCAAATGGACGGAGCTATTTTGGTGGTTTCCGCGGCCGATGGCCCGATGCCCCAAACCCGCGAGCATGTTCTTTTAGCCCGCCAGGTAGATGTGCCGGCGATTGTCGTCTTTTTAAATAAAGTAGATTTAGTTGATGACCCTGAATTTTTGGAGCTAGTTGAAGGGGAAATCCGCGAGCTGCTTAAGAAATATCAATATGACGGCGATAATGTTCCTATCATCCGCGGTTCGGCCCTGAAGGCATTAGAGGGCGATGAAGCGGCGGAAAAATCAATTCTGGATTTGATGAAGGCGGTCGATGATTATATTCCGACCCCCACGCGCGACCTTGACAAGCCCTTTTTGATGCCGATTGAAGATGTCTTTTCAATCAAGGGACGGGGGACGGTTGTTACCGGCAGAGTTTCTAGGGGCAAGATAAAATTAAATGAAGAGGTAGAAATTGTCGGCTTGCGGGATACCCGGAAGACAGTGGTCACCGGAATTGAGATGTTCCGCAAGATCTTGGATGAGGGGCAGGCTGGTGATAATATTGGTATTCTCTTGCGAGGTATTGAAAAGAAGGACGTTGAACGGGGGATGGTTTTGGCCGCCCCGGGCTCGATTACGCCCCATACCAAATTTAAGGCCGAAGTTTATGTTTTGAAGAAGGAGGAGGGAGGTCGGCACACGCCATTCTTTAGCGGTTATCGTCCCCAGATATATATTAAGACTACCGATGTTACCGGTGATATTAAATTGCCTGACGGGACAGAAATGGTTATGCCCGGCGATAATGCTAATTTAGAGGTTAAACTTATTAAACCAGTAGCGTTGGAAAAAGGAGACCATTTTGCTATTCGTGAAGGAGGCCTGACTGTTGGGGCTGGGGTTATTACTGAAATTATTGAATAAAGCTAGCCAATGGCTAGGCAAAAATTGCGTGTACGTTTAAAATCATATGATTACCGCCTTATTGATGAGGCGGCAGGAAAGATTATCGAAGCGGTGGTGACCAGTGGCGCCAAAATTGTTGGGCCAGTTCCGTTGCCTACCCGGCGCCGGCTTTTCGTGGTGACGAAGAGCCCTCATACCGATAAAGATGCGCGGGACCATTTTGAGCTTTTAACTCACAAGCGGGTTATTGATATTTATAACGTTAATGCTCGAGTTTTAGACAGTCTTCAGCATCTGGAACTGCCGGCTGGGGTGCAAGTAGAAATTAAAACTTAAGCCTGGTGGTTATGTTTTGGAAAGACAGTCGGTAGAGGCTGGCTACTTCGATTAAATCTAAAGGTTAAGGAATTAGGGGTGTAAAATTTGTGGTAATGAAAATTAATAGTTTTGTTGCCCAGAAGAAAGAAATGCGCCAGGCTTTTGACCAGGAAGGTTATGTAGTGCCGATAACGATTGTTGCCGCTCCAGCAGTTTATGTCACCAATTTGTATCCTGACAGAAAGCAAGTTCAGGTGACCACAGGTCAAAGTAAGAAACATCTTGCCCGCCCTCTGGCGGGAATTTTAAAAAAGGCAGGCCTAAAAATTGGTGGCCGAAAACTCATTAATCTTTCCGCCGAAGAGATGCCAGAAAAATTAGGAGAAGAAATTAAAGTGGAGGATGTTTTTCGTCCTGGACAGCAAGTTAAGGTTGTTGGGATTAGTAAGGGGCGCGGCTTTGCTGGGGTCATTAAGCGCTGGGGCTTCCACAGTCAGCCAAAAACACACGGTCAATCTGATCGGGAACGAGCTCCGGGGTCAATTGGTGCCCAAACTCCGGGGCGGGTGATTAAGGGTAAAAAAATGCCCGGCCATTATGGCTATGTTCGGGTTACGGTGAAAAACCTTTTGGTAGTTAAAGTAGATAAAAACAACAACGAACTTTGGCTGCGGGGAGCAGTGCCTGGCCACTACGGTAGTTGGCTTTATCTTGAGGTGGAGGGTCAGGCCAAGAGATTTACTCCTCTAGCCGAGGATGAGAAGGAGGAGAAAAAAGATGAAGAAAAATAACCCCTTTTCAATTCCAGTTTATTCCCTTAGTGGCCGTTCGCTGGCCCGAAAGATTGAGCTTAATCCTGAAGTTTTTGGTATTAAGCCCAATGAGAAGTTAGTGGCCCAAGCGGTACGGGTTTATTTAGCTCGCCAACGAAGTGCTTTCCCCAAAACTAAAACGCGTGGTGAAGTGCAAGGCTCGCGACGGAAAATTTGGGCTCAAAAAGGAACAGGTCGGGCCCGCCACGGTGACCGCTATGCACCAATTTTTGTTGGCGGTGGTATTGCTCACGGTCCGCGGGGTAATCGCGATTGGAATCTTCGCCTTCCTAAAAAAATGAAAAAGTTAGCCTATTTTTCTGTTTTTAGCTCCTATTTTGCCAGTCGAAAGATGATAGTTACCGCTGGTTGGCAGAAACTTCCCCCTAAAACACGCCGGGTAGAAGAAAAATTGGCAAATTTTTTGAAAGGGAGAGAAATTACAGCCCGAAAAATAGGCATTATTTTAACAGGGATACCAACCGAGATAAGCCGAGGCTGGCGGAATCTGAAGGAGGTAAATGGTCAGAGGTTATCTTTCCGGAGGGGGGAAAATATAAATATTCACTGGCTTCTTAATCAGGGCTACCTCCTTTTGGATGAAAAAACTGTTAAAAATTTAAATGGGCAGGTTAATTGAGATGGTTCTTCCCCTTTTGGAACCTATCATGAGTGAAAAAGCTGTCCGTGATCAAGCACGGGGGCTTTACCATTTTTGGGCCCAGCCGGGGATAACTAAGCAGCAAGCCGCCCAATGGTTAGAAAAATTATTTGGGGTGCGAGTGATTGGGGTGCGATCCTTGCAACGGAAAGGCAAGGTTAAGATGAATTGGAATAAGCGGCGGCTTTTTCGACGCCCAGCCCGGAAAAAATTTTTAATCCAATTAGCTTCGGGGACAACAATTAAAGAGTTGACGATAGCCAAAAAATGAAAATTAAAAAGAACATTCGCCACCTTTTGACCATTCGCAAAAAGCATGGTGGTCGTGATAGTCGAGGCCATGTTTCAGTTCGTCACCATGGCGGCGAGCATAAGCGTTACCTGCGACGTATTGATTGGCGGCGTGATAAACGTGATATGACAGCCCGAGTGGAGGCGATTGATTATGATCCTAATAGAACTGCCCGAATAGCTCTTTTACTTTATCCTGATGGAGAACGCCGTTATATTTTGGCTCCTGAGGGGTTAAAAATAGGTGCTAAGGTAATCGCTGCTGATAAAGCTCCTATTGAACCAGGCAATAATTTGCCTTTGGCAAAAATTCCGGCTGGGGTCCCTATCCATAATTTAGAAATCCGCCCCGGTAAAGGTGGCCAAATTGTCCGTAGTGCCGGGACAGCCGCTTATATTCAAAGTCAAGAAGGTGACAAAGTCATTGTCAAAATGCCTTCTGGGGAGTTGCGTATTTTTTCGCCTCGGATTCGGGCTACTATTGGCCAAGTTAGCAATAGTGGCTGGAATAAGGTAAAATTGGAAAAGGCTGGTGACAAGCGCCACCGAGGCATACGTCCTACTGTCCGAGGAGTTGCTCAACATCCTGGTTCACATCCTCATGGTGGGGGCGAGGGCCGCTCGGGAATCGGAATGAAATCGCCGAAAACACCTTGGGGAAAGAAAGCTTTAGGCAAGATAACTAGGCGCCGGCACAAATATTCCAGCCGATTAATTATTAAACGACGGAGTAAATAATGAGTCGCAGCGCCCGTAAGGGTCCTTATGTTGACCAAAAGTTGCTGAAAAAAGTTTTGGCTCAGAAAAAAGTGGGCAAGAAGGAGCCGATTAAGACTTGGGCTCGGGCTAGTCAGATCCCGCCGGAATTTGTGGGCCACACTTTCCTAATTCACAATGGCCACCGCTTTTTAGATGTCTTTATAGTTGAAGATATGGTAGGGCACCGGCTTGGCGAATTTGCTCCTACTCGTACTTTTCATGGTCATGGTCGGGTGGTTAAGCGGGTTATTGAAAAAACTTAAATGATTAAAGCTAAAAAGGAAACACCGGTGGTGGTAACTACAATAGCTAAATCGCTGCCAATCTCGCCGCGAAAATTGCGGTTGGTGGTCGATGCCATTAGGGGCAAATCACCCCAAGAAGCGTTGGAAGTTTTACCCTTTATTCGGAAGAAGGGCGCCCGTTATCTTTGGAAAGCTATTAAAACGGTTTTGGCTGACGCTGAGCATAATTTTAAACTTGCTGATGATAGCTTACATTTTCATCAGATTTTTGTTAACGAAGGAATGCGTCTCAAGCGATTAGACAAATCCCGAAGCGCCCGTTTTCATCAGGGGCAAATTCAAAAACGGAGAAGTCATTTAGTTGTTAGTCTTGAGGGAAAAAAGGGAAATGGGGCAAAAAGTTAACCCGATAGCATTTCGGTTGGGAAGTCCAAAAATTGGGGTGGATTGGGTGTCGCGCTGGTTCTCCAGCAAGAAGGATTATCCTAATTTGTGGCAGGAAGATTACCAACTGCGGCGTTTCTTAGAGGATAAACTACGTTCGGCAGGCTTAGCGGCGGTGGAAATTGAACGTTTTCACCGTAAGATGAAAATTACTTTAGTCGTTACCCGGCCAGGTTTGGTTATTGGGCGCGGCGGCAAGGGTTTGGAGGAATTAAAAAGACAACTGGTGGCAATGATTAAAACTATTAGTCAACCAGGGAAGAATTTAGAGTTAGAGGTAGAAGAATACAAAACACCCGATCTTTCGGCAAAAGTGGTAGCTGAACGAATTGCTAGTCAGTTGTTGCGGCGGATGCCTTATCGGCGAGTGGTGAATCAGGCAATGGACCGAATTATGGCCGCTGGGGCTAGAGGGGTAAAAATTATTCTCAAAGGTAGAATCAATGGTATTGAAATTGCCCGGCAGGAAAAGTTTTACCGGGGGCAAGTTTCGCTTAATACTTTGCGAAGTCAAGTTGACTATGCTCAACGCCCTATTCTCACCCGTTCTGGCTATATTGGTCTTAAAGTGTACATTAACCGAGGGGAGCGCTAATGTTACAGCCAAAAAAAAGCAAATATCGTAAACAATTTCGGGGCCGGATTGGCGGCAAGGCTCAATCGGGCTATTCTCTGGCTTTTGGGGAGATAGGATTGAAGAGTCAGGGAAAAGGTTGGCTGACAGCGGCTCAAATTGAAGCTGCCCGCCGGGCAGTTACCAATTTTACCAAGCGGAGTGGTAAAATGTGGATTAGAATTTTCCCCGACAAGCCGGTGACTAAAAAGCCGGCCGGGGCGACTATGGGAGGGGGGAAAGGAGATATTGACACCTATGTGGCCGTTATCCGTCCCGGTAAGGTGCTTTTTGAATTAAGCGGAGTGGAAGAAAAGATGGCCCGAGAGGCGTTACGGCGGGCAGCTATGAAGTTACCATTGGCAACGAAAATTATTCAACGATCATGAAAAGACAAGAAAAACAAGAATGGCGAGCAAAACCGGCAAAAGCTGTTAGGTCGGAAGTGGCCAAAAAGGAAAAAGAATTGATGCTAGCGAGAATGAAGCTAGTTCGCGGCCAGTTGGCTAATGTTCACCTTTTGCGGCAATTACGCCACGAAATTGCTGTCTTGAAGACATTTTTGCATGAAGAAGAATTAAAAGTTCGGGGGAAAAGTAAGAAATGACCGAAAAAGTAAAAGGGGAAAAATTGACCAAGGCTCAGCGAGGAAAGTTTTTCCAAGGCCGAGTTATTTCGGCTAAAATGAAAATGACGGCGGTGGTTTTACTTGAAGAGCGCCGTCCTCACCCTCTTTACCGGCGGATTGTGGTACGCCGCAAGAAATTTTATGCCGATAACCGCTTGGGTGCTAAGGAGGGTGATTGGGTGAAAATTAAAGAGGTGCGTCCTTTGAGCAAATTAAAGCGTTTTCAGATTGTTAAAATTTTACGTCAAGCTTAAAATGTTGCAATTGAGATCGATTATAACCGCTGCTGATAATACCGGAGCTAAGAAATTAATGCTTATTCATACTTATGGCGGCAGCCGCCGCTATTATGCCCGGATTGGCGATAAGATTTTAGCGGTAGTGAAAGAAGCCACTCCCGATGGGTTGGTGAAGCGAAAAGAAAAAGTAAAGGCAGTAATAGTCCGCACCCGTAAAGAAATCCGCAGGAGAGACGGCTCTTATATTCGTTTCGATGATAATGCAGCGGTGATTATTGATGACCATGGCGATCCTCGGGGAAGTCGAGTCTTTGGACCGGTTGCCCGAGAAATCCGAGATCACGGCTATAATAAAATTGTCTCTTTGGCGAAGGAGGTTTTCTAAATGAAAGTTCACCGTGGTGATGAGGTTGTAATTTTATTGGGTAAAGATCGAGGACGCCGGGGTAAGGTCAAAAAAGTGCTACCTAGGAAAAATGTGGTGGTGGTTGAGGGGATAAACATCGTTAAAAAACATGTGAAGGCTCAGGGTAAGCAACCAGGCGGCATTTTAGAAATAGAAAAACCACTGGCAGCGTCTAAAGTGATGGTAGTTTGCCCTCACTGCCATCGGCCTACGCGGGTAGCCTATCGGGTTGAAAAAGGACGCAAGTTACGTGTTTGCCGCCATTGCGGTAGTTTATTAGACGGAGGGGAAAATGCTCGCTAAAGACTTTTCAGAGAAAATTGTTCCTGTATTGCAGAAAAAGTTGGGGAAGAAAAATTCCCTGGCAGTACCGCGGGTGAAGAAAGTGGTTGTTAATATGGGTATCGCCAGTTTTCGGGATGATAAAAATGCTGTTGAAGAAGCCAAAAAGGAACTGGCGGCAATTACTGGTCAGTGGCCTCAGGTGCGCCGAGCACGTCGGGCGGTCTCTGGCTTTCATCTCCGCAAGAATGAGCCGATTGGTTTGCGGGTTACTTTACGGCGGCGGCGAATGTGGGATTTTTTGGAAAAGTTATTCCATTTAGTGTTGCCCCGACTACGTGATTTTCATGGTTTGCCATTGCAAAGCTTTGATAAATGTGGTAATTATACGTTAGGCATTAGCGAACAGGTAGTATTTCCAGAAATTGTTCCTGACCAAGTGCACCGGATAAAGGGATTGGAAATCACGATTGTAACTTCAACCGAGAATTCCCAAGAAGCTCAAGTTTTACTAGAGAGCTTGGGGGCAATTTTTGAGAGGCAAAAAAATGGCTAATAAAGCAAAAATAGTGCGTGAAAAGAAACAGTTAAAATACGCAGGGCGTTATCGTAATCGTTGCCGGCTTTGTGGTCGGTCGCGAGGTTATATTCGTTACTTTGGTCTTTGCCGGCTTTGCTTTCGGAAATTGGCAATGAAAGGCGAACTCCCGGGAGTGAAAAAGGCTAGTTGGTAAAAATGAATTATTTGATTGGGGATTTTCTTATCCGATTGAAAAACGCTGCCCGAGTCCAGCGGGCGGAGGTTAAAGCACCTTTGACGCGGCTAAATTTGGCTGTGGCTAAGCTTTTACAGACAAAAGGGGTATTAACCAAGGTAGAGGTGCAAAAGGGCGGTTCTAAAATGATGAAAGTTGCCCTTAGTTTTACAGGCCATCAGCCGGTGCTGCGGGATGTTCGGCTCTTTTCAAAACCGGGCCGGCGTTATTATAGCGGTACCAACAGATTGCCCTTTCCTTCAGGGAAAGGAATGGTGATTATTTCTACCTCCCATGGGGTGATGACTGCAGCTAAAGCCAAGAAGTTAAATATTGGCGGCGAAATTATTGCCGCCCTTCTTTTGCGCTAGAATGTCGAAAATAGGTCGCCAGCCAATAGAAATCCCTGACTCAGTAACGGTCCAATTGGAAGGACGAAAAGTTACGATTAAAGGGAAGGAAGGTGAGTTGTCATTTTCCTTACCGATTAGCTTGAAAGTAAAAGTTGATAATAAGCAAATACTTATTTCTCCCGAAGATAATAGCCGCCAGACAAAAGCTTTATGGGGTACTTGGCGTAGCTTGCTCGCTAATGCAGTGCAAGGTGTAGAAAAGGGGTGGGAAAAGACTCTTCAGGTAGTCGGAACAGGTTATAAAGCACAGCTTGATGGGGAGGCGGTTATTTTTCGTGTTGGTTTTTCTCACCAAGTAAAGATTGAGCCACCCGATGGGGTTAAGTTTGTAGTTAACGGTGATTTGGTAACGGTTAGAGGGGCTGACAGGCAATTGGTGGGTGAGGTAGCGGCGAAAATGCGTCGCTTACGGCCACCAGATCCTTACAAAGGCAAAGGTATTCGTTACCAAAATGAGGTGGTAAAATTAAAGCCAGGAAAAGTGGCCAAGGCAGGAGCTTAAAATGAAATCTAGTCTGAAAAAGCGCCAACAGCGAGTTCGTTATAAATTACATCAGCGGGGGCGGAAACGGAAAATAACCATTTTCCGCTCCAATCGTCATGTTTGGGCTCAAGTTGTGGATATTACCAGTGGTCAAACATTGGCAGCCTTTTCTAGTAAGGCACTTTTGAAAATAAAAAAATATCAAAAGGAAAAACTATCTCGGGTAGCGCAGGCGCAGCTAGTGGGTCAAGAATTGGCTCGCCGAGCTCTTAAGAAGGGAATTAAGAAAGTGGCCTTTGATCGTAGTGGTTATATTTATCACGGTCGGGTAAAAGCTTTGGCCGATGGAGCCAGGAAGGGAGGATTAGAATTTTAGGAGCTAAAATGAAAAGATGGGGAGATAACAAAACTAGCGAGTCAGGTCTAAAAACCAAGGTAGTGGAGATTAAACGCGTATCTAAAAAAACAAAAGGCGGTAATCAAATAGGCTTTACCGCTTTGGTAGCTGTTGGAGATGAGAATGGTAGTTTGGGGGTGGGGCTGGCGAGAGCAAAAGATGTTAGCTCAGCTATCCGCAAGGCTATTAAGCAGGCGGAAAAATTGATAATCCATTTACCTCTTCAAGGCAAAGAAAAGACAATCCCCCACCCCTTGGAAGTGAAATTTAAATCTACCCGTCTTTTACTTAAACCGTCTCCAATGGGTACAGGTATCATTGCTGGGGGAGCGGTCCGGAGCACCTTGGATGTCAGCGGGGTGGAAAATATTGTGGCTAAAGTTTTTGGGTCTCGGAATCGAACGACAGTGGCTTATGCTATTTTAAAAGCATTTAAATTATTGGCAAATGATTAGTTTACATAAATTGGTAGCGATTAAAGGAAAAGCGGCCAAACGGCGAGGGCGCGGTTATGGCTCGGGTAAGGGAGGCCACACGGTGGGAAGGGGGACCAAAGGGCAGCTTTCCCGTGGGAAGGTAGGACTTCTTTTTGAAGGGACAAAAAGCAAAAAGTCGCTTATTAAGCGGTTACCCCTTTGGCGGGGAAAAAGTCATAGGAGCCGTTTCCGGAAAGTAACGGTGACTTTAGAATGGTTAGAAAAGAATGCTGATCCAAAACAGGTGGTCGATTTCCGTTTTCTTCGCCAGAAAGGCAAAATTGGCCGTGCTCTGAGCAAATATAAGGTGAAAGTAGTAAAAAAAGGTAGTCTTAAAAAATCTCTTCGGATAGCTTTGCCGGTCAGCCGAGGTGCTGCCGAGGCGATTAAAAAAGCGAAGGGAAAGATTATCGCTGACTCGATTAAAGCATGAAAAAAATAAAACAATCGTTGATTGTTTATTGGCAGGCTTTCCGTATTCCTCAGGTTCGCCGAAAAATGATTTTTACTTTTCTCATTTTATTTTGGTTTCGTCTTCTAGCGCATCTCCCTGCTCCAGGAGTAGATACCGCTTTATTAAAAAATTATTTCGCCCAGAACCAATTTTTTGCCCTTTTAGATATCTTTTCCGGCGGCACTTTAGCGAACTTCTCGATCATTGCTTTAGGTTTGAATCCTTATATTAACGCCTCGGTTATTTTTCAGCTCCTGGCTTTTGTTATGCCTCAGATTGAAGAATTGCGAAAAGAGGGTGAATATGGCCAACGGAAGCTTAATCAATATACTCGACTCTTAACAGTTCCTCTGGCATTTCTCCAAGGGTTAGGTATGGCTTTCCTTTTGCGCAGCCAACATCTTTTAGGCCATATTGGTTTGGTGGAGATAATTTTTTTGGCTTTCACTATGACGGCGGGAACGATTGTTTTGGTGTTCTTGGGAGAATTGATTAATGAGTTCGGTATTGGCCATGGTGTTTCTTTAATTATTTTGGTAGGCATTTTAGCTCGCTATCCAGTAGCCATTTTTCAAACTATTACTACCTTCAGTGGCGATAACCCTTTTCCTCTTATTTTCTTTTTTGTCATGTTGGTATTTCTAATGGCGGCTATTGTGATGGTTGATGAAGCTTTCCTGCGAGTGCCAATTCATTACGCCCGTCGCATTTCCGGTGGGCAGGTATACGGGGGGCAATTAAGCTATTTGCCTCTCAAAGTTAATACTGCCGGGGTGATGCCTATTATTTTTGCCCTTTCTCTGGTAACAATCCCATCAATGATCAGTGGCGTTCTCCGCCATCTATCTAATCCCCAACTAGCTGCCTGGGGGGCGTTGCTGAGCCGTATCCTTCAGCCGAGCGGCGCTCTTTACATTATCTTCTATTTTCTTTTGGTGGTGGTTTTCACTTATTTCTATACCACGGTGGTTTTTAATCCCGAGGAAGTAGCCGATCAATTGCGTAAATCGGGTGGCTTTATTCCTGGTGTCCGCCCCGGCAAAGCAACCCAAGGGCGGCTTTCTTTCTTGCTTTCCCGGGTGACTTTTGTAGGAGCAATATTTTTAGGTTTGGTAGCGGTGCTGCCTTCTATCGCCCAAAACATTACTCATGTTACCAGTCTGGCTTTAGGCGGTACCGGTATCCTTATTGTGGTTTCGGTTCTTCTGGAAATTCACCGCCTGTTGGAAAATGTTGTTCAAACTTGGGACTATGACCACTATTTCTAAACGAATCCATTATTTGGCTATTTTGGGACCCTCTGGTGGTGGCAAGGGCACCCAGGCAGACTTGTTGGCGCGCCGTTTTCATTACCATCATCTTTCTGTAGGGGCAATTCTTCGCCAGGAAATTGCCCAGGGAACGGCTAATGGCAAGAAGCTGATTGGGTATGTGGACCGGGGGTTATTAGTGCCGGATGATTTAGTGGCGACGATTTTTTTTCGATATGTAAAACAAGCGCTGAGGCCCGGTTTTATTCTTGATGGCTTTCCTCGCACCTTTGGCCAATCGCAATTACTACAAGATTTTCTCTCTTCGTTGAAAATAAGCCTAGAGTTGGTAGTGCTTTTGGAGTTGTCCGACGAAGTGATTATCAACCGCCGCCGCCAAGCTATTGCTGCTGGCCGTCGGTTTCAGCCGGGACGGGAAGATGATCAAGAGCAAATTCTCCGCCGCCGCCTTTATGAATATCGGGAGAATATTAAGCCGATTAAGAATTTTTACCGTCGGCAAGGTATTCTGGTAACCATAGATGGTAATCGTCCTATAAATGCTATCCAAGAGGATATTCGGAAGCTAATAGAAAATGGCCAATAAAATAAAAGCAATGCAGGCTGGGGGGTTAATTTTGGCCCAGGCGTTGGCAGCTACCCGAGAATTTATTCAGCCGGGACGGAAATTGATTGAGGCGGAAAATTTTGCCCGTCATTTTTTAGAAAAGAGGGGGGCTGAGGCGGCTTTTGCTCGGGTGCCCGGTTATCACTGGGCGACTTGTATCAACCTTAATGAAGGGATAGTCCACGGTATTCCTGATGAGCGGCAATTTCAAGAAGGTGATCTTGTAAGTTTGGATATAGGTGCTTATTATCAAGGGTACAATACCGATATGGCCTATAGTTGGGAATTAGTGAGTCATCGCTATCGAACATTTTTGGAAGCTGGCAAGAGAGCGCTGGAGCAGGCTATAAAGGCTGCCCGTTATGGCAATAGGGTTGTGGATATCTCCCGAGCAATTCAAACAACAATCGAGGGGCAGGGTGTTGGTAGTGTGTCTCGTGATTTAACCGGTCATGGTGTTGGTCGAGAATTACACCAGGAACCATTTATTCCCGGTTTTCAGGAACCGGTGATGGGTAGATACGCTTTACAACCGAAAGAAACATTGGCGATAGAGGTTATTTATAGTGCTGGTGAGCCAAGTCTGGTGGTTGATAATGATGGCTGGACAATTGTTACCCAAGATGGTAAAATATCAGCGCTTTTTGAGAAAACAGTAATAGTGGGAAGAACTGGCGGTCGGGTGTTAACTCCCTATTTGTGAAAGGAAGCCCATGAAAAAGCAAGAAAATAAAATTATTGTTAGCGGCATAGTAAAAAAAGCGTTGCCGGATACCACTTTTCGGGTTAAACTAGATAGTGGCAAGGAAATTTTTGCCTATTTAGCCGGAAGAATGAAAGTGCATTACGTCCGGGTAATTCCCGGCGACCGAGTAAAGGTGGAAATTTCAGCCTATGACCTTAATAAAGGGAGAATTGTTTATCGGGAGAAATAATGAAAGTGCAATCAAGTATTAAAAAGCGATGTCGAGATTGCCGAATTGTCCGCCGGCGGGGGCGGCTTTATGTTATTTGTAAAAATCCCCGCCATAAGCAGAGGCAGGGTTGAAATGCGTTTAGGAGGTATTGAAATTCCCGATAAAGAGAGGTTGCTTATTGGCCTGACGCGGATTTACGGTATTGGTCGGACTCGAGCTGGGCAAGTTATTGCCGCCGCTCGCTTAGATGCTACCAAGAGGGTGGCGAAGTTGACCGGTGAGGAAAAGGCTAAAGTTCTGGCTGCCTTAGAAAAATATAAAATTGAGGGAGAATTGCGCCAAGAAGTGCGGGCAAACATTAATCGCTTAAAAGCAATTAAATCTTACCGAGGTTTGCGTCATTTGGTTGGCTTGCCGGTTCGGGGGCAAAGAACGCGAAGTAATGCCCGCACCCGAAAGGGCAAACGAAGAACGGTGGGAGCCTTGACAAAGGAAATGTGGGCAAAGTTAGAAGCTCAACAGAAAGCCAAATAAAGGAGGGGTAGTATGGCAAAGACTAAGAAAGTGAAAAATAAAAAAAAGACGAGGAAGGAGAAAGTTGTTCTCAACGAAGGGCGAATTTATGTTAACGCCACTTTTAATAACACCCTGGTGACCATAACAGATTTAGAAGGGAAAACGGCAGCTTGGGTTTCTTCTGGTGGCTTGGGTTTTAAAGGGACGCGGAAGTCAACTCCTTATGCAGCGATTACTACTATTACCCAGGGGCTGGAAAAAGCAACCCAACTTGGTTTAAAAAGAGCCCGGGTTTATATCAAGGGACCAGGACCAGGGCGGGAAGCAGCGTTAAAGGTTTTGCGGGCCAAGAGGGACCTAGATATTCTTTCTATCTCTGATATCACCCCTATCCCTCATAACGGACCACGCCCGCCAAAAATGCGGCGGGGGTAAAGATGGCACGCAAGATAGCTAAATGCCGGCTTTGTCGCCGTGAAGGGGTGAAGCTTTTTTTGAAAGGGAGTCGTTGCTTTTCGCCTAAGTGTCCTTTGGAGAAAAAAGGAGCTGTCCCACCGGGCGTCCACGGGGTTAAAAGCAGCTTTAGAAAATCTGAGTACAGTTTTCAGTTGCGGGAAAAACAAAAGGCGAAGCGTCTTTACGGTGTCCGTGAGCGTCAATTTAAGAACTATTACCAGAAAGTGGCTGATGCTGATAACCGTGGTGAGGAACTTTTACGTCAGTTGGAAGTGCGCCTAGACAATGTTGTTTATCGATTAGGTTTTGCTCCTTCACGGAGTGCAGCCCGTCAGCTTGTGCGCCATGGCCATATTTGGGTTGGTGACCAGAGAGTAAAAATTCCATCCTATCAAATAAAAGTAGGTGACAAAGTTGTTTTAGCAAAAAAGGCAGCTCAAATCCCCTATATTACCGCCTGGCTAAAAGGTGATTATAAAACCCCTCCTTGGTTAAAGCGTAAGGTAAACCAAGGGGAGGTTATTCGTTTGCCGAAGCGTGAAGAAATGCCCCCAGAAATAGATGAAAGTTTAATTGTTGAATTTTATTCTCGTTAAAGTTTTATTTTTTAAAGGAGGTAATATGACCGACTTTACCCATTTTACTGTTGTTAAAGAGAAAGAAAGCCCAACTAAAGGGGTTTTTAGCATTGGTCCTCTTTTCCAGGGATTTGGCTATACTTTAGGTACTAGCTTGCGGCGGACTTTATTGTCGTCCCTTTCGGGATGGGCAGTAACGCAAATTAAAGTAACCGGAGCCAAACATTTATTTGCTAGCCTAAAAGGAGTGAAGGAAGATGTTCTGGGTATTATCTTGAATATTAAGCAGTTACACCTGCAAGCAAAGAAAAAGGGAAGTTTCACTATGAGCTTGGATAAAAAAGGCCCCGGCTTGGTGACAGCTAAAGACATTCAAACGCCGGCGGGAGTAGTTATTGTCAATAAAGATCTCCCTATTGCTCACCTAGCCAATAAACAGACAGAGTTAAAAATTAAATTTACCGTTGACTATGGTGTTGGTTACTCCCTGGCGAAAGAGCATAAATTGGATAAGATGGGGCTAATCGCCGTTGATGCCCTTTATAGCCCTATAGTTCGAGTCGGGTATCGGGTTGAATCAATGCGAGTAGGCCGGAAGACCAATTTTGACAAACTGTTACTGGAAATAGAAACTGATGGGACAATAATGCCCAGTGATGCTATTAAAAAAGCAGCAGCCATTTTAACCGATGTTTTTGTTAAAATTCGGGACACTAAGCCAAAGAAAAAAGTGGCTAAAAAGACAACCAAACCGGTGGCTGAGAACGGAACTCCAAATTTGTTGATAGATGAATTTGACCTGCCGTTGCGTTTGGTTAATGCCCTTAAGAAGGCCGGTTATAGAAAGCTGAGTGATTTTCAAGGGGTGGAAGAAAAGCGCTTAAAAGAAATAAAGAATGTGGGTGAAAAGTCTCTTCGGGAACTAATCAAATTTTTGAAAAAGCAGGAGGTTGAAGTAAAATAAAATGCGCCATCGACAAAAAAGAAACCAGCTAAGTCGTGATTATGACCATCGGCGGGCGGTGGTGAAAAATTTGGCCTATAGTTTTTTCCTGCATGGTAAAATTCGCTCCACCCGGCCAAAGATTCGTTTGGCTCAGCGGCTGGTGGAAAGGTTAATCAGCCGCGGTAAAAAAGGCGATTTAAATGCCCGGCGCTTTCTTTTTCGCTATTGGCAGGATCAACATTTTGTTAATCGTTTAGTAAAGATGTTCCAGCAATTGAAAGGTGAGAGCGGTTTTACGCGAATTCGGCCGGAAAAAATTCGCCGCGGCGACCAAAGTCTCCTCTATGCTTTAGAATTTAGCCAGCCAATAGCTCTAACTGAAACCAGGGCAAAGAAAGCGGGGGCCAAGAAAGAATTAAAACAAAAAGTTAAGAAGGAGCCGGAAAGCAAAGAGGTAGCTAAAAAGAAGGAGACAGCCAAGGAGAAAAAATGAAAACTTTTAGTTTGAGAAAAGAAGATGTTAAGCGAGAGTGGCATCTTTTGGATGCTCGGGGGCAAGTTTTGGGCCGCCTGGCGGTTCAAGCAGCTAAGTTGCTTATTGGCAAGCATAAGCCGAATTATACGCCGCACATTGATAACGGCGACTATGTGGTGGTTATTAATGCTGCTGATGTCCGGGTGACGGGGCGTAAGTTAAAGCAAAAAATGTACTACCACCATACCGGCTATTTGGGCAATTTGAAAGAGTTAACTTTGGCCCAGATGTTGGTTAAGGATCCTCGGAAAGTAATCTGGCTGGCGGTTAAGGGTATGTTGCCCAAAAATAAACTGCGCCAACAGCGTTTAGGGCGTTTAAAGATTTTTAATGATGATCAGCATCCCTATGCTGATAAACTAAAGAACAATGACTAGTAAAAAGAAATATTTCTATGCTGTCGGCCGGCGCAAAACAGCACGGGCAGTGGTGCGACTCTTTTTGGGACGGCAAAAAACTATCGTTAATGGTCAGCCGATTGCAAAATATTTTCCGGGGTTAGCATTGGCGGCAATTTATGAGCAGCCGTTACGGTTGAGCAAAACTCTTAAGAGGGTTTGGGCGCGGATTGTTGTTAAGGGCAGCGGCAAGCATAGCCAGGCCGAAGCGGTCCGATTGGCTTTGGCGCGGGCGCTAGTAAAAATGAACACTCCGCTTTATAAACAAACTTTGAAGCGGGCAGGACTCCTTACCGTTGATGCCCGGGTGCGGGAGCGGCGCAAGGCGGGACAGATGGGCCGGGCCCGCAAGAAAAAGCAATCGCCGAAACGGTAAAACGATACCGCCTGATAGCCAATTCATTTTTGTTATTGATACACCACGTGGGAATTGTTTTGGCATGGGTGTATGATGGGAAAAATAAGCACCAAATCGCAAATTCCAAATCTCAAACAAATCCTAATTACCAAAATCCTAAATCCTAAACAATATCAAATGACCAAAATTCAAATGTTCAAATATTAAAACCGTGTCATTCTGAGCGTTAGCGAAGCCCCAAGACATAACGTCGGGGATTTATGATTGGTTGTTTAGTTTCCTTGTCATCCTGAACGAAGCCGAAGGCGGAGTAAAGGATCTAGCGCAGCGCATTAATCCCACACCTAATTAAATCTCATGCGCTCGCTCCGCTCGCTAGATCCTTCGTCGCTTCGCTCCTCAGGATGACAAGATGGGGCGTCTTGAGTTTTGATTATTTGATCATTTAGTAATTTGGTTATTGCCTGCCCCGACGAACGTCGGGATTTAGGATTTTGGTAATTAGGATTTGTTTGTAATTTGGTGCTTGGTGCTTGGAATTTCTTTAGTGTTTGTGCTTTGGTTATTCTCCCAGAAATCCGCTGGTGATGAGGTCGATAGCTTGTTTTTCGGTTAGGCCGCGGCTGCGGAGATAATTTAGTTGTTCGTCGGCAATTTTCCCAATAGACGCCTCGTGGGTAAGCTGGGCTTGGGGGTGTTGACAAACTAATTGGGGGACAAGGTCAATGGTGGCCTTTTTGCCCACTAAAAGTCCTTGGCAGTCCAAATGTCCCTGGCCGGCGGCTTGGGCCACAATTTTGTTAACAGCAGTAACTTGACTTTGCTGGCGGCCGACGATTTTTAATTGGGCTGTTCCTCGGGATTCTTGGCCTTCTAAAAACACAACTTCTTTAATGTTGGCCTGAGTGTGGGCGGTGGCATTAAGAATGGTAGATACCCGCCCCGAGGCCTTTTCGGCGAGATGGAGAGTAGTTTTTATTTCTAATTTTTCTGGCGGCTGGATGTTTTTGTAAACATAATCTAAACGGGCACCCCTTTCTAAAGTAATATCATAATCGGGATTGACAAAATCCTTCTCGCCCCAGCGATGGATTTGTTGGTAAATGAGTTCAGCGCCTTCCTTGAGAATAAACTTACCTTTAGCGCGGTGGATGCCATAGAGATTGCTACGGGCTGCTTCGCAGGTAGCGTTAGCCTCGACATGGAGATTTTTTTCGATTACTAAAAGATTACCTAAATTCTGCTCAACGCCCCGCGAGGCAATGCTGATGCAGGTAATCAACGGAGCGGGGAGTTGTTTTTTGACCCAAATAAAATACCCTTCGTCTGGCCGCTGGCCAAAATAAGGCCGGGTCCAGGGAAGAGTTTCGTATGCCTCTGGGCTGGGGAGAATGACCATTGCTTCCCCTTGGGGGGTAATTTCGATTTGGTGGTCAATCTGCCGGAACGAGGCAGTTTTTACATTTTTCATAGCCATGCTTTTTAATTGTTCGGTAAACTTTTTGGTAGTCAGTTTTTTGGCAAATTAATTGCCCCCGGAGCATAATATTTACCCGGTGAGGCTTTAAGATGCGCAAAATGTCACCGCGGTGGGTAATGACCAGGAGGGCAACGCCCTGGCGGACGAGGGTTTTTTGGATAGCGGTCACAGTCTTAGCCAGCCGCTTGATATCTAAACCGGCGTCAATTTCGTCAAAAATAACCAACTTTGGTTTCATGGCCATAATTTGGCTTAGCTCGGCCATTTTTTTCTCGCCGCCGGAAAAATTAGCATTGAGATCGCGGCTTAAAAGGCGGGGATCGATAATATCCGGATCAATATCTGCCCGGGGATTGATTTTGTCTAACAGTTGGCCGAGAGTAACACCGGGAATTTTAGGCGGTGATTGCCAGCTAAGGGCAATTCCTTGGCGGGCTCGTTTTTCTGGTGGCCAGGTGGTGATATCTTGATTCTCAAAAATGATTTTTCCCTGGGTTACCTTATAAGGCGGCAAACCGGCAATGGTGGCTGCAAAGGTGCTCTTGCCGCTGGCATTGGGTCCCAAAAGCACCTGGATCTCCCCGGCATTGATTTGCCAGTTGATGTCCTTAAGGAGCCATTTTTGGCCAGCTTTTACCCAGAGCTTTTCGACTTTCAGAATCGCCATCAGTGTCTCTATTATACACGGCTTAATTTAGAAGGAGAATCCAAGTTATTCTTTGCCACAATATTTTTATGCGAAAATGTCAACATATTCCTTATAAATGTAAGTCCTACCATAGGTCTTTTCCTCGTCGCGCGGGCACAAAATGCCGAGTTCTATAAAACGGTTAATAAGATTTTGCGCACCGGCGCGAGTAAAGCCGGTCCACTCCTGAATTTTTGCTACATTTACTATTGGCATCTTATAAAGCTTAGGTAATACTTTTACTGCACTTTCAGAGGCACGCTTGCTCAGCTTCTGTATTTTCAGTATATCCTTGTTACGCAATTTTGTTATGGAGTGAACAGTTTTTATCGCTTCCTCTGCAATTTCCGTCACACCATCAAGGAAAAAATCAATCCATGCTTCCACTACTCCTTCATGGTATCCATGAAGATGCCCATAATACACCTTCTGGTGTTTTTTAAAATATGACGAAAGATACAACACGGGCCTTTCAAGTAGTTTCTCCTTCCAAAGATAAAATGTAATCAGCATTCTGCCGGTGCGGCCATTACCGTCAAGAAAAGGATGGATGGTCTCAAATTGGGCGTGTATTAAACCAGCTTTTATAAGAGGCAAAGTGTTATTTTCGCTATTTATAAATTTTTCCAAATCAGTGAGCGCCTGATTCATTTCCGGGACGGGCGGGGGGACAAAATAAGCATTATCTGGCCGCGTACCCCTAATCCAGTTTTGTGTTTTGCGAAATTCACCGGGATTAGAAAAGTGCGTAGCCCTTGCGTCTTTCATAAGTTCTTTATGAAGTTCCCGCAAAAATCGCAGGACAAAAGGAAATTCTTTCAGACGTCTGATGCCATAATTAAGCGCTTTTATATAATGAAGGATGTCATCAACATCTTCTGACAAACGAGAACCTATATTTGCCTCTGCCTCAATAGCGTCAAGCATTGTTGCCTGTGTCCCTTCAATTTGACTGGAGGAAGCGGCGTCTTTACGGATATACATAGAAAGAAAAAAATCTATATCAGGCAAAAGCTGGGTAATACCATCAAGTTTACCAAGAAGACGAACAGCGGTGTCATTTTTTCGCAGTGTTTTTTCGGAAAATTTGAACCCTCCTCTTGGAGGAAAGGGGCCAGGAATAAACGCTTTAAAGCCGTTCCTCTGCTGCTTGTATTCGCCAATTTTTACTTTAGCCATTTTGTTTACATCTATTCTATTAATGTATACAAAGTATACATTCTTGTTTACATCCTGTCAAATATGCAAACAAGACAATTTCTTTAATAAATTGTCTATGCTCACGCCGGGCGTGTCCACGATTTTTCTTGCATGTCAAAAAACTTTGGAAGTATTGTATGGTTGGAGGAATTTTAACCTGCCTGCGTAGGCAGGCCCGCGGCCTCTCCGACGTCACGTCGGAGCGCGCTGTCTTAGTACCCTAGTCGGGGAGGCGGGATTTGAACCCGCGACCTCACGCACCCCATGCCTGCCTGTCGGCAGACAGGTGTGCGCGCTAGCCCCTGGGCCTTCGGCCCTGTTGGGCCAGGGCCAACTGCGCCACTCCCCGTCATCAACCTCTTAACTTTTTCTCTACCAACTCCACTTTTGTAAAACTTTTCCCATTTCCGTGCTTCTTGTCTAGTATAACATCTAAAGAAAAAAAGGCCCTTTTCCTTATGTGTAGGTATATGCTCACGCCCGGTGTGTGAAGGCATGGATTGGCTAGTTTGATTTATTGCTTACAAGAAGAAATTTCTTCTCTCGGGACAGACTAGTTAATATCTTTTGGGTCTTAATTCAATTTGCTCTTTTTTCAAATCAAAAATAACCCTGAAAATATTAAAAAACCCATAGTGACCTAAGATACCATAGCCGTGGGGAGCAACATTATAAGAAAAGCCCACCGGGATAGAGGGATATTGGTGGCCACCGATGTTAAGATTGACTTGATGGATATAGGCAACTGCCTCTCGTCCCACTATACCGCCAAAGGGTTCTCTCTTCCCTTTTAGAACAGGGATGCCTAAGTATTCTCCAATTTCTGCATGAAATATACAAAAATCCGTACCTGAATCAAGAAGTGCCTCGTAGCCGATAGTCCGCTCACCATAAGTTATCAATACTGGAATGATTGGACGCAGGAGATATTTTCTCTTTGGAAACGCAGGAGTGGGAGGAACTCTGAATTTCTTATATTTAAACTTCATCCGCTAGCACTAACATAAGAAACGATCTTTGTTGGGACCTTAAAAAGATAGGGAGTTGTTACACCCTTTCGTTGGGCTTGTTTTACCGCCGTTTTAATAGTTTTGCCCTTCCCTAAGACCTTTTTTTCGTCAGGAGAAAGCGCTACCCACAAACCTCTGTGTTTTTGATAAAGATTAGTGAAATCCATTTTTAATCTATTTGTTTTATTCTACTACTTTTGTCAAGAATTTTCTACCTCTTGTCCTGGTCACACACATTTGAAACTTTAAGTCTCCTTTTTAAACTTAATAATAGCAGCTTTGTCCATTGTCAGTTTTTCCCTACTACTCTCCATGGTAGGCCGGGGTCAAGATAAATAACCTCAATTTTTAGCAAGTTCCATAACCCCTGTCAAAGCATTCCCTGAGCCAGCTACAACCGCAACCGTAGAGATAGGTTTGTTATCATCTCCAACTATAAGTGCATTTGAACAATTCAGTGCTTTAATTACCTTCTGAGTAAATTCTTTTAGGGTTGTTTGAGCTATCTTACCTATCCGTCCATAAGGCAAATAACCAGTAACCTCCAAACCTAAAATTTTAGTTAGAGTATCATTATTACCTCCTCTAGCATCATCCCATTCGGAATGAAGGCGATAGACACAGAAACCACCTCGTTTTACAAGCTCCTCTCGCTTTTTATTAGGTAAATATTTTAGTTCTGATGGATTGATTAAAAATGTTTTTTAGATTGATATTGATAAAGCGGTTCATGGGTTATAAGCATATTTACTTTTTGAGTAACTGCTCTTTGGAGAACTTTAACAATTAGTCGTTCCGTTACTCATATCTTTATTACGTCGTGATTCTCATTACCAACAATAAATCCTTTTTCTTCTCCTTTATAAGCAAGCTCAGGAGGAGCTATCTTTCTAATAACCTCAGCAATTTTAGCTGCTTTCATTTATGCTTTCTAAACTTAAATATCCTAAGCTAGTCGGGGAGGCGGGATTTGAACCCGCGACCTCACGCACCCCATGCGTGCGCGCTAGCCAGCTGCGCCACTCCCCGGTTTTCTATTGTCTATTATATCCCTTTCCTAAATAAGGTAGTAATTCACTT
>WFSR01000003.1 GCA_015485895.1 Candidatus Microgenomates bacterium | reverse complement strand
GCTGCCTAAAGGCTAAAGCTAAAAGCTTAAAGCCTAAAGCCTTTCTTGCGTCATCCCGCCCTTTCATAAGAAAGAGCGGGATCTTCAGAGAGCGGTGAATCAATAATAAGAGCAGTTACCCAATAGCTGAAGATTCCGAACCCCCAGGCCCCTTCGCACCCTCAGGGGCGGGTAAATTCGGAATGACGAAATAGATGGAACTAAGAACTAGGGACTAGGAGCTAGGAAGAATAAGCACCAAATCTCAGATAACAAATTCTAAACAAATCCTAAATCCTAATGACCCAAATCCTAAACAATAACCAAATTACCAAATGACTAAATGACCAAAACAAAAGAAAGATGACAAAGATGTTTTGAATATTTGGATTTCGGTCATTTGAATTTGTTTAGGATTTAGAATTTAGGATTTTGAATTTGCCCCGACGTCCGTCGGGGCAGGTATCATGTCTGTTGTAACTTGGTTATTACCTGGGAGAGAGTAAGGAGGGAGGGCTTTTTAGCCGACCGGGCCTTCATTTCGATCTTTTGGCCCGTCCGGGCGCTAACCACCAACCGCCAGGGTAAACCAATCAAATCGGCATCAGCAAATTTTTCACCAGCTGAAGCATCGGGGCGATTATCAAAAAGGACCTCAATCCCTTTTTCCTTTAGTTGCCGGTAAACCTTCTCGGCTCGGGCGGCAATTTTCTCATCACCCAAATTTAAGCCAGTTAAATAAACTTGATAAGGGGCCACGTTGGCCGGCCAGATAATTCCTTTTTCGTCGTGATGGGTCTCCACAATGGTGGCTATTGACCGTTCGAGACCAATGCCGTAAGATCCCATCCAGAGAAGTTTCTCCCGGCCATCTTGATCAATAAAAGTGCCTTGCTGGGCCCGGCTGTAAAAATGGTCAATCTTGAAAACATGCCCCCATTCAATGCCTGTTTTTAGCTGGAGATGACCTTTCCGGCAACGGGGACAAACAGCGCCAGGGGAAGCGTTGACAATATCAGCCAGAAGATCATATTTAAAGTCGCGTCCATAATTGACATTCTTGGTATCGGTGGTTTTTGTTTTTTGGCCGCCGATGAAATTATGAACCATTGTCAGCCCATAATCGCCAACATAAAGGGCGTTTTTGTGCCCCCAGGAATGAACCCAACCTCGCTTGGTGCCCAACTTAGCCAAGTCTTCCTCACTAGCTGGCTCTAATTTTTGGGCGCCAACTACCCGGCGCAATTTTGTCTCGTTGATTTGTTGGTCGCCACGAATGGAGGCGATGATAATCCGCCCTTTCTCGTCGCGATAGACAACGTTTTTGAGATAACGCCAGCGGGGTTGGTGGTAATACTTTTCGTTATCTTCCATGGTGCAAACCCATTCTGGCTGTTTAATAGTCTTTAAGGGCTTCTCTGGCTCGTCTAAATTTATTGGCTGGCGTTCAAATTCTGCCTTTTCGATGTTAGCGGCATAACCACAATGGTCACAGACAAAGTATTTTTGGTCGCCAATTGGCGTTTCAACCATAAATTCGTGGGAAAGGCTGCCGCCGATGGCTCCCGAGTCGGCCAAAACTGGAGTTACCTTGAGATCCAGCCGCTGGGCAATTTTGAGATAAGCCTGATAAAACTGGCGGTAAATTTTTAAAGACTGTTTTTCTGTGGCCGCAAAGGAATAGGCGTCTTTCATCATAAATTCCCGGACCCGTAAGAGCCCGCCCCGGGGCCGCTTGTCATCGCGGAACTTTTGGGAAAATTGATAAACTACAATTGGCAAATCGCGGTAAGAAGGCCGGGCCATTTTGACAATTTCCAACATTATCCCCTCGGCGGTAGCCCCCAAAGCAAAACGCCGCCCATAATGGTCGTCTAAAACCATCATCTCTTCGCCAAAAGCCTGGTCGCGGTTCGAAGCTTGCCAAATTTCAATCGGATGAAGGGTAGGGGTAACCATTTTTTGGGCGCCAATAGCTTGCATTTCCTCGTCGATAATCCGGTAGATTTTTTCCCAAACGCGCATTCCCAAAGGCAAAAGGGCCCAGCGGCCGGCAGAAATTTGTTTAGCAAACCCTCCCTGGACCAAAAACTTGTGGCTGGCGATGCGGGCCTCGGCCGGAGCCGTCTTTTGGGTTTTGCCAAAAAGTTCTGAATATCTCATGAGGAAATTATACCATTAGCGTTGCAAGGGAAGGTGGCGGTAAAGCCAAGATGAAACTTTGTCGGCGCTATTGACAGGGGCAGGAACCTCTGGTAGATGTCGGAGGAGAATTTGTTGCGCCGCCTTCTTTTTGTTGGCGGGGACAACAAATTGGATGAAGGGGTAATCAGCTAATTTGGTGACTAGATTGACAACGGTATGCCCCCAGCGTTGACTTAACCAGAAATGGCTGATAGCTTTCCAGGGCAACGGAGTGTCCATCTGGGGCAAAAGCACGCCTTTTTGGTCAAGATGGTATTGGTGCTGGGGTGGCTCAATAGTGTTGAGAATGTAGTAAAGAAAGGCGAAAGAAATGATAACCGCCATCAATAGCCATTCTTGGGCGAAAAAGAGCACCAAGACCACGAGGGCGACAATCATAAAAGCATTAGCCCAAAACTCATGACTGCGAGGCTTATAAGGACGAGTAGGTGCTTGCCAGGTTAGCGAAAGATTTTTTTTCACCTCAATCTATGATAGGCAAAAAAAATAGTAATTGCAAGTTGAAAGGGAGCTAAAAAGTGAAAAGTTAAAATAGGAACTAGGAACTAAGAGCTAGGAACTAAGTTAAAAGGGGTGAAGAGCTAAGGGCGAAGGGCTAGGGAAGTGAAAAGTGAAAAAAGGAACTAGGAGCTGGGTTGGAGGAACTAGGAACTAGGAAAAAGTAAAAGCCCTAAAGGGCTGCCTAAAGATGAAAGCCGAAAGCCTAAAGCCTTAATGGGGAAGAAGAATTAGCGTGACGAAGTAAGTGGAACTAGGAACTAGGTTGGAGGAACTAGGTTAAACAAATCCTAAACCCCGACGTTCGTCGGGGCAGGCCTGCCCCTACCGAAGGGGGTTTGGAATTTGGTGTTTGGAATTTCTTGTTTTTGCCTAGTTCCTAGATCTTAGCTGTTGAGTTCCAAATGAATATGAACACCCTCTACTAGTAGTTATCAACATCTCGTCATCCTGATTTTTTGACGAAGTCAAAAAGTTCAGGATCTTCAGTGAGTAGTGAACCATCAATGTCAATCAGACACCCAGCTGAAGATTCTGAACCCTCCGATAAATCGGAGTTTCAGAATGACGAGATAGGTGGAACTAGGTTAAACAAAGCCTAAATCCTAATGACCCAAATTCTAAACAATGACCAAATGACCAAATGACCAAAACACAGGAGCCTAAAAACTGTTTCG
>WFSR01000002.1 GCA_015485895.1 Candidatus Microgenomates bacterium | reverse complement strand
TAAAGGTAAAAATCGCGCCGTTTTTCTTCAGGTGTGTCCTGGCGGCTCATAGCGGCCATCAAAATGCGGGGGATCAAAATCAGGCCCAAGAAAGAAGAGTTCTCCTCACCAATTTTTCCCTTAGCCAGATTGATGATTAAAATTTTCCCCTCGTCCATGACCTGGCGGAAGCTGAACGATGACTTTGACTGGCCGATAATATTGCGCATCATCTTGTTGGTCACAAAGCGGCCGAATTTGGAAACGATGTAGTCCAAAACTTCGGACTTATGGAAATCGCTGGTGTGGGCAATTTGGTCAGTCCAATAGCGGCGGACCATCGGGTCGGTCACTTTGGGCAAAAGCTCGCGGACAAAACTGGGGTCGGTTAAGACGCGGACGACTTCAACAAAGGTTGCCCCCGGCTCGCTCATCACCGTCAGCATGGCGTTGCGAATGGCATGCTCAAAACGGGGGCCGACGATGCCGGTTTTGTAGGGGTCAAAAAGTTTGTACATCAAGTTGATAACGGCCGTGGCAATAAAGTGCTTTTGGTCTTCGGTTTTGGCTTCCAGCAAGTTCAATCCCATCGGCCGCTCCAAATTGCTGGGGTCAAAGTAAATGACATCCTCGGCCCGTTCGGGGGGAATAAATTCCAAAATATTTTCCGCCAAATCGTGGGGGTCAATCAGGCAAACTCCCCGCCCGGCCCGGATATCTTGCAAAAGCAAGTCCTTCAGCAACTCGGTTTTCCCGGTGCCGGTTTTACCGACAATATAAATGTGGCGGCGGCGATCATTGTGCTTCATATAAATCGGCTTGACCACCCCCCGATAGACATTGCGCCCTAAATAAAGGCCAGAGGTGGCAATGCGATTGGGAGCCGGCGCCCGCTTAGCCCGGAGCCAAAGTATGCCCGGCGTCTCTACCATTTTGTTGGGCAAATGAAAAATCCCGGCCAATTCTTCACTGTTGAGGATTGTCTTCCGGTTGTGCCAGCCCCAAAAAATTGGCTGGTAGCGGTAGATAAAGTCAATCATAAACCAGTGCCGGAAACGGATTTTGTGGCTCCGAAAACCGTTCCAAGGGGAATCAAATTGGGCAAAGGCGCTGCGGAGGTTGGCCAGGTGCGACTTAGCTTCCGCTTTGGTGGGGGCAATCGTCAAAAGGCGGATGGTCGTCTCAAAGCCGGGGCGGCTAATTTTGTTCTCCACCGCCTCCAACATTTGCGGGCTGACTTTGAAGGCGGCTTTTTCGGGATTGGCCTCGGCTTTTTTGACCCGGGAAATGAAGGCCCGGCCAATTTTTTGCCAGCTGGAATCAGCCGGGGCAATGAGGACCTGAACGGCGGCCACCTCGCCATCTTTGAGCTTGGCCATGGCTGAGGTAATGGCCGCCAGGGGGTCAACACTTAGTTCGCGGAACACTTTCAAAGGTTTGTAGCTTTCGCGGCGCAATTCCAACCAGGCATAGGCCACCTGGCCTTTCTCCGGAAAAAGCTCATATTCTTCCAGTTCTTCCAGCTCGGCGCCGGGGTAAGCGGAATAAATTTGCCGGGAAATTAGGTCGCGGTGGCGGCGCTGGCAAAAGATGTAAAAGCGGATGTCGTCGGGCCGGCCGACAATTTCAAAGCTCACCGCCGGCTGGTGGTGGAGGAATTTGAACCGACCGCCGCGGTAGAGGGAGTGGAGGGCGGCAAAAACTTGCTCCATGGCGTCAATTTTGATTTCGTTGTCCCGGGGGACGCGGGCCAAAAGAACGACTGAATCCAGCGACTCCCGCTCCCGCTCCCGCCAGCGATACCAGAGAACAAGGAGAAAAACTACCAAGGCCAAGAGACCGCCGACCAACAAAAAGAGGCCGCTCCAGAAAAGGAACTGGCTCAACCAGTGCCACAACCAGGCTTCGCCTAAAGTTATAAAGTCCATCAGTTGGCTGTTGTCCCCGCCCCCGCCCGGCGGAGGCGAATTTTAATAATCCGCTTTATTTGCTCACCGAGCCAGCGGGCGGCTTGGCTAACATGGTAGTGCAAAAGGTGATGGACCCGGCGGGGTGAAAAAGCCGCCAGGGAAACCTGTTTCGGCCCGCTGGCGACCGGGATCACTCCGGGCAAGGGACCGGCTGAACCGCCGGGCGGGGGCGGGGCCAGTTGGGATTGTTCCCCACCGCCAGTTTCCGGCTCGGTCTCTGCTCTCTCCAAAAAAGTTTTGATTTCTTTGGGAATCGGCGCCCCTTCTTCAACCGGCTCGATCCCCAATTCCGCCAGCCGCTCTTCTTCCGACTTTTCTCGCTCCTTTTCCATGCTTTCAGTATACAATAAAAAGCCCCTTAGAGCTAGGCTATTGGAACTAGGAACTAGGAGCTAGGATCTAGGAACTAGGTAAAATAAGCACCAAATTACAAACAATACCAAAATCCTAAATCCTAATCCGCCAGCTGGCGGATTAGGATTTTGGTAATTAGGATTTGCCCCGATGTCCGTCGGGGTTTAGGATTTGGGTCATTAGGATTTAGGATTTGTTTGACCTAGTTCTTAGTTCCTCCAACCTAGCTCCTAGTTCCTAGTTCCCGTTGTCCGTTGTTAGTTGGCAGTTATTTTGACAAGTCAACCACTCTTTGCTAAATTACTGGTAATGGTTGCTGATGGCAAGCTACTAAACCTTTTATCCGATTTTTGCCTGGACATCGCCAAGGCAGCTTTCATCGCAGGGTTTATTACCCCGGCCGTCAAAGCGTCACTTACTCTTTTTCTATTGCTTTTAACAAAGTACCTCCTTCTGGCCATATTATTTTTGTATTTTGCCTGGCAATTTGCTAAACTGGGAAAATAATGAGCAATATTGACCTTTTTACCATCCTTAATTCGGCTTCGACCACCGCTCTACTGATAGCTATTGCGATTGGCATTTTCCTTCTCCTTCTCCGCCAAGACCTTCGTCAACGAAGAAGCCAAAAACACTAAATAAAAAAGAAACTCTAAGCCCCAAACCCCGACGTCCGTCAGGGGAAATTCCAAGCACCAAACACCAAATTTCAAACAAATTCTAAATTCAAAATCCTAAACTCTAATCCGCCAGCTGGCGGACTAAACAAATCCAAATGACCAAATATTTAAAACACTTTTTTCTCGTCATCCTGAAAAGCTGTGGCGACGAAGGATCTAGCGAGCAGTGCGAGCGCAAGATAATCAGTTTAGGTCTAGGTACTAAAGATACGCTAGCGCTAGATTTTTACCCCGACATCACATCCTGGGGCTTCGCTAGCGCTCAGAATGACACGGTTTTGATATTTAATCATTTGAATTTTGAACATTGTTTAGTCCGCCAGCTGGCGGATTAGGATTTTGGTAATTAGGATTTGCCCCGATGTCCGTCGGGGTTTAGGATTTGGGTCATTAGAATTTAGGATTTGTTT
>WFSR01000001.1 GCA_015485895.1 Candidatus Microgenomates bacterium | reverse complement strand
TACCAAAATCCTAATCCGCCAGCTGGCGGACTAAACAATGCTCAAATGACCAAAATCCAAATGTTCAAAACATTTCTTTTTCTTTTTTCTTTTTCTTTTGTTTTGGTCATTTGATCATTTGGTAATTTGGTTATTGTTTAGGATTTGGGTCATTAGGATTTAGGATTTATCATTCCTAGTTCCTAGTTCCTAGTTCCTAGCTCCCATTGTTTGTTGTTTGCCGCCAGCTCGGCCGCATCTCTCATTATGCTAAAATAACTCACCGGCCCCATCGTCTAGCGGTTTAGGACATCGCCCTCTCACGGCGAAAACCCCGGTTCGAATCCGGGTGGGGTCACTTTTTCTGTTCATACTTCTAAATCCTTATGTAGTTTTGCCATCTGGCTCCATAACGTCTCTGCGCCCACTTGCCCCTAACCACCGTTGTTGCCCTCAACACACTTATGCTATACTCCTCTTGAAGAAAATGCTTTTTTAGTATAAAAATACAAAGAAGGGAAAGGGGGTGAATAAAATGCCAAAATGGTTAAAATACATCATTTTTGCTAGCATCGCCTTAATGTTGCTGGTCTTTGGGATTCCGTTCACCCTGGGTTTTGTTAACACGTTCAATCCCAAAAAATCTATCGAGTTGGGAAAGCAAAAGGCCGCAGAATACGCTAATATTTATATTCCCGTCGGATATACTTTAGTTCAAAAAGCTAACTGGAGACAGACAAAAGAGGGTGATCTTTTTATCACAAAGATGACGAAAGGGCAAAATGTTATTCAAATAATTCAGAGCGACGAAGGAACCACATGCAGAGGAAAGAAAAAAAACCTAGCTGGTGTGCCTGTTTGCTATTTTGATTTTGGCACAATAAAAATCCAACCAAATCAAAAGGTTATAATGTGGCATTCTAAAAATAGTTTCTTCCAGTTAAGCACCAATGATAAGGCCCTAACAGAAAAGAATCTAGCGAGAATAATCGCCAGCTTACAATAATCGTGCAAAAGTATATCTAGGAGGCATAAGACGCTTTAGGCACTAATGCTCAAAGGGAATGATAAATTGCCTATAGGCACAAAGTGCGCCCGAAAATCAATCTCTGTTCGAATCCGGGTGGGGTCACCTCTTTCTCTCAAATGCTATTTGGAAAACTTGGTCGAGGGTTTCGACAAAGACAAACTGGAGTGATTTGCGCACCTTGGCGGGGATTTTACTAACATCCTTCTTGTTTGCCTTAGGTAAAATAATGGTCTTTAAGCCGGCCCGATGGGCGGCGAGAACTTTCTCTTTCACCCCGCCAATTTCCAGCACCTTTCCCCGCAAAGTAATTTCCCCAGTCATCCCTACATCAGCACGCACCTTCTTCTTGGTCAACGCCGACAGCAAGGCGGTGGCCATCGTTACCCCTGCCGACGGCCCGTCTTTGGGAACCGCCCCTTCAGGCACATGAATATGGATATCCAAATTTTTAAAGAAATTTTTCTTCACCTTCAAAGTCTGCCAGTGGCTACGAATATAGGAAATTGCCGCCCGAGCCGATTCTTGCATCACCTCGCCCAATTTTCCGGTCAAATAAATCTTACCGTCGCCGGGCATCAAAGCAACCTCCACAAAAAGAATCTCCCCGCCCGCCTGTGTCCAAGCCAAACCAGTCGCTACTCCCACTTCGTCTTTCCGCTCCCGCAGAGCATGGTTGAATTCCTTTGGCCCCAAAAAGCGCCGCACTACAGCCTTAGTTATCTCTCGTGAATAAGGCTTTTTCTCGGCAATCCGCCGTGCCAACCGGCGGCAAATTTTAGCTATCGCCCGCTCCAAATTGCGCACCCCAGCTTCATAAGTGTAATCTTGGATAATTAAACGCAGAGTGTCATCTTGAAAATGGATTTTATACTTTCCCAGTCCATGATTCTTCAATTGTTTGGGAATTAGATATTTTTTGGCAATTTGTAACTTTTCCTCGGCAGTATAGCTAGAAAAGTGAATAATCTCTAAACGGTCCCGCAAGGCTGGAGGGATAGTATCTACCATATTACCGGTCAAGATAAAAAAAACATCGGAAAGGTCATAGGGCACTTCTAAATA
Source organism: Candidatus Microgenomates bacterium (assembly GCA_015485895.1). GTDB lineage: Bacteria > Patescibacteriota > Microgenomatia > UBA12405 > UBA6130 > S016-97. The sequence continues at coordinate 22,010 of WFSR01000001.1, read as the reverse complement.
ATGGTCAGAAAAATTTCTGTTTTGTTCGGGATCAAGAACTTCCAGCAAAGCTGCTGCTGGATCACCACGGAAATCAGTACCAATTTTATCGACCTCGTCAAGCATAAAAACTGGATTCTTAGTTCCCGCAGTTCTAATTCCCTGGATAATCCGGCCGGGCATCGCCCCAACATATGTCCGCCGGTGCCCTTTAATCTCCGCCTCGTCTCGAATACCCCCTAAAGATACCCGGACAAACTTCCGCCCCAAAGCCCGGGCGATAGATTGCCCCAATGACGTCTTGCCCACCCCCGGTGGACCAATGAAACAAAGAATGTTAGCCGGGCCTTTCCCCGCCTTTTGCTCCTCACTTTTTTTCTGCTTCTCCTTTTTACGCAACTCCATTACCGCCAAATATTCCAAAATTCGCGCTTTTACTTCTCGCAGGCCATAATGATCGTGATTTAAAATCCGGGCGGCCTTCTTTAAGGAAATAGCCTTCTGTTTTGTTTGCACCCAAGGCAAGGCAGCCAATGTTTCCAAATAGGTGCGAATATAACTTGCCTCAGGCGCAAAAGCTGGCATTTGCTGAAGTCGTTTCAACTCATAGTCAGCTTTTTTACGCACCGCTGTTGGTAGTTCAGCTTTTTTGAGCCGCCGGTGTAACTCCGCCAGGGCATTATCCTTGCCTCCAATACCAAGACTTTTTAGCTCATTTTCTATTGTTTTTTTCTTCTCTTCCAAAACAGTCTTTTTCATGTGCTCTTCAAATCGGCTCCGCGTTTTCTTCTCTATTTTCTGTTCTAACTCCAAGACCTGAATTTCCCGTCCCAGTAAATTAATTAACAGGTTTAGACGTTGTTGCCAAGAAAGCGTTTCTAGTAACTTTTGTTTTTCAACTACCGAAGCGTCCAGGGCAAAACTAGCTTGATCCAAAAGGTCTGGCAAAGGTAAGCCGCTGGTAAGCTTAAGCATCAGAAGCGGCTCTAACCCCTTCCCTAAACTGAAAGCTCGCCGCAACTCGCGCGCTAGATGAGCTGCTTTTAAGCGCACTTCCTGGCTATGGTCAAATCTCTCTTCTAGCTCAATAAATTTTACCTGATCAAATCCGTTACCTTTTACCAGCTCTAAAAGGGCTACCCGGCGTAGGCCTTGAACCACCGCATGAAGGGTCCCATCAGCTTGAAATACCTGGCGCACCTCAGCCAAGACACCCACATGATAAATTTCATTCCAGCCAACAACATCTAACTCAGGTTGTTTCTGGGCCACCAAAACTACTTTTTTGGGCCCTCGCATAGCCGAATTGAGAGCAGCTATTGTAACAGGGCGGCCAAAAATAAGATTAAGTTCCACATGTGGGAAGGGAACCACATTCCGCAAAGGTATAAGAGGTAAAACATTAATTTTATTCTCGCCTAATTGTGATTTTAGAATCATTCTTTTAGCAGTTTAACATATAGACTGCTAGCCGTCAACCTGATATACTCTTTTGAGAGTATATCAAATGGCCAAAAAAACACCAAATCAATTCCGGGCTGGTCAGGTAACTGTGGTTGGCCGCCCCAACGCTGGCAAATCAACCCTTATCAACGCTCTAGTAGGGCAAAAAGTATCCATTGTAACCCCCCTGCCCCAAACCACCCGGGGGATTTTACGAGCCACTTATTGGGATGAGAGAGGACAAATTATTTTCTGGGATACCCCGGGGATTTTTTACCGGAGAGCGCCTTTTCTAAGTCAAAAAATCAGCACATCGCTTACCCAAAGTTTAGAAATTGCCGATCTCCTCCTTTATGTTATTGACCAAAACCGCCCCCGTGGCCCTGAGGAAAATATTATTCTTGGTCGAGCCCGGCAATTCCCTAAACCAAAAATTCTTGTTTTTAATAAAATTGACATCAAGGGGTCCAACTACCGCTACCAATACGAAACTTTTAGCGATGAATTTTCAGCTACCGTATCCGTTTCCGCTCTCCACCACACCCATCTCAAAACTCTCATGGAACAAATTTTCCTTCGCCTTCCTTTAACTTCGCAGCCCTTGTTCAATAGCAATCAGTTCCAGGGCCAACGATCGCCTGATCTTACTCCCAAAAAATTTATTGCCGAAATTATTCGCGAGAAAGCTTTTCTTACCCTCCGCCAAGAAGTTCCTTACATCCTCACCGTCAAAATTACCCAAATCAAGGAAGAAGAAAAAATATTTCGTATCGAAGGGGTAATTCTAATAGTTGATGACCGCTACCGGAAAATAATCATTGGTAAAAATGGTACTACTCTAAAACAAATCGGCACTCTGGCCCGCAAAGAAATAGAGCTTATCACCAATAAAAAAGTTTTCCTCCACCTAATTGTCCAGACCGACCCTCATTGGCCCGAGCACTTTTAAAAGTTGCCCACCAGACGAAAATTTGCTATAAAACTTTTAGGATGTTCGAGCTCAAAAACATTAGTAAAAATTTTGGCCCTCATCGGGTTCTTAAAGATATCTCATTTAAAATCCCCAAAGGGAAAATAACTGGCCTACTTGGGCCCAACGGCGCAGGTAAAACAACTACTATACGCATCATTACTGGGATTCTAGCCGCTGACAGAGGGGCAATATTTTTCCACAATCAACTTATTAATCCTTTAGATTGGCACTCTCGCTTCCAGCTTGGTTACCTCCCCGAAGATAACCCTCTCTATGATTTTCTTACCCCTTACGAATATCTCCAATTTATCGGAGAGATGCGCCAAGCAACCACATTGGAACAGCAAATTGCCTGGTTAGCAAAAAAACTATTTTTTGATGACCGTCTTCACGATCTGATAGGGCATCTTTCCAAAGGTTACCGCCAACGGGTGGGCTTAGCTGCCAGCTTTCTAGGCACGCCCTCTTTAATTATTTTGGACGAGCCACTAAATGGCCTTGATCCCAATCAGCAGCAAAAGGTACGTCAATTTCTCCGTCAGAGCCGAAGCACAATTTTATTTTCATCTCACATTTTAAGTGAAGTCCAGGCTATTTGCCAGCATGTTGTCATCATCCATCAAGGGGAAATTATTACCGCTGGGGACATTAACAATCTCTTGCAAAAATCGTCATTAATTATCCAAATAAAAAACACCACCCCAAGCGTTCTTCAGAATATCCTAGCCAAAGCGAAAATAAAAATTGCCCGCCAAAAGAAAAAAGGCCAAATTTTTACCATCGAATTAACATCCAACCAACCCCTTGATAAAGCTCAGTTATCACTCTGGCGAATTATCCGCCAGCACCCCCGCTGGCAAGTGCTTCAACTTAAAACTAAGCACCAATCATTAAAGAGTATTTTTCAAAAGCTTACCCAATGAAAAGATTTTGGGCTTTCTACCAAAAAGAAATGCGCTTTCTCTTTCGTCAACCGCTAACTTTTATCTTTCTCATCCTGGCTATTATTTTAAATAACTGGCTTGCCTTTAGTGTTATTTTAGTTAATCGTCAATCTACTCTCCAACCTCTCTGGCAAAATTTACCTTTCTTTTTTATGTTTTTGGCCCCTCTTGTTTCTCTTGTCTTAATTAACGAAGAGAAACAAAATAATCGCGAGGAATTAATAAGAAGCCTTCCGCTTTCAACCCCTTTTATTCTTGCAAATAAGCTAATCGCTGCTTTTTCTCTTTTGTTTATTCTCCTTCTAGCCAGCACTCCTCTAGCCGGAATGCTTTTTTGGCTAGATCATCCCGACAAAGGCATCCTCCTAGGCGGTTATTTAGGTGGTAGTATTCTTCTTTTGGCTTATTTACTGGCCAGTTTTTTCTTTAATATCAGCAGCCGGTATAACTTAAGCGGATTCTTTTTAGGTTTTCTTTTCCTTCTAGGCGACGATCTCCTTGGTCAAAATTTTTTCCTTCTTCACTTCCCCCAACTTGGCAGTTGGTTCCGTTACCTTAGTTTCCGAACCCATTATCAACATCTTGGCGACGGTTTTCTAAGCCTTAGTGATGTCATTTTCTTTCTCACCTGGTTCATAATTTTCTGGTTAAGCACAATTATAGTTCAAAAAAGAAAACGCCAATGAAAAAAATTACCTACCTAAAGTTAATAGCTCTTATTGGCCTTTTACTAGGCTTAAATTTCCTAGCTACAACAACTCCTTTCCAATTAGATTTTACCGAAGACCATCTTTATTCTCTTTCTCCTGTGAGTAAAAAAATTGTTCGCCATCTCAATGATGTTGTCACCGTCAAATTCTTCCTTTCCCAAAAATTACCTCCTCAATTTCTAGCTCCCCGCCAACGGCTTTTAGCCTTTCTTGACCGTTACCAGCAACTCAGTCCTAAAATCCAGATTAAAATTCTCGACCCTACCAATAATCCTCAGGCTCGACGAACGGCTAATCATCTAGGATTAACTCCCCTTCAATTCTCAACTATCAATCAAAACCAATTGCAGGTAACTCAAGGTTATTTTGCCCTCAGTGTCGGCTACCACAATCACGAGGAGCTGCTCCCCTTAGGACAGCTTCTTAGCAACCCTGAGTATAGCCTCACTGCAGCCATTTTTAAATTAAGTCAAAAAAAGGAAAAGATAATTGGATGGGTCAGTGATGGTCAAACCGGCTCCCCTTCAAATTTTTCGTTAGCCTGGAAAGCTCTCAAACAAATTGCCACCCCTCAGCTGATCAACCTCGATAATGCACCACAAGATTTAAGCACTCTTCTCATTATTAATCCCCAAGCTAATTTCAGCCAGCAAGCTTTACAAAACTTAGACAACTTTCTAAAGGAACAGCACGGCATCTTGGTTCTTTTTGACAAGTACCACATCAATGGTAACCTTCGCCCCAGTCTCAACAGCACAAATTTCTCTGGTTGGTTAAAAAAGCACGGTTTTGGCTTTGGGGAAAAGAAATTTGTTTCCGATCGTCACGCTGCTCTAGCAAATTTTCAAAATCCTCAAGGGCAATCACTCCTAACACCTTACCCCCCTTGGCCGGTTATCGACCGTGGCAATATTAACCACAGCTATGCTCCTCTGGCCGGCATCGGGAAAGTTACTCTTTTTTGGACGACGCCTATTAAACTTGCTTCCGACGTTACCTGGATAGTGCGAACTACTCCTCAATCCTGGCTAATATCACCAGATGATATTCTGCCAACTAATCTTTCTGCCCCAACCGCATTCCGGCAGGTTGCCCTCGGTGGATATCAAAAAAAAACCGGCCGCTTAGCTGTTATCAGTGATAGTGATTTCATACGCAATCAAAACATTTATCACCACCCTGAAAACTTAGTTTTCTTCCTTGATTTAGTAGATCTCGTTAACGGTAATCCTGAACTAGCCAAAATCCGCAACAAACTTATTCTGAGTCGCCCCCTTTCGCTGCTAGCTCCAACTCAATACCTTCTTCTCGAAATTATTGTTTTAGGTTTGCCCAGTATCCTCATCGTTCTGGCAGGATTAGGCTATTGGTTCCATCGCCGCCATGCTCAAAAAAACTAACCTCTTAGATATCACCATTGCGGGCTTATTTTTACTAACCCTCTTTCTGGCTTGGCACCAATATGCTAATCGCCGGTATTCTATCCTCCCTCATTTCAATCGCCAACATATTACTAATATCGAAATTGCCTATCCTAACGGTACTACTGTGCAATTCGTACAAAAAAGCGATCACTGGCTAATGACTAGTCCCACGGCTACAGCAAGCATCAATCACCCCCTCTTGGATAACCTCTTAGATATTATCGAGAACCTATCACAAGCTGATCTGGTCAGTCAAAGTACTAGCTATTTTACTAACTTCAAGCATACACTAAATCTGAAAGTAACATACTCAACCCCAAAACGAAAAGGGTCGTTTCTTTTAAAAAAAGTGTCGCCCTATCGTGGTGGCACCTTTATCCAATGCCAACAAAAAGCTTGGTTAGTTCCCATTTTTTTCTCGCCCCCATCTTCTGCTAGTGGCTGGTTGCGAAAATGAACGCCAAATGTAACTCCGTAGTGAGGCTAACCAGGCAGGTTTTTGGTGACGGACAATCTTCTCAGAAAACGAGAAACCACGTGCCTCAATAATCCCTTTAGGCAACAGTGTGTCTAAAGGCATAATCCATACGTTGTTATTTCCCGCCTTCTCTTCCACCAGATATCCGTAACCCATACCAGGGCGGAGCGCTATTGGCACATTCGCCAAAAAAGACGAGGGCTCATTTTGTTCGTTTAAAACCAAGCTTGCCGCTACCTTTTTCCACCGATAGCGCAGGTAGGGGAGAAGTCGACGACGATGGCCGTAGGCAAGATCTAGCTTTTGAAGACCAGCCCAGATTTTTTCCAAAGCCACCAAAGGTAAAACGCCCTCAAAATGAAGATGTAACCTTCTAGCTTCTTTAAGGGCGTCGGCATCAGTGGATACCAAAAGTGTTTCCAGATTATTCAAAAAATGTTCACTTTTTTTGTATAGAGAATGGATCAGAATAAGTTGTACCTTATAGGCAATTTGATCGAAACGATACAAAAATGCCAATATTTCCGTCAAGTTGCCCTTATTAGTGATAGGAAATTTGAACACTAGCCCCCGGCGAGTAAAAAGATAATGGAAACGAGAATGAGACAAAATATAATCTTGCAAATTGGGAAGATGAAACCAAAATTTTAAAATATTAATAGCAAAATCAGAAGGATAAATTAATCCTAGTCGATCTTGGCTTATTACCTGTTTTTTCATCACCCGCCGTGAAGGAAGCAAAAGACAAGAGAGATGAAACGCCCGCACTGATTGCCCTCCTGGCCAATAACTACCATCCCGGCGCTTAATAAAAGCAAACGGTGTCGCATTAATACCAAAGACAAATTGACCAGCTAAATTTTGCTGCCGTTGCCAACGTAAAATAGCTCTTTTTATCACTTCGATGATGTTAGGTAATATCAATAATTGTTCCCGGGGCAATAAAGCCAGAGTAGGAGTGAAATATTTACTCAAATACCAAAGCTGGAGATGAGGATATTGGGGAGGAGTATAATTACGCCGCGGGAGAGCTAAAATCCAACGACGCAAAACATCTGCCTCCGTCAGTGGAGGTTTTTTTACCTGAACTTTCCCATGTAAATTGTCGATAGCAAAGAGAATTTCCCGACGGAGATGCCGATAAGTCGTTTTAGTATTTAGAGAACTCCAGGGGTTTAAAAACGATTCTTCGCCTTTCAATTGATAAATGGTGCGAGGAAAAGACAACGTCATCAATTTCATCTCCTTATTTTACCCTAAATGCTATACTGAAATAAATGCAAACAGGACCGAATCTGACTATTGTTGCCTTTTGGACGCGGCGGGTTATTAAATTCACTGCTTTAGCTATTGTTTTCGTCATTGGCGCCCATCTCGTTTGGAAAATCGCTTATCATAACTGGCTCCGAGCTCATCCGCCAGCGCCTCCGCCACCAAATGTCGCCTTTGGCACTTTGCCCCGGACTGAATTTCAAGAACCTAAACAACGCCCCCAAAAATTTCGATTAGAAACGGTTACCGGCAGTTTACCAAAACTACCCAATCAAGATAAAGTATATTTTGTCATTGCCCAGCAATCCCGTCTTTTAGCTTTCGACAAGGCTAATAACCTCGCTCGTCAATTAGGTTTCATTCAACCGCCAAACCATACTAACGACAACCTGCTTCATTACCACCGAGACAAGACTGGCGAGGTGTTGACTATCAATCCGTTGACCGGGAATTTTCATTATCGCTATCCTATCCAGCATGACCAAACAATTATGTCTCAGCTCCTCCCTCCAGATCTAAACCAAATTCAAGATACAGCTTATACCTACCTCAAGGGTTTGATCAACCAACCTCTCGATCTCATTACTCCAGGCGAAATCACTTTTTATAAACTCACTCCTCAAGGCCTCCAACTAGCTCACGCCCTAGCCGACGCTAATCTTGCCCGAGTTAGTTACCACCGTCAGGCTATCAACCAACATCCCCTCCTCCCTCCTAATTGGCAAAACCCAAACATAAGTGTGTGGGTAAGTGGCAATGGAAGCCGCAACATTGTAGAAGCAAAATTTGTTCATTTCCCTATCGATCAGGAAAAATATGCCACCTATCCTCTTCTTCCTATTGCTCAGGCTTGGGCGGAATTAAAAAAGGGCCATTTTCACCTAGCTAACATCGACTCTGCTTATTTCCACCAAGACAACGCACCTATTATAATTCGTAAAGTTTATCTTGCTTATGTCAACCCTAACTATGCTACTAATTTCTTAAAACCCGTTTACGTTTTTTCTGGCAGTAATAATTTCATTGGATATGTAGAAGCCATCAGTCCCGATTTTCTGGAACCGGCTGCGTCCAAGTAAAATATCGCCGCCAAGCTACCAAGCGTTCTGTTTCCGTAAAACGCGCCGGGCTATGAAGAACTACACTCATCAAAGCTGGCTGCTTAGGTAAAGTATAATACCCCAAGAAACATTCACCAGCCTTCTTGGTCCAACCAGTTTTTACCCCTTCAAAGCCTGGTACTCCTAGTAGTTCATCAGTGCTTGTTAAAGTATAACTTTGGCCCTCGTTATCGAAAAATGTTGTTGTTTTTTGCCTAACTAAGGCTGCTAAGAATTTATCCGCCAAAAAAAAATGCCCTATTTTGACAAGATCGGCAGCAGTAGAGTAATGTCCCTTATCCTCTTCGCCATCAAAATTGGCAAAATGTGTTTCAGCTAAACCATGCTTACCTAACCAAGTATTCATTAATGCCACAAAATTTTTCCCTGTTTGACGGTGATAATTATCAGCAAAAACAAAAGCCGCATCATTAGCCGAATGGATCAACATTGCTTTTAACAAGTCTCTTACCCGGAAAACATGCCCAGCGGTCAAATGCGCCACCTGGCCAACTAAATACGGATGGCTAACTTCCAATTCTTCGTCCAGAGGGAAATATTGACGAGCTACTAAGGCAGTAACTAGTTTTGTCAAAGACGCTGGCAACAGCTTTTGATGGGGATGCTTAGCCACCAGCCATTCACCAGACTGATAGTCCGTTAACAAATAGGATTTTGCCCTTAACTGTTTATTGATTGGCCGGCGGGAAGAAGCCAGAGGGGCTGGTTGCCATTGAGGTATAGTATAACGCTCAGAGGGAAACCACCAGGAGCTTAAAAAGAAGAATGCTAAAATTTGCCCAACCATCAGCGTTTCTTGTTCAATCGCAGTCCTAACTCCCGGAGTTGTGTTTCGCTAACCGACGAAGGAGCATCCATCACCGCCGTTCTGCCTTTAGCCGTCATCGGGAAAGCGATAACTTCACGGATCCTTTTTTCACCGGCCAAAATGGCTAGCAAGCGGTCCAGGCCAAAAGCAATTCCCCCATGAGGAGGAACACCATAACGAAAAGCATCCAGAAGGTGGCCGAATTTAGTTTGAATTTCTTTTTGGGAATGGCCTAAAATACGAAAAATTTTAGCTTGCAACTGAGGATTAGTAATCCGAATGCTTCCACCGGCTATTTCATGGCCGTTACAAACCAAGTCATATTGCCAAGAGCGCACTCGTAAAGGATCTTTATCCAAAAAATGGATATCTTCAGGGTGAGGCGCGGTAAAGGGATGATGCACCGGACTTATAGCTCGATCTTCCGTCTTTTCAAAGAGAGGAAAATCTATAACCCAGGCAAAAGCCAATTCATCACTTTTCTTATTTTTGCGCAAATCAAACTTATCGCTACCAAAACGGCGCATTGCTTCCTGATAAGAAATCCGCGGGAAGGGCACCTGGTGAATTTTGCGCCCTAAAGCTTTCATTACCGCAACTACAATCTCCTCAATAATGGCCAAAATATCCTCCCGGGTAACAAACGACATCTCGACGTCAATTTGAGTAAATTCAAACTGGCGGTCAGCTCGGAGATCTTCATCCCGAAAACAGCGCACAATTTGAAAATATCTTTCCACCCCGGCAATCATTAATAATTGTTTATACTGCTGGGGTGATTGGGGCAAAGCATAGAACTTGCCCGGTTGTAACCGCGAAGGCACTAAAAAATCACGGGCTCCTTCTGGAGTAGCTTTACTTAAATAAGGAGTCTCTATTTCCCAAAATTCCCGCTGAGAAAATTGTTGGCGAAAAAGCTGCTCAACCTGATGGCGTAGCTGAAGGTTTCGTCGCAACCGTGGCCGGCGTAAATCTAGGTAACGATAACGAAGACGCACCTCTTCTTTAATATCGTAACCATTACCACGGATATTAAACGGCAGGGGATCACTTTTGGCTAAGCGGCGAACTTTTTCAACAGCAATTTCATATTCACCAGTAGTTATCTTAGGATTCACAAAGTGCGGGTCCCGTTTCTTCACCGTCCCCACCACCGCCAAGACATCACTCTCATTATATTGGCTTAAAGCCTTATTGCCCACTAATTGCACTTGCCCACTCCGATCTTGAAAATCCAGGAAAACTACCCCACCATGATCCCTCTTAGCCATTACCCAACCCTTGAGAAGAACTTTTTCATCCACGTGGTCGTTTATTTGTTTAATCCAAATGCGTTTCATATAAGTAATTTTACCACCGAAAATTACCCTAAAACAAACAAATCATAAATTCCAAACACCAAACCACAAACAATACCAAAATCCTAAATTCTAAACTCTAAACAATGTTCAAATGACCAAATATTTAAATGTTCAAAACATTTCTTTTTTCTTCTGTTCATCTTTATCTTTTGTTTTGGTCATTTAGTCATTTGGTGATTTGGATTTGTTTAGGATTTGGATCATTAGGATTTAGGATTTGTTTGGTTATTGAAATTTGGGATTTGGTGCTTCTTTTTCCTAGCTCCATCTATTTCGTCATGCTGAGTTCAGTTTACCCCGTTCCGACGCATGTCGGAGCTTTGGGATCAGCTGGGTGTCATATTACCACTGTCAACGGCACACTTGCTGAAGATCCTGAGCCCCCGATTTCATCGGGGATCAGGATGACGGAATGAAGAGTTACTATCATCTATCATCATCCAATAGCCTAGTTCCTCCAACCTAGCTCCTAGTTCCATTTATTTCTCACATTAATTCTTTTTTCCTTATTAAAACTTTAGGCTTTCAGCCTTGGGCAGCCCTTTTAGGGCTTTTTTAACTTTCCACTTAAACTTCTTTTTCACTTTTCACTTCAACTTTTCACTTTCTTAGCTCCCGTTGTTTGTTGTTAGTTGTCTGTTGTTAGTTGTTTATTTGATAACCGCAAATCGCGAATGTAAAGCGTCAATGTTTCCTTCTGTTGCCAAGTGTCAATTTTTGGCGTAAAGAGAAGGTCTAAATTATCACCGGGCATAATATTAGCCGCTTTCTCTCCCATGCCAAAGCCAAGGGCCTTAAAATAGCGCCTCTTTTCCAAAGGCACCCGGTCGTCAAATAGTTGCAATTTAAGGTGCTGATGTTCTTGCCCTAGCGTTTCTACACCAGCTACTCTAGCTGACCACCAAAACAGTGGCTGGGGATTACCTTCACCAAAAGGGGCCATCGCAGCTGTCAGTTTAGCTAATTTCAAATCAACAACATCGCCACCTACCCGGCAATCTATTTTTCTCTCTAAACGCAAAAGTCTTTCATCAATCTCACTCTTTGCTAGTCTTTGCAACTCCTTTTGGAAACGAGCCAAATTTTTGGTCAGAAGGCTAAAACCAGCTGCCTTTTCGTGGCCGCCTACTTCTAAAAGAAGATTACCTAACCGCTGCAAAAAACGAGTAATATCGATACCTTCTACCGACCGAGCTGAACCATAAGAAACCTCTTTCCCTATTTGAATAGCCAACGCCGGCCGGGCAAATGCTTCCAACAGCCGTGCCGAAATCAGGCCCAAAATGCCACGGTGATAATTTTTATCGGCTACCACTAAAATTTTATCGGGCTTTTCTCCAATTTGGCGGCGAGCTTTCTCAATACCCGAGACAACCATTTGTTGTCGCTGGTTATTTACCTCGTTTGCCAAACGCGCTAATTCTGACCCACGGTGTATTTTCTGGGTGCAAAGCAACCGCAAAGCGTCCATAGGCTCAGCAATGCGCCCGAAAGCATTCAGGCGGGGAGCGATAATAAAACCAACCTGATAAGTATCAAGGGGGAAACGGACCCCTGCTTGTTGGAAAAGTTGACGCAATCCCACTCTTTTAGTATTAGCTAAAATTGGCAAGCCGAATTTTACCAGAGAACGATTAACACCTCGAAGAGGCATCACATCAGAAATCGTCGAAAGGGCAGCCAGGCCCAAATCGGGCCGGAACCAGTGGCGAAGCCAAAACCAAGCCAGGCCACCGGCAGAAACCGTTTCCGAATGAATAACCGCATCAGCAGCTAAATCTTGCTTCCCAAGACGAAGATGGTGATCCAGAACAATAACATCCAAACCCAACTTCTTGGCTTCCTCAACAGCAGCAAAGGCACTAATACCATTGTCAACCGTCAATAAAAGTTTGAGATGGGGATATTGGTCTTTTAACCGATGAACCGCCTCCGGTCGTAAGCCGTAACCATCACGTAAACGATGTGGTAAAAAGGGTAAAATGTGCCAACCGTGATAATACAAGTTCTCCCAAACTAAGGCAGTAGAAACAAAACCATCGACGTCATAATCACCAAAAATAATAATTTCCTCTTTACGCTGGCGAGCTTTATTAAGCCGAGCGTAACTTTTCTCCACCATCTGTTTATCAACTCCAAGATCAGCGAGAGAAAATTTATCCGGATGTGGCGGATAAAAGAAGTCATTATCCTCCTCTAGTCCTCGATTACGAAGAAGAATTTTTGCCAATTCTTGGCGGTTATTAGCACCCACTACTGTTTTAGTCAATAAATGCCAGCGGTAATTTGCCATAACCTATTATATAATTCAGTATGACAAAAAACTTATCACCGGTTGCCCTACCGCCAAGAATTAAAAAAGTTTTTCAAACCTTTCAAAAGGAAGGTTGGCAAATCTATTTAGTGGGTGGAGCTGTCCGCGATCTCCTCTTGCAGCGCCCATTCCACGACTGGGACTTCACTACTAATGCTCCACCCAAAGCAATTCAAAAATTATTCCCCCAAAGTTTTTACCACAACAAATTTGGCACTGTCACCATCCCCTTGGCCAAAAACCAAAACATAGAGATTACCCCTTTCCGTCAGGAAGCTGATTACCATGATTACCGCCACCCTAGTAAAATTCGCTGGGGTAAAACTCTTGAGGAAGATCTCCAACGCCGCGATTTCACCATTAATGCTATAGCTTTATCCTATCAAAAGAGGCGAGTAGGAATTATCGATCCCTATGAGGGCCAAGAGGACATAAAGAAACAGCTCATTCGGGCGGTAAAAAATCCGGAAGAACGCTTTCATGAAGATGCTCTCCGCATGCTACGTGCTATCCGTCTTTCATCTCAATTAGGCTTCCTTATTGAAAAAAATACATTTGCCGCTATTCAAAAAAACGCTGGCCTAATCAAGAAAATCTCCGCCGAAAGGATCCGCGACGAATTATGGAAAATTCTTGCCAGTCGCTATCCGGCTGAGGGCATTAATTTCCTCCGCACCAGCCATCTCCTTCATTATCTCATTCCTGAACTTGAAGCTGCCTATGGAGTCGCCCAAGCCAAGCACCATATTTATGATGTTTGGACTCATTCTTTAAAAGCACTTGCTAGCTGCCCTAGCCCCGATCCTCTGGTGCGGTTCGCCACTCTTATTCACGATATCGGGAAGCCGGTAACTGCCCGAGGTGAGGGAGCTGAGCGCACATTTTACAACCATGAGGTGGTTGGAGCCAAAATTGCCCGACGACTTAGCCAACGTTTTCGCCTTAGCAAAAAAGACAGCCAACGTCTCTGGCGCTTAGTCCGCTGGCATCAATTTACCGTTGAAGAGCACCAAACTGATAAGGCCCTCCGCCGTTTCATCCGCCATGTAGGTAAAGAGAATCTTCAAGATATGCTATTATTGCGCACTGCTGACCGCATTGGCTCAGGTTCCCGACCTACTTCTTGGCGGTTTGAGCTTTTCAAAAAACGATTAGCAGAAGTTCAAAAGCAACCATTTACTATTAAGGATCTCAAGATTAATGGCCACGAAGTAATGGAAAAGTTAAAAATCCCCCCGGGTCCGTTGGTTGGCAAAATTCTCCAAGCTCTTTTCCACGAAGTAGAAGAAAATCCTAAACATAACCAGCGCCGCTACCTCCTCAAACAGCTACCGATTATTTATCGCCAGCTGGTTGCTTCCGCCACTTCTTCCAAACCACCAAAAGAGGCACAGCCGTAAAAATTGAGGAATAAGTGCCGCTAACCATGCCCACTAGAAGAGCAAAACTAAACCAGTGAATCGTTGGCCCACCCAAAAGAAAAAGGGCTGTCAGAACTAAAATTATAGTCATCGAGTTGTTAAGGGAGCGCGTTAAGGTTTGGGTAACTGCTAAGTTAGCCAAAGCTGTAAAATCAAGTTTAGGATAATAACGGCGCAACTCGCGGATACGATCATATACCACCACTGTGTCGTGAACCGAAAAGGAAAGGACCGTTAAAAGAGCAGTAACAAAAAGGCTACCCACTTCAACATGGCTAAAATGCCCCAAAAGGCTAAAAACGCCCAAAAGAACCAAAGAATCATGGAGCATCGCCAAAACGGCACAACTGCCAAAACTCCTCTCCCGGAAACGAAGCGAAATATAAAAAAGAATGCCAAGAGTGGCTAAGATTAAGCCAGTAATTGTTTTTATTAGTAATTCTTTGCCTAAAGCTGGCCCTAAACTAGCAAATTGTATCTCCCTCACCGATCCTAACCTTTCCCGCAAGGTTTGGAGAATTTTCTCTTTCCCAGATAAAGAAATCGCTGATAGACGAATCTCCCGTTGCTGGCTCTTCCCCTCAATGTCAACAATTGCCGGCTCCTCACCCACTGCTTTTTGGACCAGGTGAGCTAATTGTTGGTCGCTTACTTCCCGAGGCACTACTACTGTCAACACCGAGCCGCCACGGAAATCTATCGACGGTCGCAAACCCCATCGCGCTAGCGAATATACCCCTGGCACCAAAACCAATAGCGAAAGCAAAAAATACAAAATTCTAAATCGCATAAAATTCATTTGGTCCTCCAATGATAAAGAACTCTCATAATTGCCCGGACGACAATAACACTGGTGAAAAGTTCTAAGAGAATCCCTAATCCTAGGGTTAAAGCAAAGCCGCGCACCATGCCGGCAGTGTTAAGAAAATGCCAGTCAAAAGGATTAAAAAGGACAAAAGATGTAATTAGAGTACAAGCATTGGCATCACGAATTGAATCCCAGGCCCGTCCGAATCCTAATTCCATAGCTAATCGCCAAGGTTTGCCACTTCGCAATTCTTCCTTCATACGCTCAAAAATAAGGATATTAGCATCAACTGCCATCCCTAAAGAAAGAAGAAAACCGGCAATCCCGGGCATTGTCAGCGTCACCGGTAAAATTTTATAAAGCATAAAACTTAAGATTCCATATACCATTAAGCCCAAAAGCGCTAAAAAACCTAACCAACCATAAATTAACACCATAAACAGCCCTTCAATTGTCACCCCTGCTATTCCAGCCCGAAAAGCCTGCCGAACAGATTCCTTCCCTAAAGTAGGACTGACCCGTTGTTGGGCTATCAATTTTAGAGGTACCGGTAAAGCGCCGGCGTTCAATTGAGAAACCATTTCCTTAACCTCTTTCAATTGGAAATTACCACTAACCATCGCCTGGCCATTTAGAATAGGCTCCTTTATCTCCGGGGCCATAAGAAGCCTTTTATCCAAAAAAACTGCCAGACGTTGGCCTACATGTTTTTTAGTAATTGTAGCGAATTTTTTCGCCCCGGCAGTATTAAACACCAAACCAACGTAGGGCTTGCCGGTTTGGTGGTTAAAGTCCACCTGAGCTCTCTTGAGATAAGCACCAGTCAAACCGGTTTTTAGGAAAAGTATCTGTTGTTTCTTAGCTGCTACCGTTGCTGTCGGAGCTACCAGGCGAAAATTTAATTGTGCTGTTTTCCCAATCAAGGCCACTGCTTGCTGGGGATTAATATCGCCGGGAATATCAACTGTCAAGCGATAATTGTTCCCCTCACGAACTCGCCTAATGGCTACCTCGCCTAAACCGAAAGCGTCGACCCGCTGGTGAATATTATCCTCCAATGCTTGCCAGGCTGCCGTTCTATCATGCTCAGGAATTTTATCCATCTCGGCTTGGAAAACCAGATGAACCCCACCGGCCAGATCCAACCCTTTGGGTAATTTTTCCGGTAAGCTAAAATGCCAACCAGCTAAAGAGAAAGCAAGTTTGGGTTTTTGTAAATGCCAATGCACAGCTGTGCGCCCAAGATGGAAGTGGATATCCATTTCCCGTGGCCAGTCAACCAGCAGACCAAAAATTGTTAGCAATAAAATAGCAGCCAAAACTCGGCGGGCTCTCATTTCGGTTTCCAAGCTAATAAACTTATTTGCCGTGGAGTTAAGAAAGTAACTATTAAACGCTGACGGCGATATTCTATTCTCACCTCCACTTCCTCACCAGCTTGCAAATCCCAAGCCTTTGCCGCCTGACGAGGAATGGTAATTGCTAAACTATGGCCAGTCCGAAAAATACGCCGTTTCATTTTCCCTGGAAAATTAATTCTTCACTCCCAACCAAAACCGCAACTCCACGCAAAAGAAAAGTTATCAAAAACGGGTCATTGTTACGATAGCGAAGACGGAACTCGCGCCAACTCATAACTGCATAATTTATTTCTCGGCCGCGGCGTGTTTCTTCTTGACGAATAATTTTCCCCAGTTCTGGCAAAACAACTCGACCTACAACTACCAAATCTACCCCTTGGGCATCCTTTGCCCAAGTAAGAAATTGGTTTGAGGCCAAGACCAAACGCAATTTGCCCAAACGATCACGTTGCTGATAAAGTTTGGCACCCAAACCATAACTCTTTTCCATAAGCAAAAGTAAGGGATAAAAAAGGGGAGAGTGGTGGTTTAAACTAAAAAAGACTCTGTTGCCACGTTTTTCTGACTTCAGTAAACCCAACTTCTCTAGCTGAAAAAGCTCCTTCCTAACGCCACTCAATGTCCGTTTCACTTCATTGGTTATTTCTCGAATATAAAAAGCTTCCTCAGGATGAGCAAAAAATTTAGCTAAAATAGCCCGCCGGGTAGCGGAGACCAAAAGAATTGTCAGAGCTTGTTTAGGATTCATAGTTTACTTTTGTTCCTAAGGGCAGCGCTTCAATCCATATCTGACCACGGTTAAGCTTTATTTCCCGACCATTTTGATCATAAAAGATAGTCCTTTTTTGGCGGGCCGGCTTTCGCCAGGTTCCCTTAATAATGCGCCCATCCTGCAAAATAACTGCTTTCCCACGACCGATAGTGCCGTAGAGCATATGTTTATGCTCATCCACCGGGCCGATTTGGCGGACAAATTGGAGAATTACCACTTTAGCTGTCAATTGTTTTTTAGTCAGAAAATCAATATGCGGCTTGCCCCCATTTTCTCGCAAGTAATCGTTACCAGCAGGATCGTACTGCCAGCGCACCTGGTAGGCATCATACCCTGGCCAAAAATAAAAGCTTACCGCTTTCATTTCCGGAGGTTTTGCCGGTTGGTCATTCTTAAAATGCCAGGGACGGAAATAATTTTCATCCCAACTAGATAAGCCACGTTTGTCGGCTAGTTGCCACAAAGCTTGAGTGCTGCAATACATCGTGTGCTCAGTAGCTCGAGAATGGCCATCGCGTTCGGGTTCACGACGACATTGGTGATAGCCTAAAGCAAATTGATTCATATCGCAGTGATGTTTAGGCGCAAGCCATCCGTAACGATCAATCTGTTCCAAAGCCTGCACTCGTGGATCGCTGGTGCAACGGCCACCCGGGGGAGCACTACAGTTAGCCCCACCAACATGATTATAAAGGGGATAACGAGAATACTCCGAAGCCCAATCTAGAAAGTAAGTCCGCGCTGAACGCACCGGCCCCACATCATAAGAACGGGGAGCTGACTCCGTAGCCCGACAGTAATAAACTCCCATAAAGCGGGTAATGCCTCCCTCAGCCACAGCTTCATATACAATGTCTGCCCGTGACAGTCCTGATTGTGGCCGCGCCTCACGGTGATTTTCAATCATTACCACCAACGGCCGCCGTTTAGACCAGATATCCTTCTGTGCCTTAGTAAAAAACTCCCCATTTAATGGACATTCTTGATCACGAGGGCCGCTAAATTGTGCTTTAGCTCTGGCTATTTTTTGCTTTTCTTGCACCGGCTGAACCATTTGTGACATTGTCCGATGGGAAAAAGCCCAAAACGATATTCCAGCTGCCAAAAGATAGCTACCCAAAAACGGTAAAAGAACAATCAATTTACCTTTCACTTCTTTCCTCCGCTTTTTTAACCGCTAACTTTTCTTCATCCGTCAAACTTGTTCTCTCCTTCTTCCCTAATATCTTAGCATACACTCTGCTCCCGGTGCGAGTATGAAAAGAGGTCAAAATAAGCCCCCTTCTCAAATCGTCTAAAATCGCTAAAACAAAACTCTGTTTACCTCCAGTTTCGCTAAAAGGATTAAATTTGACCAAACCCAAACGTCCTAAATACGACTTTTGTTGTTTTTGCAAGTTTTCAATAGTAATTTCTAATTGTCGACGTTGTCTCTTTCCTGTTTCTAAATCAGCTAGTACTCGTTCCATAAGTTCCTTCAAATTACCTTTCTTTACTGCCATTAGTTGTTGATAATGCCGTTGGAGGCGCTCAACTTTGATTAAAAGAAAAATTACTAAAACCAGCAAAAAGCCACCCAGAAAAAGCAAGCCGTTTAGAAAAACATCATTCATTACTATTAATTTTATCACAGAACGCAGTTACGAAAAAGCCGTCCCGACATAAAGCCGGGGCGGACTTTTTTAGACTGTCCTCAGGCACCCAAAATTTTAAACATTCGGGTCCCACAGTTAGGACAAGTTGCTCGGGCAGCTCGTCGGCCATTCTTTAAGGTAACATATTCAACTTGACCATCAGGCACATTAACTTTCTTCCGACATTTTACACAATAAAACATCATTTTCTTCTCACCCCCTTTCAGGCAGGAGGATCAAAACTTTTCCAAGTTCCCCCTAATGCCATTTCCAATATAACATAAACTCAAAACCAATTGCAACGAAACCCCACCACAAGCTCCAATAAAGTTCTTTTTTAATCGCTTTCAATTCTTGTGGAGGCAGAATAGTTTTTATCATCTCTCGTTGGGAAGAGGATCGGTAACTAACCATATTCTATTCTACCACTTTTGGAGATCAAGGCGATATTGTAAAGCTTCGGCCACAAATGGGGTAGCCACCTCATCTTCTCCAGTTAAATCAGCAATCGTTTGGGCAATTTTCAAAATCTTAAAGTACGAACGAGCTGAAAGACTCATCTTTTGTGCCGCCTGACCGAGAAAAGCTAAGGCATCAGGTTTAACTTTAACCATTTCCCGCACTTCGCGGCTACCCATCTCTGCATTGGCTTGCAGATGAGCTCGCTGGCGCCGAAACCGTTCCCGCTGTCGTCGACGGGCTTTTTCTACCCGCTGACGGATGGTTGCCGAATTTTCCTCTTTACTTTCTCGGACAGCTTTGGTCAATTTTTTTATTTTTACCGGAGGAACAGCGATTTGGAGATCAATGCGATCCATAATCGGCCCCGATAGTTTTTTCCGGTAACGGGCAATTTGACCGGGAGTACAACGGCAGGCGATAGTGGGATGACCTAAATAACCGCAGGGGCAAGGATTAGAAGCTGCTACCAAGAGAAAACGGGAGGCAAAAATCACACTCCCGCTCGCTCGGGAAATACGGACATAACCATCTTCCAAAGGTTGGCGCAAAGCTTCCAGCACATGACGGGGAAATTCAGCAAATTCATCTAAAAAGAGAATCCCCCGGTGGGCCAAGCTCACCTCACCAGGTTGTAATTTACTTCCCCCGCCTACCAATCCCACCCGACTGGTAGTGTGATGAGGGGCTCGAAACGGCCGGCGGCGGACAATTGATTCGCCTGGGGCTAGATTGCCGGTAACCGAATAAATTCGTGTTACTTCAAGCGCTTCCTCCGGTGATAAAGATGGCATGATGCCCGGCATTGCCCGTGCCAGCATTGTCTTACCAGCACCAGGGCTACCCAAAAGAAAAATATTATGGCCACCAGCAGCCGCAATTTCCATCGCCCGGCGAGCTTGATACTGGCCCACTACCTGCGCCATATCAAACTCAGCTTCAGTAGTAGCTAGTAAAGAATTAAGATCAATCTGCTTTAGGGGAACTATTTTCGTCTGTCTAGCCAGAAATCCTATCAATTCAGCCAAATTGGCCACCGGGAAAACTTTGAGATCAGGGAAGCAAGCTGCTTCTGCCGCTGCGGAACGGGGCACGAAAAGCTGGTGAAAGTGATTTTTATAAGCAAAATCAGCCAGAAGAAAAACGCCCCGAGTATGGCGGAGGGAGCCATCTAACGAAAGCTCACCGAAAAACAAGCTTTCTTCCAATAGTTTTGCGTCTAAATTAATACTATCAGCGGCGGTAAGAATAGCTATGGCGATAGGTAAATCATAAAATGAACCTTCTTTGGCAACATCAGCCGGTGCCAGGTTAATGGTAATTTTCGTTCGACTGGGGAACTTAATCCCCGAATTATCTACTGCCACCCGCACCCGTTCTCGGGCCTCATCTACCGCTTTGCTCGCTAGACCGACAATATTAAAGGAAGGAAACGCTCGCTTGACAACCTCAGCCTCAACTTCAATTTTGATTGTCTCTAGACCTTGATGTGCAACTGAATAAACCTTAGCTAACATCACCCTATAATGACTTAATCACCCTTTTAGGTCAAGCTGATTAGGGAAGTAAATAGATGCCTGTCCCCATAAGAATAAGGAGAAGGCCCGCTAAAAGATGCAAAATCCGCAAAGATTTTTGGCGTTTCTCTTCCAATTGCTGGGGCACCAGGCCGCGCCAAACTCCGATGGTTATGGCCACCATCGGAGAGATGAAAACTAAATTATAAACCGCCAACCAAAGGAGGGCCTGGCGGTAACGCTCTCGGGTGGCTAACCAGCTGGTAATGACAATATAGGGACCCGAGGTGCAGGGCAACAAAAAGGTGCTCACCGCCAAACCAATGATAAAAGCAGATACTGGCGAAGTGGCAGACCGAATAAGCTTTTTCATCTGTGGTCGCCAGCGGCGAGGCACTTCCATAACAAAACCGCCGGCTCCATAGGCGAAATAATCTTTGAGGTTAAGAAGTCCTAAAATAATCGCCAAGATACCTATAAAGTGAGCCAGAAGAAGACTCAGGCGGGCCCAAACCACCAGGCGATAAAGTCCCACTCCCATGGCATAATAGGAAAAGAAGATAGCCCCACTAAATGCCAAGCCAGCGCTGATAACCCGGCGCCGCTGGCCAGCTGCTAAAACAGTCATCAGCAGAAGGATAAGAACAGCAAAAGCGCAGGGATTAACAGCATCCACCAAAGCCCCACTTACTACCAGGGGCAGGGTCAATTTCGCCCCTGTCTTAGTTTGTGGCCACGAGGGCTTTTTAGCGCCCGTCAGCGCTTGGTTTTGGAGAACATTAATAATTTCCCGGTCGCCCGAATAACATTGTTCTCCCACAACCAGAAGGGGCACTCCCGCTTTTTTAATATCCAAGCCACACTCTTTGACAGCATTTAAAAAAAGGGTTCTATTTTCCGGATGGTGGTAAATTTCCTTCTCAATGATGGTCCAGCGAAGATTTTGCTGGTTATCCTGCAAAAAGAGGCGGACTTTTTCGCAATGAGGGCAACCCTCGCCCCAAAATAGCTGGGCCGTTTGTTTCGCTGCTACTCCCCCGACGATAACTAGACTTACCCCCAAGACCAGCAAATTCCATAAAATGATTTTCCTTATCTTCCCCATTACTCCTTAATCATTACCACAAAAATCCTTCCCCGGCAACCAATAGCACCCAAAATATCTAACTATAGATTAGATATCCCAGGCACATAAGGCCAATATCTAATTG